>NZ_CP118270.1:6671964-6983959 GCF_028771845.1 Paenibacillus marchantiae | reverse complement strand
GGGGAGTGCATGTGTGCCTTTCGACGGGAAGAGCTGTTTTTCATGCGATGCCTTATGCGGTACAGCTTGGGCTGGAGACCCCGATGGTAACGGTCAATGGCAGTGAAGTCTGGAAAGCTCCGCATGATCTGCATATGCGCCATCTGATAGACCCGGCATTGATCCGCAAAATGCAGGAGATTGGCGAAAAATATAATAGCTGGTACTGGGCATACTCCGTGGAAGAGCTGTTCAACCGTGATCGCTGGACGGACAATATTGAAGGTCTGGAATGGCTGAAATTCGGATTCAATACCGAAGTAGATGAAGTTCGTCACCAGATTATGATGGAGCTGCAACAAATGGGCGGCTTGCAAATGACGAACTCCTCACCAGTTAATATTGAGATTAACCCTGCTGGTGTATCCAAAGCGAGTGGCGTAGCTGAAGTTTGCAAGCTTCTGGGCATAGAGATGTCCGAAGTGGTTGCTGTTGGAGACAGCCTGAATGATCTGGCGGTTATTGAAGCCGTGGGTCTTGGTGTTGCCATGGGCAACGCACAGGAGCAAGTGAAGGAAGCGGCTGACCTGATCGTAGCGAGCAACAACGAAGATGGCATTGTCGAAGTCATCCGTGATCATATTTTGAAGGGGGAATAACCTTTGCTCGCAACCGTTGGCTGGATTTTAATTGTACTGCTGTTTGCGGTGGGGATGGCCGGAACGGTATATCCTATACTGCCTGGTGCTGTAGCGATTTTCTTCGCGTTTCTGGTCTATGGCTGGTTCTTCAGCTTTGTTCCGTTCGGTGTATGGTTCTGGATTATCCAGATTTTGATCGTAGTGGTGCTGTTTGTGGCTGATTATGTCGTCAGTGCCTGGGGTGTGAAGAAATTCGGCGGCTCCAAATTATCGACGACTCTCAGTACGATTGGTGTCATCATAGGCCCATTTGTTATTCCGGCATTCGGACTGGTACTGGGACCATTTATCGGTGCTTTTATCGGGGAACTGATCGGAGGGTCTTCACCTGCCAAAGCTTCCAAAGTCGGATTTGGTTCCGTGGTGGGGCTGTTTACAAGCACCGTTATGAAAATTATTTTGCAAATCGTCATGATTGTTCTGTTTATTATCTGGGTGGTAAGATTCGCATAGACGTTCGGGAGCGGCTTCATCTGGATGCACGTCGTTGTGGGGGAAAGAAGGGGAATTGGTTTGTCTAAGAAGGAAACATTCATTAGAGGTACGCTCATCTTGGCGGCAGCTGCGCTAATTGCGAGGGTACTCGGATTGGTTCAACGGGTGCCGCTGGAGCATATCCTCGGCGATATCGGTAACGCATCGTTTACCATCTCCAATACGGTATATTTAATGCTGTTAACCGTAGCTACAGCGGGCATACCGAGTACACTTAGCAAAATGGTGTCGGAACGCTATGCACTGGGACGCGCAGGTGAAGCACAACAAATCTACCGTGCAGCCCTGATCTTTGCGGCTGTAGCCGGGGTAGTTATGTCTGCTTTATTATGGTTCGCAGCACCTTATTATGCGACGTACGTATCCAAAGTACCGGAATCGGTGAGCGCCATTCGGGCCTTGGCTCCAGCGCTACTGCTCTTCCCGGCCATCGCAATGATGCGTGGATATTTCCAGGGTCGCGGCAATATGACGGCAGGCGGCATTTCACAGATTGTGGAGCAGTTTGCACGTGTAGGTACAGCGATCATCGTGGCGTTTGTTATGCTGCAATGGAATTACGATGATCAAACCATTGCTGCAGGGGCTTCATTTGGGGGCGTATTCGGAAGCATTGGCGCTTTTGCGGTCATGTTGTACTTCACCTTGAAACTTCGCAAAAATGACCGTGCGGCGCAATTGAATTATGAGCGTGCGGAGCAATTGCCCATGCGGGGCATCTACAGCGATATATTCAAACTTTCGATTCCAATCGTTTTATCTTCACTCGCTGTTCCGGCGATTAACTTTATCGATTCATCGCTGGTAGTTCCATTGCTTAGCGGACGAATCGGGATGGATGAAGCGACAGGAGTTCTTGCCATTCTTGGTGCCAAGGCCCAAAGTATTGCAGGTATTCCTCCGATTCTGGCTATCGCACTGAGTCAATCACTTGTGCCAGTCATTTCGGCAGCTTTTGCACGCAAGGATGAAGTTCATCTGAAAAATCAGGTGACGCTTGCTTTGCGCATTTCGATTCTGACCGGGATGCCAATCGTTATCGCTCTGTGTGCGGCAGCGTATTCCGTTAACGGCTTACTGTTTACCAGCCCAGACGGGACACCAATCATTACATTGCTGACGTTCGGTACCATTTTCCAAATTACGATGATGACCACCAACTCCATTTTGCTTGGGGTAGGTAAACCACGGATTACAATGATCAGTGTAGCTGCCGGTATCGTAGTCAAACTCGTAGCGAGTTTAATTCTGGCTCCAATCTTTGGCATTTACGGGATCATTATTGCGACCGCATTGTGTTTCCTGGTTATTACGTACCTCAATTTGCGGGTGCTTCGCAAAATTGTTGATTTCTCGATCATGGGTGATCGTTGGAAAGGATTCATCATTACCGTGCTGTGTGCAGCGGGTGTTGGTTTTGCGGCGAACTGGGCTGGGAACTCCATCTTTGATCTATTCCTGCCAACACGTGTATCATTCCTCGTTACCTGTCTGTTTGTGGGTGCGCTTGTGGTTGTCGTGTACTTGGTACTCATGGTTGTTCTACGTGTACTTCGTAAAGACGAACTGGGCAGTTACCCTCGTATTTTGCAAAAAATACTCCGTCCGCTCATGCGTCTACAACGTGGAGCCGGGCAACGTGGATAATCGATTCAACACACAATACCCACTTCGTTATATTGTTTGAAATAAGTACAAGCTCTGTCTGCTTTCATAGCGGACAGGGCTTTTTTGTAATACCGAAAAAAGGTAGTCCATTATTGACTTCTAGACGTATTCCCTGGTAAGGCCTCTGTCCTTAATGAGTCAAGGTTTTGGCATCATGGGCCAATGCAGTTTTTAGCATTCCATACCGATGCTCATGACTCATCTCAAACAGCCAAGGGCGGCGCGGGGCCGTGAGATGACCGAGACAATCGCGATTTTGCAGCCAATCCTGCCTTGTAATCGGTTCATACGGCGTATCACCCCATACAGCCAGCAATTCAGGACTATATAACCGTTGTCCTTCCCCTAGCCATTCTTGATCCAACAGCTCCTGACTATAGAGCTCAGCTTCTCCGTCTTCATCTTTATGTGCGGTGAACAGACCAGGCCAGTATTCAGCACGTGAGCCACGGTGGGGAACCGAACGCGCAAACTCCAATACTTGTGTGTACACTTGTTCCACTCCAAACAGCATCGCATATAAGCCTTTACCAAACATAATCCGCTCATCCAGCTTGCCAAAATGTTCAATAACCCGGCCTGCAAGACCTTTTTCCCGCCCGAGTGGAAATACGATATGGTTCAGCCCAGCCAGATTATGCAGATGGAATGCGGGTTTGGACAGCACTTGTTTTTGAAAATAAGGATGCTGCACGACACGGCTCTCGATATAGTTCTGCTCATTAATAATTAATGCCACACTAAGCAGCGAGCTGCATCGCTCCAGCCAAAATCGTTCCCAGAACGGTGTCATGAACGCCGATACATGAAAATGGGACAACAAATGAAAACAGCTCCGGCCGATCCGGCGGCTATTCATATATAACAGAAGCTGGGGATAAGCATCTTGGAAAATGAGGGCATTACATCGCTCCAGTAGTCGATACATGTGCTCACGGTCTGTTTGATTTTGCAGATTATGCATAAGGTCACTTTGAAGATCGGTCATGTGATATCCGCCGTTGCGGGATACCATATGGGCAAGCAGGGCCCAATGCAGCTCTGGATACTGTTCGTAACATTCCAGGTATGCTGCTGTGCGAGTGATGTTACTCCGGTTGTTTTCTTGCGTTAATGTCTTGATTTCTTCCAGAATGATGCAGTCCTCTTCACAGACCAGTGCACTGAGCGTATTTCGGGCAAAAGAACTCTCGTTTCCAGGCAACAGGCGCTCCACTTCAGCTTGTAAGGTAGCAGCCATGTCAGAGTCCCAAGCCATATCACGCAAGGGATGACGAAGCTGTGCAGAAGCCTGCCAAGCCGCCTGTTTGCCCCTCCACACTTCCCGGGCCGCACCTGGGATGGATCGAACCATCTGTAATATCGACCCATGTTGGGCAGGCTCGGAGGAATCCGATTTAACGGAAGTCATAACATGACCTCCTTTCTTTATAATCTGATTACGTTTTTAGTTTAGGAAGCTGTTGATGTCAGTATGCGCCGAATATTTGACTTCCACTCCGCAATTTGCTTCACTTAGAGAATAAGACAAGGTATAGAAAGGAAGATGTTGTAATGGAAAAGATTACATCGAAACCGGAATTTGATGTGGCAATCCAATCTCCGCGTTTGACTGTAGCTGTATTTAAGGCAGATTGGTGTGGTGATTGCAAGTACATCGATCCGTTTATGCCTGAAGTTGAAGAAAAGTTTGCTCGTGAGCTGAAGTTGGTTGAGGTCGACGTAGATCAGGTGGGTACAGTGAGCGAAGAGCAAAATATCCTCGGCATCCCCAGCTTTGTAGCTTACACAGATGGCCGGGAACTTGTTCGTTATGTGAACAAACTGCGCAAGTCGAGAGAAGAGATTGAGCAATTCCTGCAGCGTGCAGTTGAGGTGTATAACACGATTCATAAATAAAGCATGACAGGTTAACCATGTTAAAGGTTATAATTAAATGAACGCCATTTCTCTTGAAATAGGGAAGTGGCGTTTGTATTTTCCGAGTTTTCGGGAGAAACTAACGTTGTAATAATGTACATATTTACCGATGACCTGCGGGTCAACTTCTCGACAGACGTTAACATTTTGTCACAAAGCGCGGCGTCAATGACACATTTATCCGGTATAATGAATTTAGTTGTGAAATAAGTGTCAAAGTATCGAATCAAGCGGAGGATGTAGTTCTTCGCCATCTTAAACCAACAGCGGGTGAGAAAAAATTGAAACACTTAACCTTGTTTAAATGGTTAACCGTATTAACCTGTCTTGTCATGTTTCTGGCCACATTTGGCGGAGGCGTTGTGACCCGAACGGAATCGGGCCTCGGTTGCGGCGCAGAATGGCCTTTATGTAACGGAAAACTTGTGCCTGCACATACTGTTGCCTCACTAATTGAATTTTCCCACCGCGCCGTCAGCGCACTGGCAGGGCTTTTGTCCATAGCCTCTTTTGTAGCATTTTTGCGGTTTGGCAAATCACGCCGTGATCTGCAATTGTTTTCATTGTTAACACTGATATTTGTTATTGTCCAGGGAATCATGGGTGCTTTTGCCGTCGTATTCTCCCAATCTTCCGCAGTCATGGCACTGCATTTCGGATTTGCCTTAATTGCTTTTGCCAGCTCATTGATGATGGCGCTTGGTATTCGGCAGGAAGCTCGCCATGGTGGATTGGAACGACTGAATCGATATCCGCGAGTCAGCAAAGGGTTCCGAAATCTGGTGTGGTTTTCCACGATCTATACGTACCTCGTGGTATATACTGGAGCATTTGTGAGCCATACGGATTCTGCTGGAGGCTGTTCAGGTTTTCCGCTCTGTAACGGGCAGATTATTCCTGAGCTCTCGGGAGGCGTAGCTGTTGCTTTTGCTCACCGGGTGGCAGCTGTTTCATTAGTAATCGTCATTGCAATCCTCGGTCATTTTGCGTATCGCAAACATCCGGATAACACGGAATTAAGAGCACTTGGCGTCATTTCTGTTGTGCTGGTTTTGTTGCAAGTGGTTATTGGTTTTGGACTGATGCTCACGATGAATCGTCCGGAAGTGTATATGTTCGTGGCGCTGGCGCATATGCTTGATATCGCTATTTTGTTCGGTGTATTAACCTATATGAGTTTCCTGGTGTACAAGTTGCATCGGCCCGTTAATCGGTTCTAATATATCCGAATTATTGTAGTTCAGGGATAATCCAGTGAAGTTCACCATCCGATGATGTACATCATTGGACAGGTGAACTTTGTTTGATGTCAGGTGTGTCAGGGCACCCTATTGTAAGCAGCGGTCATACGTTTACTCTGATTCCGATTTAGTTTAATATGATGAATTATTATTAATTTGATGATCTGCAGAGTGGAAAGAGGAGGCTATATATGCTGCGAACGTTGCTGGGTGAAAAGCCGCGTAAGAACGAAGGGATACTAAAGGACGCGATGGAAGCGATGGCGGATACGCTTGAGCTATTTCAGCGACAGATGCATGTGGACCATGATCCTACCCATGATTTTCGTAAACTGTATATATGGACCCAGGGACTGATCTCTTCGCTGGATGAATTGGAACAAAGCTGTTTTGCAGCTTCCCATTTCCGTCAGAAAGTCAAAGCGGGCTCTACGGATGATATGACATTATTAGAAAAAGCGGAGTATGCCCGTTACGTCTATTTTTATAAGGATGGCTTCATCCGATGTTTTGCCATTTTGGATAAGTTAGGTACAGTGTTGAATGAAATATTTGAGCTGAATACAACCAATGTTAAAACTCATTATTCTTATTTCACCGTATTAAGACAGTTCGGATATGATAAGCTGCATTATGTTCTTGCTAACGAACTAATCCGGATCAAGGACTCTTATCGTGAGCCAATGAGCAAATTGCGCAAACGGCGAAACATGGAGATTCATTACATGAATTCCGAAATGCAGGATGATCTGTGGCAGCTGCACCAGACTTTGCAAGGGAAAGTGAAGCTGGAAGACCTGGATCAGCATCTCTTGGAACTCCGGCAGGGTGTGGATATGGTATGTGAGACGTTAAAAGCAGCGTATGGCTACATCAACGAGAAGTGGCATAAGCAGGTAATGAATCAACCGACGAACTGATTGGATAGTAATATTTGCCTTTGACAAATCGGAATACTTGGATTATACTGAGTTCCTGATCGACAGTTAGATGGAATTAACATTTATGACATTAACATTATAACTACTACTGAACTTATAAATTAAATATTTCTTATCGAGAGCGGCGGAGGGACAGGCCCGATGAAGCCCGGCAACCGATTTATAACTGCATGACAGCTGTGTCATACTTTATAGATGTTAGGTGCTAATTCCTACAAAATGGTGCAAGGCACGATTTTGGCAGATGAGAAGGTATAATCTTTCACGTGAAGAGCCCTTTTTGTTTCTGCAAAAGGGGCTCTTTTTTTGTACGATGAAGGGGAGTTTTCCTTTCATTCGGGTAAAGATACATGTAGGCAGTGGGAAGGAGCAGTAATTTTGATTGAATTAAAAGGTTTAACCAAGAAGTACGGTAAAGGCTCAAAAAGTATGACGGCCTTATCGGAACTAAATTTGAATATCCGCAAGGGTGAAATATTCGGAGTTATCGGTCATTCCGGTGCAGGCAAGAGTACATTGATCCGTTGTATCAATTTGCTCGAACGCCCCACGGCAGGCGAGGTTTGGGTTGATGGAATCAACCTAACCGATCTCAATAAGTCCGATTTGCAACAACAACGGCGTAAGATCGGCATGATTTTTCAACACTTTAATCTGTTATCCTCAGCTACGGTATATGACAATGTGGCTTTTCCTTTAAAGCTCGTTAATACGCCCAAGGCTGCAATTGATCGGAAAGTGAAGGAAATGCTCGCATTGGTTGGACTGGAGGACCACAGCAATAAATATCCGGCCCAGCTGTCAGGCGGACAGAAGCAAAGGGTAGGTATTGCGAGAGCGCTCGCGAGTGATCCGAACGTGCTGCTGTGTGATGAGGCCACATCGGCACTTGATCCCCAGACAACTGATTCGATTCTGAAGTTATTGCTGGATATCAATGAAAAGTATAACCTCACGATTGTTCTAATCACCCATGAGATGCACGTGATCCAGAATATCTGTGATCAGGTGGCGGTTATCCATCAGGGAGGCATCGTGGAGCAAGGGCCAGTGACGGAAGTATTCCTCAAGCCCCAGCATGCCATTACGCGTGATTTTATGATGCGAGACCATGAGGTGGGAATTGCATTAGAAGAGACTGCTCTGGCGAGTGCAGATGTCTCATTACAGAAGGATGGATCTTCTAAGCTTGTGAAAATATCCTTCTTGGGCAATAAAACCTATGAGGCGATTTTGTCCAGAACGGTTCGCAAAACCGGAGTGGATTTCGCCATTTTGCAAGGCACCATTTCAACGATCAAACAAGTTCCCTATGGACAGCTGACCGTTCGGTTTGAGGGGCAGTCAGATGAGATCAATCTCACCATTAAAGAATTAGTGGATCAGGGACTTGATGTGGAGGTGCTTCGTTAAATGGATTTTTCAACAGTGCGTTGGGAAGAAATCGGTAAGGCTTCAATTGAAACACTGCAAATCCTCGGAGCATCGGGCCTATTCACGATAATCATTGGTTTGCCGCTAGGCGTATTGCTGTTTATGACGGCAAGGTCGACTTCGATTCAATCTCAAGTGGTGTACACGATACTATCGTTTATTGTAAATATTCTGCGATCAGTGCCATTTATCATTTTGATTGTTGCACTCATTCCGTTTACGCGTTCACTGGTTGGCACTGCTACAGGAGTACTGGGCGTTATACCACCACTCGTCATTGCCGCAGCTCCATACTTTGCCCGGTTGGTGGAAACTACACTGCGTGAAGTGGATCGTGGCGTCATTGAAGCCGCACAGGCGATGGGAGCTTCAACCGGACAGATTGTACGGCGTGTGCTTCTGCCAGAGGCATTGCCGGGTCTGATAGCTGGTATCACCATTACAATCGTTACCTTAGTTTCCTACACGGCGATGGCGGGGATGGTTGGTGGTGGAGGTCTGGGAACATTGGCAATCAACTACGGATACTTCCGTTATCAGAATGAAATTATGATTATATCCGTTGTATTTATGATCATTTTGGTGCAAGTGCTTCAGATGGCTGGCGATCGTTTGGTTAAATGGTTCACCAGGAAATAACACATATATAGCATTTACCTGATTCGGTATCGATTTGGGGCAAAATGCAAAAAAATTTATTGGAGAAGGGGTTTTACACATGAAAAAATGGTCTTTTGCTCTACTTAGTATTATGCTGATTGCGGTTCTAGCGGCTTGCGGAAACAACAAGGATTCCGACAGCGGCGCTGATAATGCTGGAGGCGCACCGCGCACCGTAGAATTGAAAGTGGGAGCATCCCCTACACCACATGCAGAAATTTTGGAAAGCATCAAGCCTGAACTCGAAGCTGAAGGCATTCGCTTGCAAATCGTGACTTTCAATGACTATGTTCAACCGAACCAACAGCTTGAAGATAAACAACTGGATGCGAACTTTTTCCAACACCAACCTTACCTGGATACAGAGAACAAAGAACGTGGTTTCCATCTCGTTGCTGTAACACCTGTGCATGTTGAGCCATTTGCTGGCTATTCCAAAAAAATCAAATCATTGGATGAGTTGAAAGACGGCGCAAAAGTAGCCATTCCTAATGACCCATCCAACGGCGGTCGTGGACTGTTGTTGCTTGCAAAAGAAGGACTTATCACGCTGAAAGACAACACAAATATCACTTCTACGATTCAGGATATTACAGCCAATCCGAAAAATCTGAATATCATCGAGCTGGATGCAGCCATGATGCCTCGTCAACTGGATGAAGCAGATCTGGTATTCATCAACGCCAACTACGCGCTGGAAGCCAATCTGAACCCAGAGAAGGATGCGCTGTTGATCGAGGACCTGCAAGGTAACCCTTATGCAAACATTCTCGTATCCCGTGAAGATAACAAAGATGCAGATGCCATCCAAAAACTGGCTGCAGCCCTGCATTCCGAAGAGGTTAAAACATTCATCAAAGATCGTTATCAAGGTGCTGTAGAACCGGCGTTTTAAGCTGAACGATTAAGCTGAAAATATATTGTATACTCGGCTCCACTTGTTATGGAACTACTAAAGAAAGCCCTGCATTCTCTTTATGGAGAATGCAGGGCTTTCTGTTTTGTACATCATGTTAAAGAGAACGTTTTGAGGTAAGAGCACTTCGATGTAGGAATACTATAAGTGCTTTACTTATAAGCTTAACGTTTATTCGGATCAGTATCTGAATGTCCATCTGTCTGTTGGCTATCAGAGCCTGCGGACTCCTGTCCAGCAGCATGCTGTTGGTAAGCTTCCTCTGCAGGAGATAGCGAATTCTGATCTCCTGGGTCAGCATCTTTTTTGCGGCCGGTCAGCTTGCGACGAATCCATCCGAAAGCACCAACAATAGCGGCCACGATGACAAACCATCCTTTCTTAAGTAAAAGCAATAATCCAACTTTCTTAGCTACAGCTACACCAGCACCACCGAGAATCAGACTGGTCAGGCCAAGTTCTGATTTTTTGTCTACGGATGCATCAAACTCTTCATAGGTATTTCCTTTGATCACGTTGAGCTGGTTAAGCACGGAGCTTTCAAACTGTTTGCGATTTTCTTCAAAATTGGCACTATCCGTAACGAGGATAACACCGATGTATCCTTCGCGGGTGAGTACGTTCACATTATAATTGACGAGTTTTTCCCGCTCTGCATCCTCAAGACCAAGAGAATAGATCAATTGATGTTTGCTGCTGTCATAGGTGGGCTCAATTTCCCATCCGGTGATAAACAGTTGGTTTTCGGGGGTTGTTTTCTCATTTTGATCTTCTGTACCTCTTTTGTAGCTATCGAGCAGTTCATCGGCATCCAGATCGTCTTTCTCACTATCATCGACACGACCGGTATCGTTATATTCAAAGATCACATACCAGTTGGAGTTTTCGCCGGCGCCATAGATACTTCCAATTTCCGTTCCATTGGGGAAGGAGTCCGTGTCTTCCAAAAACCTTTGGGTGTTAGCTGCATCGAGATAGGAGAGATTTTCAGCTACGTTTAATGTTGCTTTGTTATCAAGTACTACGTTTGAAGGCCCATCAATCCATTGATAATCTTCGGTGGAGCTATTGCTTTCACTTTCTGCAGATGCTGTGGTCGAGAATGGAGCTTGAAATGAGGCGATAAGCAAAATTGCGAGTAGAGAGGCTAACCATCTTTTCATTTACGCTGTATTCCTTTCGAAGGTGTCATGCAATGTTGTCATTTACATGAACATATGTATTGTGTCGTTATATTCATAAGAAAATAAGGACTTATCGACATTAACACAGGCATCCAGACCAGACAAGGTAATTCTGGAGATAAAGGGTTAATTTTCCTACAAAAGACCTAATTCATTTTATTTCAGTGGTTTGAAAGATAAGTATTTAGTCCTTAATTTACACTTTTTTGCAAATGGTACAGATTGGTGGGAAACGCGAGTTGTGGGGGGATGATAAATCTTTTATACTGGATGAGTGACTGCTCTTTGAAGAGGGGGATGAACGTGAAGGGAAAGATTGCCCTCATAACGGGAAGTGCCAAAGGTCTTGGTAAAATGACGGCCCTCAGTCTGGCGGATCAGGGTTGCCATATTGCTCTGAATTACGTACATAGCCGTACGGAGGCTGAGGCGTTAAAGACTCAGATTGTAGCCAAGGGTGTGCGGTGTATTGCCGTCCAGGCCGATATTTCCAAGACAGAAGAGATCACTATGCTCGTTGCTCAGGTCGAAGAGAAACTGGGCAGCATTGATATTCTCGTGAACAACGCGGGTCCTTTTGTCCGTGAACGTCGACTGTTTGCCGAGTATTCCGAAGATGAGGTTCAGATGCTTGTGCAAGGAAATCTGCTTGGGCCGATGCTGCTGGATCAGCGTGTATTGCCGGAGATGCGGCGCAAGCAGTGGGGACGAATTATACATTTTGGCTTCAGTCATGCAGGAGAAGCGAGGTCATGGCCTCATCGGGCGGTTTATGCTGCTGCGAAGGTAGGTCTGGTTTCATTTACAAAGACACTTGCTGTGGAGGAAGCTCCCTACGGCATTACGGTTAATATGGTCTGTCCAGGTGATATTCGCGGTGCCAACAAAGAGAAAACGATTGATGAGATGGCAGGTATAACCGACGAGGAAACGCCGAGAGGACGTCCTGGAAGCGGTGAAGATATTGCACGGGTGATTACCTATCTGTGTCTGGATCATTCCGATTTTATAACAGGTAACATTATGGATGTATCTGGAGGACTTGACCCGATTCGTCCTAACATACAGCGTGAGGATGCATAGCACAAAAAAAGAGCCCTCCGCTTCATGTGAAGCGAAAGGCTCTTGAGGTTTATTTCGTGAAGGATTGATTAGAATACTTGTACGACTTCTTCGACACCCTCAACTTCTTCGAGAAGGGCGCGTTCAATCCCGGCTTTTAAGGTAATGGTGGAGCTTGGGCAGCTGCCGCAGGCACCGACCAGTTTCAGCTTAATAATGCCGTCCTCCACGTCGACCAGTTCCACGTCACCGCCATCGCGTTGCAGGAACGGACGAAGTTTGTCAAGCACTTCAGATACCTCATCATACATGGTGCTTTGTGCGTTTTCGCTCATTTTTTTCAACTCCTTTCCTCACTATAGTATATTACAATTGGCCACAAATTAAAATGGTCAAACAAAGCAGGTGAACCTACATGAGACCGATTATTGAATTTTGTGCCAATAATATGCATTTTGGCACAGATGAAGTCATGGATCAACTGGAAGAAAATCCAGACTATGATGTGATAGAATACGGCTGCCTCAGCAACTGCGGCCAATGTTACATGACTCCATTTGCACTGGTGAATGGCGAGCTTGTCATCACCGACAAAGTGGAGGATTTATATAACGCTATATTGGCCAAAATTGCCGAAGCCGATGCCTGGGATGAGCTGGATCTCGATTAACCGAGATGACGCTTGGACATCCAGAGCACGCCGCTTTTTAGAATACGTGGCACACGTCCCATCATGGACGTTTTGCCCATCAGCCCAAATCCAGCCTTCTTGCCGAGTGCACCGAGTGTGCCACGAAGCTTGAGTGGCTGCGGATTGGGCTTTTCGCCTTTCCAGAGGGCATGCTGAATATGGGCGATTTGTTCACCCTGTACTTCGGCAGCCTGACCGCTTGGTGCATAAGGCACGCTGGCACAGTCACCTACTACATAAACATCGGTATATTCTGGAATTTGATAATATTCGTTCAGTACGACACGACCTTGTGGATCCTTGGTCACATCGAGATCCTGTACGACTTTTACGGGCTGAATGCCGGCAGTCCAGACTACCGCATCCGTCAGAATTTCTTCATCCCGGTTGAAAATGGCGTTCGGTTCAAGTCGAGAAATGGCAATATGCCCACGTGTCTCGACCTGATGCTCACCAAACCATTCATGAACATAAGCGGACAAGCGCTGCGGAAAAGCGGATAATACACGTTCACCACGGTCCAGGATGCTGATGTTCAGATCCGGTCTGCTCTCACGAAGCTCGGCAGCGATTTCGACGCCGCTCAATCCACCGCCGACGATATGCACGTTACCATAAGCTTTGACTTCGTTAAGACGAAGGTAGGTTTCCCGTGTTTTGCTAAAGCTTTGAATCGTACAGCTATATTCCTCGGCTCCCGGCGTATTGTGGAATCGGTCTGTACATCCAAGTCCAATCACGAGCTTGTCATACTCCAAAGGGTCCTGTCCTTCAAATTCAATCTGACGCTGTTCCAAGTCAATCGAAGTTACTTCTCCGTAACGATAAGTGACTTTGTCGCTGACTGGAAATTGGATACGCAGGTCATAATCGGATACGGTCCCTGCTGCGAGTGCGTAATATTCAGTTTTTAATCCTTGGAAGGGACTGCGGTCCACCAACACGATTTGTGTATCTGACGGGATCTTGCCTTCCAGAAGTTCCTTGATAATCGTGAGGCCACCGTAGCCGCCTCCGAGAATGACGAAATTTTTCATGACTCGGCTTCCTTTCTGCATCAGTCCCGTGTGAACGGGGCTGTAACCTGTGGAGCAGCTATGCAATAACATAGCTGCTCCTGTTTTTTTAATCTGGATTTGAAATGATTGAAAATGGGAATTTAAAATTACAGATATGTTTCAGTAATCCGCACCACTCCATGCCAAACGCTCCCGAGTTGAATGAAAGTCGCTTATGGGAATGATGCTCATACTACATGCTATTCGTACACTTGAATTTCATTGTAGAACGTATCACGTTCAACCGGAATGCGTCCAGCACCCTTAATTAACCATATAAGCTCTTTGCGGGTGAGGCCTTCAGGCGTTAGTGCGCCTGCTGCATGACTAATCCGTTCGCGAACGATAGTTCCGTGTGCATCCGAAGCACCGAATCCAAGGGCGACTTGAGTCAGCTGTGGACCGATGTTGATGAAGTATGCTTTGATATGATCGATGTTATCCAGCATCAGACGGCTGATCGCAATCGTTTTGAGATCTTCGTATGCGGAGTTACGACGCATGATGCTGGCGTTTTTGCTTTTCGGCTGCATGGAGAGCGGGATAAATACCATGAATCCGTTGGTCTCATCTTGCAGTTCACGAATTTGTACCATATGGTTCACGCGATCCTCATAAGACTCAATGGATCCATAAAGCATCGTTGTATGGGTACGCATGCCCAAATGATGAGCAGTACGGTGCACTTCCAGATAACGGTCAACGTTCGCTTTGTCTACACGCATTTTTTTGCGGTATTCATCGGACAGAATCTCAGCGCCGCCACCAGTCAGTGATTTCAGACCTGCTTTTTGCAGTTCTTGTAGTACTTCCTTGATGCTCAGTCCGCTGATGCGAGTGAAGAAATCAATCTCGGCAGCCGTGTAGGCTTTCAGCGTAACATCCGGATATTTCTCGTTTAAAGCACGCAAGGAATCGACATAATATTGAAAAGGAACATGGTTGTTATGTCCGCCTACAATATGGAACTCGCGTACACCTGGGTGAATATGCTGTTCTACGTAATCGATCATTTCTTGACCGGACAACGTGTAAGAGCCATCTTCGCCCTGATCTTTGCGGAAGTTACAGAAAGCACAGTGGGCTTCGCATACGTTGGTAAAATAAAGGCTCATGTTTTCAATAAAATAAACTTTCTTGCCATTCTTACGCAGGTTGGCCTCATTGGCCAGTTGGCCCAAAGTCAGCAGATCATCCGTTTCATACAGATAAACGCCGTCTTCTACGGTCAGCCTTACGCCGTTCTGCACTTTCTCAACGATTTCAGCCATTCTTTTGTCTGTGAACGGTGTTACCAATGTAGACATTTTGTATCCTCCTATTCTTAACCGGAATCGAGTTGTGTGTAGGACTTACTTACAGAACTACATAGAAAAGATGCGGTCATCTGCCGCTTCTTATATGGACTAACTCTTATTTACCCGGTGCAGCCTATGCTGCGTACGTAAAGCTGATTTTTCATCAAAATGAGTCTTGTGACTCTATATGCATTGGGGACTGCGTACAGTCTCGAAATGTGAAAAAAATTACAACTCTATATATGACCATCGCCTGAATAAGTCATGACAAAATATCGACATTTCAAAGCGATCACCTACTCATTATAAACCTCGTGTCCCGGGGGTTCAATACACTGGGAAGAAAAAGGAGTTAAGGGGGAACGCGGAAACAGGCAAAGATGACTTGAGCCCCTTGACGGGGTGGAGTATAATTTAAAGAAGAGTTAACGAAAGGTTGTTCAAAAAGTACGCTTTTGATTACGAAGGATGCCTAGCGGCATCTCAGCGTCGAATATGGGATTCAGCCGAAATGTCCGTTGCTCACGTAGTTTTGCCTACGCTCCGCTACTCCATTTCTATCTTCATCCCATCTTCTTGGTACTGAAAAGCGCCCTTTTTGAACATGATTTTATATGAAAAAGGAGAGTGACCTGGCATGATTAGCATCAGCGAAACGGCTGCAGACAGATTGAAAGAAATGCTTGAGCAGCAAGAGACACCTGGTATGTTCTTGCGTCTTGGCGTAGCACCGGGCGGTTGTACCGGATTTTCGTACGCCATGGGCTTTGACGATAAAGAGTCCGATGAGGACCTCTATATGGATATTCAGAACATGAAGGTTGTTGTAGAGAAGGAAAACCTGAAATATTTGAATGGACTGGAAATTGATTTTGAAGAATCCGGCATGTCCGGTGGTTTCACCATTCACAACCCGAACGCAGTGGCAACATGCGGCTGTGGCTCATCCTTCCGGACGAGAGAAGAAGCAGGCGTACCGGATAAAGATTGTTAATATTTGTGAATTGCGGCCTCTATAGCGGATTAGTCTTGTACTAATCACGTTATGGAGGTCTTTTTTTTGCGTGGTGGCTTGGTATGTATTTTGGTTGTTCATATTAAGAGGGCACCTGGACGCTTTTTTATAGAGAGGTGAAGTTGACAAGTTATGTTGTAACTAATATAGTTACATTATGAAATTTAACAGAGCCTAATCACAAAGGAGAGATTATGATGAAGATTGGAATCATTGGCGCGACAGGCAAAGCAGGGAATTTGATTTTGAAAGAAGCGTTGGATAGAGGGCATGAAGTGACAGCGATCGTTCGTAATGCATCCAAAGTGGAAGATAAAAGTCTGAACGTACTTGAAAAAGATGTATTCGACCTCACGGCAGAGGATGCCAAATCATTCGACGTGATCGTCAATGCATTCGGTGCGCCAGCCGGGAAAGAGAATCTGCATGTGGAAGCAGGACAAGCCCTGATTAACGTTCTGAAAGAGGCGCCGAATACTCGTCTGATCGTTGTTGGTGGTGCAGGCAGTCTGTTCACAGATGAAACTCAAACCTTGCGTGTTGTAGACTCCCCTGGATTCCCTGATGCATACAAAGCAACAGCGACCAACCAGGGTAAAAACTTGCAGGATCTGCAAGCTTCTTCAGGTATCCAATGGACGTTCCTGAGCCCGGCGGGATTCTTTAATCCAGAGGGTGTACGAACAGGCAAGTACGAGTCTGGTAAAGATCTGATTCTGGTGAACAGCGAAGGAAACAGTTACATCAGCTATGCTGATTATGCCATCGCTTTGGTCGATGAGATCGAAAACCCGCAGCATAAGAACGAACGCTTTACGGTTGTAGGCGAAGCGAAGTAATTGAATTGAAGTTGAAGATGAAAAATGGACGCCAATCATTATACTGATTAGCGTCCATTTTTTTCGTATGAAGTTGAAGCTCTAAAATCCTCGATGCTAGGAAGGTGTAACGTCATCTGTATTTGGATTTTCTATCAATTCTACGGACTCTGCCGACTCCATACTTTCAACACCATCTACAACCTCAACGAGTCCTACAGCCAATGTAGTGACTGCCGCAGCGGCAATTAGATTCTTAGCCCCGAGCTTGACTCTCTCCATGTCCTCGTCTTTCATGCCGACAACAACATCTTTGCCACCGTTATACACATACTTAGCTGATACCACTACACCTTTAGCTGTATTGGAAACAGCTCCTCCAATATCGGCAAGTCCGGCGTCTAACGTTGTGTTGTCTTTTCTGATCACACCACTCGCCATATCATATGTACCGCTGGCAAGTTGTCCTACGGTTTTCCCTGTATTAATCGTAGCTTTTTCTACGCCATTACCAATTTCTTTAATGAATGGACTGCCTGTAAGTTCTCCAGCCACTCGGACAGTGCCGCCGAGTACTTTTCCGGTAACTTCTCCAGCAAACTGACCCAGTTCTTTTAAAAATCCCATATATTCCCCACCTTTGAAATAAGGTTGCACATGTGCTGTCTGAATTCTATATCTTATATTATATAAGTATATGAGCGATAAGACTATTTACGTTCAGATTCATCAAGCGTTCCTAATTAACATGAAACCAATTCAACGAATTCGATCTAACTGAGTTGAAGAAGCAAACCACCTAGCCTAGCTTAAAGCATCCAACCCAAACAACTCACTACAACTCTCAAAAAAAGGCGCTACTCCCCAACGGAAGCAGCGCCTTTTCTTTTTACTACCCCAAATTCCTACTAAACACATTTTAGAAGTGTCTCATAAGCAGCGAGCGTAGTGGAGGGACGGAATCGATTCTGAAGAAGCGGTAGCGTTCGCCTTTATCCCCGGATTTTGTCCTATGAAATAGGACATTCAAAAAAATCCGGGGATAACAGCGATCAGAAGAACGATCCGTACCCGTAACGGCCACCTACTGCTCACCAGTCACTTATTCCCGTGTTTAGTCGATAAATCCTTCCAACATTACGGTCGGCAAGCCGTTAGACTGCCATGCACCTTTGCTGTAACCACCGTTGTAGCCCGGCGTTGCTTCAGGCTCCCAATAGAATACGCCTTTACCTTTGCTGTTTGGCAGGTTGCGGAATTGCGTTTTCATCGCTGCGACAAAACTTTTACCGGCTGCTGGTTGCGTATTATCCATCCCGATTTCCGATACGATAATCTCCTTACCATACCGGTTGATCAGATCCTTGGCATTGTTCACAGCATTGGTAACAGCCGTGTTCCAGCCGGAAGCGGAAGGATAGAGGGACATGGCAATCATGTCAAAGTTGGCACCATTATCGATCAGACCACCGATATTCCATACATAGAGGGCATTATCATCTCCGCTCGCCAAATGAACAATTGTTTTGGTGCTGGTGCTGATGGATTTTACGGCATTATGGCCCGTATTCACCAGCCACGCATAATTTTTCATGTTGGTGGATGCTTTTCCATCTTCCCATAACATACCGTTGCTTGTTTCGTTACCGATTTGTACCCAGTCCGGGGTTACGCCTTTGCTCTGCATGGCCGTCATAACTTCACGCGTGTGATTCCATACAGCATCCATCAGCTGCTGGAACGTGTAGTTTTTCCAGGCTGCAGGTTTCGTTTGTTGACCCGGATCAGCCCAGGAATCACTGTAATGCAGCGTCAGCATGACACTCATGCCTGCATTTTTGGCACGCAGGGCCAGCGCAGCTGCACGATCTTTGTTCATGTAACCGTTACCATAATCGTTCGAAGGATTAACAAAGACACGAATACGAACGGAGTTGATCTGGTAATCATTTTTCAAAATATCAATAATATCACGCTGTACGCCGTTTTTGTCTTTCCATTTGTAGCCTTGCGCTTCCATCCCGGGCACCCAACTGATGTCGGCTCCTTTGGCGAAGCTCGGTGCTGCACTGGCATGCTGGCCTGCGGGCAGCATAATGGAGGTGAATAACAAAACAAAGACCAGAGCGATGGATGTTTTGAAACCCCTTACATTTTTGAACATTACAATATGCCTCCTCGAATATGGGTTGAGTTGCAACCTAATTATAGCGAGCATTGTTTACTCAGCTACAGGGTCCATTTCCAATATTTTGGTTGTTTTTTCAACCTCTCCCCAAAAAAGACAAAACAAAAAGCCGTCCGAAGACGGCTTTTCTACCCGTGGCGCTTTTTGAAACCTTGATCCGTATCCCGCGCCTCCACCAGAATCAGTTAATTTGAGCTAGTGGATTGGGTAAGGGACACGTTCAACATGTGATTAGATATGTTGACGCACCTCCTTTCCTTGTGCCAAGAGTATACATCACTCTTTTACGGAAAGCTAGTCTTTTTTTCATATTTACGAAAAATTTATTTTTCGGTTTGGAACATCGTGATATCCCGATCATAATGACTCTTTGTACCGTTATCGTTGCGAATTCTCACGCTGTCTTCGCTGATCTGCTCTACGATGCCGCGACCTACTTCACAATATACGCCAGCTGGATCTTCCTGCCATGCGGTTACCGTGCATTGGGATAGTGCAGCCGTGAAAAACTCTATATTTTTTTGTAACGTTCTAGGTTTATTCGATTTCATTATATACTCCTTTAACAAAAACAATTTTAGAATGTGGACAGCAACCGGACATTTTACACTGTAAATCACTTTACTCTGTCTCCTGCTCTTTGTAAAGGGATGGAAAAAGTTATCGTCATGAGGTATCATTTACATAAATTTTACATAGCGTTTACACTACGCTGACGCTTGTAGCCAATCACGAATAGTACAATTAGTTCATAACATCTAACCAAGAATAGATATGTAACAAATTCGGAGGCCATACATGCATAGAGATGTCAAAACAGGTAACTACGTTAACCGTGATTTAAGTTGGGTAGAATTCAATCGCCGTGTGCTCCAGGAGGCACAAGATCCAACAACACCTCTGCTGGAACGCATGAGGTTTCTTGGTATTGTCGCCAGTAATCTGGACGAGTTCGTAAGTGTAAGGGTAGCGGAGACGAAAGAGAAGATCAAGGCTGGATTTACGCAAAAGGATTTTACGGGCTACACCCCTGCCGGATTGTACCGTAGATTGATTAAACGAACGGGGACCATGGTCGCCGAGCAATATAAAACCTATCGGGAGCTCATTCGTCTTCTCGCCAAGAAAGGCGTGAATTTCCAGGAATATACCGATCTGAATATGACCCAACAGCGAGCAATGGACCAGTATTTTCATGAGATCATTTTCCCGGTTTTAACACCGATGGCTATCGATTCGAGCCGGCCATTCCCACTGGTACACAATAAATCTGTATATCTGTCCGTGATGCTGCAGAAGGAAGAAGAGCAGGAGGGCGAGCCATTTTTGGCTATCGTTCAGGTGCCTTCCAATCTGCCGCGCGTAGTTCAGGCGCCTTTAAGGGCGAATAGTAAAAAGAAAACGTTCATTCTGATTGAAGATCTCATCAAACATCATATTCATACCTTATTCAGCGGATATGTGCCGCTGGCTGTACAGGAATTCAGAGTGACCCGCAATGCGGATCTTTCTATTAATGAAGAAGAAGCTGAGGATTTGCTTGAGGCGATTGAGAAGGAGCTGCGACGCAGACGCCGGGGAGCACCGGTAAGACTGGAAATTTGTAAGGATTTTCGCCCGGATGCGTTGCTAGAGTTGCAGGAAGAGTTCGATATTCAAGACCCTATGTATGAGATCGATGGACCATTGGATTTGAGCTTTCTGGCCGGGTTTGTAGATAGTCTGGAAGGCTTCTCTCATTTGAAATATAGTCCGGTGCAGCCTGTGTATCCTCTGGAGTTCCTTCCTCGGGAAAGTCACTTTGAACTGCTGCGTAAACGGGACGTGCTCGTGCATCATCCATACGAATCGTTTGAACCGGTAACGGACTTTATTGTGGAAGCTTCGGAAGATCCGCGTGTGATGGCGATCAAAATGACGTTATATCGGGTGAATGGGGATTCCCGTCTCATCCCCGCACTGGCTCATGCAGCCGAGAGCGGCAAACAGGTGACGGTTGTTGTTGAATTAAAAGCCAGATTTGATGAAGAACGGAATATTGCATGGGCCCGCACGCTGGAGAAGTCAGGTTGTCATGTCGTATATGGATTGGTCGGATTAAAGACTCATGCCAAGATTATTCTCGTCGTACGCAGGGAACAGAGTGGTCTGAGAAGGTACGTGCATGTTGGAACAGGTAACTATAATGAAAGTACGGCCAAAATATACACCGATGTAGGACTGTTTACCTCCAATCCCATCATTGGTGAGGATGCATCGGAATTGTTTAATGAGATTACCGGATATTCAGGACCCAAAGCGTTGCAAGCATTCCGCGTCGCCCCTGACGGCATGAAGGATGAACTGTTCGCGCTCATTCGTCGGGAAAGGGAGCATGCCTTCAAGGGAAGACCATCCAGGATTATTGCCAAAATCAATTCCTTATCCCATCAGGATATCATTGATGAATTGTATCTGGCATCTCAAGCTGGAGTACAGATCGATCTAATCGTGCGCGGTGTATGCTGCTTGCGTCCCGGGGTAGAAGGACTTAGCGAGAATATTCGGGTAATCAGCATCGTGGACCGGTTTCTGGAACACTCCAGACTGTTTTATTTTGAAAATAGCGGGAACCCGGATGTGTATCTATCCAGCGCAGACTGGATGACCCGTAATTTGAAGCGGAGAATAGAACTGATGTGTCCCGTGTTTGATCCGGAGTTGAAGAAGATGCTGGTCGATATATTGAATCTGTCGCTCATGGATAATGTGAAGGCAAGAGAGCTTATGCCTGGCGGCAATTATGTTTTTGTACAAAATGAAAAGCCCCCGCTGAGAAGTCAGACGGAGGCGATGGGCATTATTCCCTGGAAGCCTGCTGAATGGAGTGCGTTAACGTAACTCCCCAAGCTTCCTGTAAATCCTTGACGGCATCGTCAAGGCCACTGAGTTCCAGTAACGGCTCTGCTGTACAGATGAATTGCATCTGCAGGGAGTCGTTTTCTTTTGCCGCCTTTATGGCGGTTATACTTTCAGATCGATTAATCGCTTCAGTCACGCGCAGCAGAGAGCCCAAACGATGGGCATGCCGTTCGTCCGAATCCTTGAGAATGTCCTTGTGCTTATGCAGCAGCTGGGGCGTTCTTTTTTTGGGATGATAATCGGCTGCAACAGCACTCAGGATGGTCTCCCGGTGAGATAGTCCGTAGATGCTTGCATTCATGATCCAATAAGCCGAGTGCTGGGGATACCGGAAGTAGTTAATCTGTTTTCCAGCCATGTGCAGCATGGAGACCGTATACAGAATTCGGGCATCCGCTGGATCGGGAGCATTACCTTGTAGGGCAGTATACAGAGTAAGCGCATCATGGTGAATCCGATTCAGACGTTTCTCCGGAATGGGTGGACCAAAATGAATGAAGTTGCGAATGCTGTCCCGCAGCGCATCTGGCACGACTGACTTACCTTCAGCAAGGAGATCCCTTAGCAAACCATCGCGTAATCCCGCTCCGCTCACGACATAACGATCCCCTTGGATGATTCGGAAGACCGTCCGCAATATGAGTACACCTGGAACAATAATGTCGGCACGATCCTTGGCAAGTCCGGGTACTTTCTTGCGTTGTGCCGAGGTTAGATGTGGCAAAGAACGAGCGATATTTTCCATCTCTTCTGCACCGATTTCATAATGATGCGTAACCGGTAGTGAGTATTGTGTTCTCTTCTGCTCGATTTTGGCCAGTGTACGCATGGTGCCACCAAGTCCAATAAGAGGTAGTCCGGGATGTTGTCTGATCCAATCCTGACCGCTCAATGCCTGTATAACTTCATTACATAGCGCAGCTGCATTTTCCTCAGTCCACTGATCTTCTCCACCATAACGGGCATGTGAGTTAACCGCACCAATAGGCAGAGAGATGCTGTGCAGTCTTTTTCGATCACGGAATACAGTGATCTCGGTACTGCCACCGCCAATATCCACGACATAACCATCTGCCAGATCAATCGATTGAGTGACTCCAAGGAAACCGTAATAGGCTTCCTGATCGCCGGATACACATTCGATGGTAAGTCCCGTCTCGGCTTCCAACCAACCTATAATTTCTGGGGCATTGCCTGCATTTCGAATCGCAGCCGTGGCTGCAGCGCGGATAAGCTTGGTTTGATATGCTTCGCAAGTAGCCCTGAATTGTCGCAAAATCGTAATGGCCTTGTCCAGTGAATGTCGCAGGATGGTTCCGTCTTGTTCAACTACATTGCTTAGACGAGCGGCATATTTGTCTTCATGAATGATGCGATAGGCTCCATCCTGGTCGAGTTCATAAATAACCAGACGAATGGAATTGGAGCCGATATCGATGATTCCGAGTATTTGATTATGTGTCATAAGCATCTCCTTCTACAGAGGTTAATCTACCCGACTTTCAGCAAGGCAGCCATGGCTTCCGGTGAACCCGGAGGCGTCGAGGAGAAGGGCGTGGTCAGCATGACCACAATGATGAAGACGATAAAGCAGGCAAACAGAATACAACTTACAGCAAAACCGCGATTGCTTTTCTTCATAAACAGTCGAATACCTGTAACGAATAGAAGTACCGTAATGGCTACCAGAACGATAGAAATTGCAAAATAGGCTACGCCATACAGTGATTTAAAAAATGATTCCATGTCTTCTGAACGCTCCTTAGATCCTCATATTTAAGCCTCTCCAAACCATTCCTTAGTAGCATACGATAGATTGATGCGTTTGAAAAGCAAACCAGGCGCCTGTTCCGGCCTTGAACCAAGCTGATGGACTATATCAACGGAAAAGGGGCCCCAGCCTTGGACAGACATCCAAGAAAGCACGGCTTCTGTTGAGTATGTATAAGGAAGGACTATTGTTCACGAAAGGAGATCAACCCATGTCGAGACAGCTTGCAAGCAAATGGCTGAAGACAGCGGCGCTGTTAAAATATCCGGTAGCTGCTGTCCACATTCCACAGACGAAGGCGTTCAACTCGGGGAATCTGCTAAACATGCTTAGTCATTATGGAATGGTGTATATCAAACCTGTTGTCGGTGGTGGAGGTTACGGTGTCATTAGAGTATCAGGAAGCGGAGGAGCCTATCGTTACACTCATATGAAGATAACCCGTTCATTTACTCAGTTTGATCAGATGTACCGCTCCCTAATCCGTGTAAAAGCCAGACGGAGATACCTTATTCAACAAGGCATTCATCTCGCAACCATTCAAGGCAGACCAATCGATTACAGAGTCAAAGTTGTCAAGACGGAAAGAGGCTGGGTATTCCGTTCTATGGTGGGACGGCTCGCTCGTCCGGGACTTGTCGTGACCAATCTTAGCAAAGGAGGGACGATGCTGTCCGGTAGGAGAGCGCTCGCTCTGTCCTTACCTCATATTTCCGGTAAACATAAACGTCGCGAGATGCGTTCACTGACACTCACCTGTACACATATCATGGAAAGTCAGTTCCCAGGTGTGGGGCAGCTCGGCTTCGATTATGGACTGGATCATTCAGGCAAGATATGGATTTTGGAAGTGAACACCAGACCGCAATGAAAATGGTTAAAAAAGCTAAAAAAATCCAAAGAAAATCCGATAGTAATATAGTAGGAAACTAGATGGAAAACGTTTGAAATTTAACAATTAAGGGTAATTTACTCGCATCAACTCTTGAAACTATGAATTTATTCTAAAAAAAATGCTCTGATAATCGTTCTGTTCGGTAAGCTACGATCCTGTGTATAAATACTGTCCACACTATCCACGTTGATCAATCAACATTTTTACCATTTATCAACAAACTATACACAGGATTTCCACATAACGTTGTGGATAACAAGAACGCTTGTTCTCTTTATAAATCTCTGATATGATAGTTTTGAGGAAAAAAAAGGAAAGGTTGTGGCGGGAAATGGCTATGTTATCCGATGAGATGTTGTTGGATTCCTACCATAAGGCGATTGAGTTGGATCTCGAACGAGATTTCATCGCACTGCTGTTGGCAGAAATCCATAAGCGCAAACTGGGTACCGACGTATCTGCCATTCTTCACTAGAGATCCTCATTGCAGGCAATGCTACAGGTTTCCGGACATGTCCCATAGATTGACAGGCCATAGCGTGCTTGTCTGACAATGGTGACAGTACATCATATGATTGCAAACGTTTTCGGCTTCGTCTGCCGTGTCAGAGGAAGTGTGAATGACGTAGGGGCTGTATGGTCCGGTGTAATCGTCCAATTTGCCGCATTCTGACAGTCCCTGAAGGCAGTGGGGACAAGCCTGCTCCGGTACAACCAGACCGTTACACAGCGGGCATATATAAGACAAGGGTATCCCTCCTGATGTTCAATTCATTCAGGAGTAAGATACCCTTTTTTGTGTCTTTTATGTTCTATATGATTCCATAAGGAATTAGCGCTTCATGTTACTGCTGTGTCCCGGGGACAACTTAGCGTCTGGGTCGAAGTAAACCTTGGCATTGTTCACTGCGGTTGGTGCTTCACCGAATCCGACAGCAATCAGCTTCAGCTTGCCTGGATAAGTTGTAATATCTCCGGCAGCATAGATACCCGGAATCGAAGTTTCCATGCGGGAATCGACCACGATGGAATTGCTATCAATTTCGATGCCCCATTCTGCAATAGGTCCCAGGGAAGAGACAAAGCCAAAATTGACGATTACATCATCGACTTCAATTTCCTGTGTTTCCTTGGTTTTAACGTGAGCCAAAGTAACTTTGGTAATGCTGTCCTCACCATGAAGCTCCGTAATTTCGGTAGGTGTAACGATGTTCACCTTGGAATTCATCAGGTTTTCGACACTGTGCTCATGCGCGCGGAATTTGTCGCGGCGATGAATCAGGGTTACTTGCTCAGCGATTGGCTCAAGCATAAGCGCCCAGTCTACAGCGGAGTCACCGCCACCGCTGATCAGTACTTTTTTGCCTGCAAAGGCATTCAGGTCACTGATAAAGTAGTGCAGATTGGTTTTTTCGAATTTGGCCGCACCCTCAAGCTCCAGACGACGGGGTTCGAATGCACCCACACCAGCAGTGATAATTACGGCTTTGGCGTGATATTCATTCACATCGGTTTTTACGACGAAGTGACGTTCTTCTAATTTCTCTACGGATACAACCTTTTCCTCAAGACGGATGTTCGGGTTAAAATGGCTCATTTGCTCCACCAGATTATTCACGAGTTCCTGAGCGGTAACTTTCGGGAACCCGGCTACATCATAGATGAATTTTTCGGGATAGAGGGCGGCAAGTTGTCCACCAAGTTGTGGCATACTTTCAACCAGAGTAACAGATGCCTGACGCATCCCTCCGTAAAACGCGGCGAACAGACCCGCAGGGCCGCCACCAATAATAAGTAAATCGGTCATGTCATGACCGGCAGTTTGTGCAGTCAAGAATCAACAACACCTTTCTTATTTTAATAGGTAGTTAACAGAAATAATAAAGCCGGGTACGTATGGTAACCAGCGTTTGTTGCTGAACTGTCTTTCTCATTATAAACGGTGTAAACTGGGTTGCAAAGTTGGCAGTTTGATGAATCTGGGAACAATAGATGAAGATCAGGTGAGAATAGGATGAAATTGGAAATGAAAGGTTATGAAAAATAACAAAAAAAACCTTGATCTTTGCCAGAAATACAGATATCCTTGACCTGTACTATGTGTTTTTTTGTCTAATTTAGCCCCAATTTGTAATGTGAAGACAATACCCGCGTTTTGTTGAATCTTGTGTATAATTTCACAATTTTAATCGATAACTTGCATGCAAAAAGTTCAAATAAATTCGCGAAGTTAACATTTGTCGTCATAATGGATAAGACCTCATCAATATGGGTAAGTAAGAGCCTTTTTACAACAAAACAATCGAATGGCTGATGCAACGAAACCGGAAGGGGTATAGACATGAGCAGTATTCCCAAAATCGTCATCCTCGGCGCGGGCTATGGCGGGATTCTGACAGCCCAGCGGCTGCAGAAGGAATTGAACTATAACGAGGCCGATGTCACATTGGTGAACCGGCATGATTATCATTATATCACTACACATCTACATATGCCGGCAGCCGGCACAGATACCATTGAACATGCAAGGGTCCCGATTTCGAAGCTGATTGACGAGTTCAAGATTGATCTGGTCAAATCCTCGGTGAAAGAGATCCGCCTGCAGGATCGGAAGATTATTCTGGAGGATGGCACGTTATCCTATGATTATCTGATTATTGGATTGGGTGGGGAACCGGAGACCTTCGGTATTCCAGGCATGCTCGATCATGCCATGACAATTCGCAGCATTAACTCGGTCAGAATGATTCGCGAGCATATCGAATATCAGTTTGCTATGTACAAAAACGATAATAAACGTAACCGCATTCGTTTTGTTGTGGGTGGGGCTGGCTTCAGTGGTGTCGAATTCGTGGCTGAACTTGCGGATCGCATTCCTCAGCTTTGCAAGGAGTTCGACGTGAATCCCAAAAATGTGCACATCTATAATGTGGAAGCAGCGCCTTCAGCTCTGCCGGGCTTTGATCCAGAATTGGTTGAGCATGCAATGAACGTGTTGAAGAAAAAAGGTGTTACTTTTAAAATCGGTGTTCCGATCAAACAATGTCTGCCAGACGGAGTCATTGTGGGTGAAGGAGAAAAACTCGATGCAGCAACGGTCGTATGGACCGGCGGTATTCGTGGGAATGCTCTGCTTGAGCAGGCAGGTCTTGAAGTGATGCGCGGACGGGTGAAGGTCGATGAATTCCTTCGTGCCCCAGGGCATGAGCACGTCTATGTCATCGGTGACAATTCCCTCGTGTTCAACAACGAAGGGCGCCCATATCCACCAACAGCTCAGATTGCGATGCAGCAAGGTGTTAACTGTGCCAAAAACGTTGTCGCTGCCATCCGCAAAAAGCAGCCTCAACCTTTTGTGTTTACAAGTAAAGGTACGGTTGCGTCACTGGGGAAAGGTGAAGCTATCGCCGTCGTAGGCGGTAAGAAATACAAGGGATGGAAGGCGGCTCAGCTGAAAAAGCTGGTGGATCTCCGGTACTTGTTTATCATCGGTGGCATTCCTTTGGTTCTGAAGAAAGGGCGGTTTTTTGGATGAGACATTGCAGTGTTCAGGTCAGAGGATTACTCACACGCGAAGAACTGGATCGTTACAACGCCCTGATGCAGGTTGGCGGTTATCTGGAGGAACAGGATCAGTATGATCTAGCTTATATCGTTCAGAAGGAAGTTGATATTCTCATTTTGCCTGCCATTGAGCGGCTTAAGGAGAAGGGACGTGACCGTGACCGGGCAACGGCTGAGTTTTTGGAATCTCTGAAAGCGATTGATGAAGAGGATCAGGATTAAGCATTCACGTTATCCCAAAGATCATGAGTCATCCATTTATTATTGAACATTTCATATTCATTTGAAAAAGTAAAAGCACCGCTGATCCTATCCTTAATGGAGGTGTCGCGGTGCTTTTTGTAATTTATCCGATTTACAGCTTGAGCATCTCTTCCAATGTTCCTTCGTTCAGCAGGCTTCCTACATAGAAAGAGCCGAATTCGCCATAACGGGCACTGACTTCATCAAAACGCATCTCGTAAACGAGCTTCTTGAACTGAAGTGCATCATCCGCAAACAAGGTAACGCCCCATTCCCAGTCGTCGAAACCAACGGAACCGGTAATGATTTGTTTCACTTTGCCAGCGTAACTGCGACCAATCATGCCGTGGCTGCGCATCATCGTACGACGCTCGTCCATCGACAGCATGTACCAGTTGTCGTTCAGCTCGCGTTTTTTGTTCATCGGGTAGAAGCAGATGTATTGCCGCTGTGGCAGGACCGGTTTGAGACGGGCGATAATTTCCGGGTTCTGCATAGGGTCTTCGCCCTCTTTGCCAAGATAATTGCTCAGTTCCACTACACTGACATAAGAATATGATTTGGTGGTGTACTGGGCAAACATCGTTTTGTTAAACGCGTTCTCAACGGCTTTCAAATCTTCGAGCGTTTCACGCAAGTGCATCATGACAAGGTCAGCCTTCTGTCCTACAACGGTATAAACGACAGTGCTTCCTTTGGATGAATCCTCTACTGCTTTCCATTCCTTCCAGAATGCCTGAAGCTCGTCCAGTGCTACGGCGCGTTCCTCATCATCGGCTGCTTTCCAGGCGGCCCAGTTAATCGAGCGGAAGTCGTGCAGGGCGTACCAGCCCTCCAGTGTTGATGCGGCTTCGTTCATTGAATTGATTCCTCCTGCAGGTTATATTTCCAAATCCCGGTAGGGACGGTTGAGTACTTTATCGTCTTCATTGTATCCCAACAGGAAGCAGAAGGGCAAATGAAGAGAAGGTGAATATAGGGAAATTTGTCCAGAAAGTTCGTTGCTTCGCCACATTTTTTGCGGTACACTATCTACTATCCGTAGTAAGAGAAACCGAGTCAGTGAAAGAAGAGGTGAACGTCACCCGATGCAGTTTATACCTGTGCTGGTATTAATGGTGTTATTTTTCGTTATGATGTTTGGTATCGGTTTCATTCTGAATATGCTGATGAAGACAACCTGGTTTCCTTCCTATCTGTTCATTATTGTCATTCTGCCTGTCGTCGTGTATTCCTTATGGGATCATACGGCATCGTTGATGTCGCATTTGGGTTCTTTCCATATTGTAGACTATATGACGGGCGTAGCTGGACTTGCTGGAGCGGTCATCAGTGGCTGGGCCATTCGCAAACTTCGTCTGGGTGGGTACAAAATGTTTTAATCGGCTAGCCAATTTGGCAGCAAACGCTGGACTGCATTTTCCGTAAAGGTCTTGCCTTTGTCGTAAACGCTTACGAGTGCAAAGGGAAGGCTTTTTGGCATGCATCAAAAAATTGTGCATGATAATGCGGACATGTCTCATATATATCTGGATAACATTTCTCCATATGTTTACTTGTGTTCTAAGGCTGTAGCTTTTATAGTAATCTAGCAACTCTGCGAAAACGTGAATGCTGTCGACCTAGGACGAAACGGAGCGAGAACAGGTCCGTTTTTTACCTGTTTTTGAGCATTTGAGGATCGGACATTTATGATAGAATAGATAAACATACTTTTGGGGAGAAGGAGATCAAGCTATGCGCATGAAGAATTTGCACCATTATACTGAACATCATCGCTACTGCGTATACAGGGAGTTTGGACTTAGTGCCCTGGATGACCGCATGCTCACCGGAGCGTATCAGCCAATGGTAGGTGCCTTTGCGATAGGCTTGTATCGACTGCTATTTCAGCATCTTCCCGGTGAACAGGTCGGTTACTCGCCGCTTGAACAGCAACGGAGGCTGTTCATGACGTTGGGACTCGAGCCCAGCGAGAAAGGGCGCAAGTATTTGGTGGAGCAGGCATCCAAGCTTGAAGCCGTTGGTTTGCTTCAGACTTCTCGGCTGTATATTCCGGAAAATGACGACTACATTTATGAATATGAGCTGCAACCTCCGCTCTCTCCGGCAGAATTTTTCCGTACACAGCATTTGACACTGTTGCTTCGTGACAAAATCGGCAAGTTCGCCGTACTCTCACTACGTTCCGGTTTTTCGGCGATAGAGAGCGGTGACGCGCCTTACCCAGCAGCGAATAAAGAGAATATTTCCGTTCCTTTTTACGATATATTTGAATTGAATACCCATGTCATTGATTATGAACTGGAACAAGCGTTGTCGGAAGTTTCGACTTCGGCCCAGCGCAGCGGGATAAGTGGTGCGGCCGAAGAGAACAGCCTGAATTATGCCGACATTATATTGCGTTTTCCGCGTGAGTCGGTCAATCGCCGTCATGTGGAGCAATTGCGGTTCGATCACGAACAGCTCGGCATTGTGAATTATGTGGTGAACAAGTTCAATCTCAGCGTACAGGATGTATGTCGTTTGTTGGATGAAGATGATATCTTTAACCCACAGGGGCAGCTGGTGCTGGATGATCTTCAACACAAGGCAAGCCTGCAGTTCAGACAGACCAAGAAGCGACATGAGCAGCAGACGGTGCAGGCAGCGAAGGTTGTTGCTCTCAGACAGCATATGGAGGAGCCTGAGCATAAAGAGGATTCCGGTGAACCGCCTGTCGAACATGTGGTACAGATGGAATACTACGTCGAAGTGCCTCCGCAATTTTCGACCAAGTGTGATATTCATCAATACAATATGATGCTGCGTAATGAGCCTTACACACGATTGCTTCAGACGTTCTTCCCTGGTGCCGTACCGGACAACCTGGTGGACATTTTTGAGAAGATCGACCTCAGTTACAAGTTGCCTGGTGAAGTGATCAATGTGCTGATTCATTATTTGATGGCATTGCTTGTATCCGGCGGTGAGCAAAGAATTAACCGTAACTTTGTTGAGGCTATTGCCTCCAACATGCTGCTCAAGCAGGTGAATTCCTATGAGAAGGCGGTACAATACATTCGTGACCAAGCTAAGGTCAAAGGCAAACAGGCTGCTGGTGCAGCTGGAACCCGTTCCCGTACATACGGCAAAGGAACCAAAGCCAAACCCGAAATTCCGATTGTACAAGACATAGGCGCCGACGGCGATGCCGTATCCGAAGAAGAGTTCGAAGAGATGATGAGGTTTGCCCAGCAGATGCAGGCAAGCAAACAAAAGGGAACTTCATAATTTTCATAATATACATCCAAAAGGCGAGTCACCTAAATTAAAGGAGACTCGCCTTTTATTCTTTCAAGAAAAGAGGGGGACTCCCGATGGCGAAATGGGATAACATGCTGTCCATGCTTTGGATGCTGCGATCCGGAAGAAAGTTCACCGCCGCTCAGATCGCAGACAATTTGGAGATTAGCGTCCGCACCGTGTACCGATATATCGACGCATTATGCGCAAGTGGCGTGCCGGTCGTTGCGGAATCGGGCCATGATGGCGGTGTTCATATTCTGGAGAGTTTTAAGGAAACGCCATTGTTCTTCAACTCTGTAGAGTTGAAGGCACTTGTGGATGCGTTTAAATTTGCCCAAGGTGCTGGTTATCCGTATGTGCAGGAGCTGGAGTATGCGTTGAAGAAGGTGGAGAACGGACTGCACGAGGAGCAGCGCCACGATCTGTCTCGCCAGCAGAGCAGCTTGGACGTCGTTTCTTCAGCGCGTGCACCTTCTGTAGTTCCGTTGTTGCGGGACTTGGAACAAGCGACGAAAGACGGGCGAACGGTCCGTATGGTCTATCGCAAAGCGAATGCGGAGCAGGCTGACGAACGTGAAGTCGATCCATATGGGCTAGCGTATGACCGAAATGAATGGTACATTGTCGCGTTCTGCCATCGGTCGCAGGCGATGCGGACGTTTCGCGTCGAACGAATCGAACAGCTGGAGTCAACCGAAGCGAGGTTTGACAAGCTGGAGTCTTTCTCTGCGTCCGCGTTTTTCTGTGAGCAGTCCAACCAGAGACGGGAGGCAGATGGGCCGTTAACCGTTATCCGTATCGAGGGACAGCCTGACACGCTTAATGCGGTTTGCAACCACTGGCATCTGCGCCACTATTTGACGGAGCGAACCGATCGGGAGGCACGGTTTCTGATCGATGCTCCGACGATGAACAAGTACCTTCCGACATATCTCCTGACGTTCGGCACGGCCATTCGCATCCGCGAACCACTGGAGTTGAAGCGGCGGATTCAAGAAAAGGCATACGGTATCGCCAAACATTATGAAAACGATCCGAATTGAAGTTTGCTGACAACATTTGTCAGCGAACTTGTTATATGATAAAGACACAGCAGCGGCAGCCAAACCATGCGAAGAAGGGAAAGGTGAATTTATCGATGCTTCAACAACCATACCAACAGTATGACTATCATGTTTGGGCAAACGATCGATTGTTTGCACACCTGGAGCAACTCCCAGAGGAGGTATTCCATGCGGAAGTGACGAGCGTGTTCCCATCTGTATCACAAACATGTGCGCACATGTATTTGTTCGAACAGCTCTATATGCTCGTGCTCGCGGAAGTTCCGAACGAGGAGATCTTCCCGAAAATCTCGGGCTGGACTGAGGAAGCGCAGGGTAAAACTGTGAATGAGATGCAGGAGCTGTTTGGCAGCGTTGCTGAACGTTTCCGCGATTTACTGCGGAATACGCCTGAACCGGACAAGAAGATGACGATCGAGCATCCAAAATACGGTAAAATGGAAACACGTTTTTCCGACATCCTGCAGCATGTTGTCAACCACGGGACGTATCATCGGGGCAATGTGACGGCGATGTTGAGACAGCAGGGTTATAGCGGTGTGCCAACCGATTATATATTTTATTTGTTGGAACAGCAGAAAGTTCAAGGGTAAATGAATCAGATTAGAGTGAAGAGCGAATCAACCACAAAACAAAAAGTTGTATCGATAGGGTATGCCATGCTGATCGGAGTTATCATTGGGGTGGCAGCCAAACTTGTTGATGTTCCGGGGGTAAACCCTATATTTGACAGTATAGGTGGTCGTCTGGGTGTATGGGTATTTGTTGCAGCGCTTATAGCGGTTTTTAGCTATTCTCCAAAATTGGCGGCAGTAAAAATATTCATCTTTTTTGGGTCAATGCTGACCGTGTATTATGTTTACACCGTGTTATTTCTACATTTTTCTCCAGAGAAGGCTATGTTTTTTTGGGGGATATGTGCGGTGGTATCTCCGATCTGTGCTTATATTATGTGGTATGCACGTGGGAATGGGCTGTTATCTAATGTTGTTGCAGCTCTCCCCATTACATTATTACTGTCAGAAGGGTTTCAATTACGTCACGCTTACTTACCCATTCACACTCATTACTATTTAATTCCAGTCCTTATGATAATATATTTAATCATGATTGTTGTGTTGTTGCTGATCATACCGATAAATAAAAAACAATTTTTACCCATTCTATCGATAGCAGTTATATTGTCATTTATTATGATCTATTTTAATGTTTTAGGTCGGATATTTGGTGGGATGAACGGCGTATTGTAGGGTTAAATTAAAAGTGCCAAACATAAATTAGGCCCTTTCGACTTCCTTTAGGGAAGCGAAAGGGCTGGATTGATTTCTTGTGAATCTTTTATCGCAGAATCGTCGTTGCTTTATTGCCAGCATAATCTTCGATAACGAGCTTCAGGGAGCTGGTGCTGGATGCGGGAGTGAATGTCAGCTCGCTCAGCTTCGTTCTGCCCCGAATGATATAAGGGAATTTTTGCGAAACGTAAGTTACTCCGAATTCGCGTGGTACCTCATTTTCATAGATATAGATTTTGTACCAATCCTCCAAATCAGGCAATGCGAGGGTATACTTTCCATCCTTTACCGTAACCTTTTCCTTGGCATATGGTGTAATCTGAGTATCTGCCAGTTGTCCGGTCGTAGTGACTGGATTCTGTTTGCCAATGGCAATATCCAGGACGTAATGTTCGCCATTGGTCGGAAGACCTGTCAGAATGGCAGACTGTTTTTCTTTTTTGACCTGAAGTGTCTTGGTGAAAGGTTCCTTCGTATACTCCGTTTGGAGTGTAAGCTGGATCGGCTCTTTACCTGGGTTCTTCTTCGGGTTTTTCCAACTGACAATAGCATCGCCATTGTTCTTGAATTTCACATCAATGTCCTGAACAGCTGCATTCAGATCATAGGACAGGACGGTTGCTTCACTTTCGATACCATCTGCGCCTACAGCACGAATGGACAATTCGCCAGCGGGATGTTTGAGCGTTTTAATATAAAATGTGGAGTCATACACGCCACCGACATAAGCGCCGTTCTCATACAGATTATATTGCTTAACCTTTGAATAGTCCTCGATATCCCATTCGACAACCAACTCATCGGTGTTGGTCAGTGCTTTGGTAATATGGAATCCGGTTGGAGCATTCGGTTTGGCGGCAGAACCGTCGGATATACGAATTTCACCAATGTTCATCTGATATTTTTCAATCGTAGTACCATTAGGGTCGAAGGATAGACCAAAAGCTGCGACGGTCTTCCCTTGGTATGCACTTAGATCGAGTGAAGTAGTCTTCCAGCCTGCCGTGTGCTGACCTGAATCTGGCACTTTGACTTTGACTACTTTGGTTGGTTCATCCTCAAATATCAGTCCGACATACATGGAGGAAGCGTCGTTGACAGACGGTTTATTATAGGTGAGTTCCAGTTTGGATTGGGCGTTGATCGACAGATCCGTCTTGTACAGACGCAGGAAATTGTCCGCATTTAGACTTCCGTTCACCACAAGAGAACTGCCGCCAGTGAACGCACCAACGGAATCATACGTATAACGAGCACCTTTTTCATAGGTTGGACCATAGTCAAAATCAACAGTGAGTTTGTCACCTTGACTATCCATCCACCACTGCCAGGTGACTGGGATATCCTGAATATTAATATTGGACCATTCGGTTGCATTGGAGACGGTTCCCCCCTCATAATATTTCAGACCGTGGCCTGTATTGAAATTGGTCACAAAATTGGAGCCGTGAATAACGGAGCGTTCGGTGAGATAAGCGGCGATGCCGTCCCACTTTGCACCCGAAGCATACACATCGGACAGATCGACGGATGCCGTACGGCGTGCGTTGGTTGGGTCCTGATTTGGACCTGACCACCAAGCGCGGTCACGAACAAAGGTCATCCATTGGTACTCATCATCGGCTCTATGATTCGTGCTGCCATCGCCCATTTCTTCATCGAGGGCATTATGGGTAAAGTCAGCACCAAGTGTTGCAATACTGTTCATCGGTTGACCGTTCTCGTCCAGATTGTTACGCAGATCGTAGAGCTGCTTCCAACGGCCAAACTGGTCATTCCCACCTTCGACACCGGCAAATACCGTTTCCAGTGGGTCAAGTCCCAAACCAATGGCATGATCGCGTGAATCACGCAGCATGTCATGGTTCCACACGTAATTCAGGAAGATCGAATCCGAGACTCTGCCTAAAGCAGAATCTTGCACAAAAGGACTGTTGAGTCCGTTAAACTGGTTCTGGTATTGAATTTTGCCCGTTGTATTGATGGTGGAGTCATACCACTGAACATATAGTCCTTCGTTTTTTAAATATTTCATGAATTTCTTGTAGGAAGCGATGTCTTCAGGCGCAACGCCTTTGGCAACCTCTTCCTGATTGAAGAAGTATCCGTCGTAATTATAATACTTTGCCATCTCGACCAGCTTTGCAGCAACAGGGAAGTTCCCTTTTTCATCCTGCACAAGCATCTGCTTGTAGGTTTGTGGTCCACGATCATTGTCTGAGAAGAAGATGTTGGCGATGGAACGGACACCGTTTTTGTGTGCAGCATTGGTGTAGGCCGGATTCGGAATGTTCAAAATGCCAAACTCAAAGTACTTTTCCGTCCATTCCTTATTGGGGTCATACAATTCCTCAGGCACGCCAGCAGAAGCCATACCATGCCAATAGCTATAATAGTCTGTGTACTGCCAATAATTAAAGAGGTACTCGCTGAAATCATTCGTGTAAGGGGTGCTATCGAAGAATGAATTGCCATAATCGCCACTCATCGTAAACAGCTGGGTGTCCGGGCTGAGTTCGGGATAAGCCTGCGTGGCCGCAAAGGAATAGTTACGTGGTTGCAAAGGTACATGAGCACGAAGCAGTTCACCATGGATATCACTTTCGGGTGTCCAATTCAGAATCTGGGCAGCGGTGTAGCCATGCTGATAAGGCTGATTTACTCCCTTGGCGCTGTCACCTGTGTAAGGAAGCGTGTCTCCGGCATAAACGGATGAGGCAATGACTTGTCCAAGCAGAGCCGAAGTGAGAACCATTGCGGTTACTTTGGGGATAAGGCCTTTGGGTTTGTGTTTGCGTGTCATGTTGTTCCTCCTTCAAGTCGAATGAATGTAAGGTATTCTTTTACACAAAAATAAACTTATGGTTAACGATAGGGCATGAAAGCATTTTCAAATAGGGAGAAATTAAAGAAAGGAAGGTATAAACTAAAGAAAAGTTCGAGGTGACAAGTTAATGTTAGAAGGCAAATGATATACTTTAGACAGGAAAACAGCATCGGGGGGAACATGTGACTTGAAAATTGTTAGCGTTTACAAAAATTTCTTTAAAAATAATATGTTTATGAAGATGCTGTTCATCTTCTCCATGATCTCAATTGTAACGATTATTACCTTATCCTATATCATTTTCTTGTCGGTGTCCGATGCCACAATTCGCCGAGAACTGGCGATCCAGAAAGCGGCCATGGAGAGTGTTGACCGATATATTCATCAGCAGTATGAATCGGTGCAAAACATGGTGAGGGACATGCATCAGAATGAGGCCTTATCAGCCAATATCACCTATCTGATGAACCACACGTACGCCGAGTATGTACAGCATCTGACGAATGGCTATTATGCGAATCAGGATGATTATTCAGCTGATGTACTGAAACATTTTCAAAATATCATGGATCGCAATTCGGATATCAATCAAGTGATGTTATATAGTGCCGAGCGGCAGGATCTGTCCTCCTTCAATCAACATAAGCAGTTCAGAAAGCTGAACACCAATGTGGCTCATTCCTATATTCCTGACGTGATGGCGATGGAGACACCGAATATCAGCGCACCAAACTATTGGATTCGTAAAGAAATTGATCAATGGGACCCGGCGCTGTATGCGATTCGGGTGCCTATCAACGATACACAGACCCTTCGAAATTTGGGTCAGTTCCTTGTTTTCTTTGACTCAGCAGGTATTGGCAACGCTTTGGATAGTTACGAAAGTAATCTCAAGGGAGAAATTGTGGTGCTGTCAGCCAAAGGTACAGTATTGTTCGATTCCAACAGTAACTATTACGGCAAGAAGTACCCCTATATCAATGTGGCCGATTCCCTGTTTGATCAGACGGATATGGACTCGATGAAAAAGGAGCGAAATATGTATGTGAACAAGTTTGTCTCGGCGGATCAGGGCTATGTGGTCGTTGGCACGGTTCCTGTGGATGAGATGGCTGAGGCCTATGCGGGTACACGCAACACAATCGTTTCGATTAGCATCATATGTATCCTGTTTGCAGTGTTGGTTCCGGCGTTTTTCATTATTAATTTTGCCAAACGCACCCGCAGAATCATTCGTTTCACCCAAAGGGTGAAATATGGCAACCTGACAGCACGCATCGATGATGCCCGTGATGATGAGCTTGGACAGATCTCGCACAGTTTCAACGATATGCTGGATGAACTTAATCAATATATTGAACGCGTCTACAAAGCCGAGATCAAACAAAAGGAGACAGAACTGGTCGCTCTCCAGGCACGGATTAATCCTCACTTTCTCTATAACACGTTGGAGGTCATCCGAATGAGGGCAATTTCGCAGGGGGCGAAAGATGTCGGGGAGATGATCTACAGTTTATCCGTGTTATTCAAGAGCCTTGTTCAACAGAAGAAAAATTATACGCTCAAGGATGAGATGGAAGCTTGCCGTCTGTATCTGGAATTGTTCCGAATCCGGTATAAGGATATTTTCATGTACACGATTCAGTTGGACCCTGTGCATAACCAGCATCCGGTGGTTAAGCTGTCCCTGCAGCCGATTATTGAGAACTATGTGGTGCACGGCATTCAGACAGAACGTTCGGATAATCAATTAGCGATCGTTGTTGAAGAACTGGGCGACGCTTTGCAGGTAGAGGTTAGAGATAACGGTAAAGGCATTGATCCTGAGCGCCTGACTGAAATTTTAGAAGAACTGGAACGTCCGGAAGAGTCGGGTAAAATGTTCGGACTGCGCAGCGTACACACCCGTTTGCGTTTCCTGTATGGACCGGAATTCGGCATCACGATAGAAAGTACACTCGGAGAAGGAACCCTGATCAGGGTTCGTTATCCTCATACAGAAGGGACAGGTTTTTAATATGTATAAGGTATTTATTGTGGATGATGAACCGTTCATCATTGAAGGATTGTACGATATTTTGGATTGGTCGTCGTTTGATATGGAAATTGTAAGTCATGCCGGCAATGGACAAGCCGCATTAAACGCCTTGTCTGCGCAGCCTGTGGACATTCTGATCACGGATATATCGATGCCATTCATGAATGGTCTGGATCTGATTCGGGAAGCAAGGCAGTTGCAGCCTGAGATCAAGGTGATTATTTTAAGTGGTTTTAATGAGTTTGAATATTTGAAAGAGGGCATGCAGCTAGGCATCGAAAATTACCTGCTCAAACCGATCAATGTGGAAGAGCTGGAATCGACGCTTCGTAATACGGCTTCCAAGCTGGACCATGCATTGTCTCCTCAAACGGATGATGCTTATGGTGTTCAGATTCTGAAAGACAACATTCTTCATCGATGGCTGACGAGACAGATTGCCGCCACGGAATTCGAGGAACGGGCACAGTTCTTGAACCTTTCGCTGGATGCACCTGATGTTGCAGTAGCTATCCTGCGGACAAAAGGGGAAGTATCCGGCATGTTCGAGCGAGTGGAGGACATGCTGAAGGATAAGTCCTATGTGAATATATTTCATGACATCGATGGAGACATCGTCATAGTTGCCAATTTGCATGCAGGCGAGGACGAAAAAGAGAAGTTTATGGAGTGCCTTCAGGCATTATCCGCTGCGCTATGTGAGACACATCCTGCTGTTCTGATTGGGGTAGGAAGTCTGATACGTGGACTTCACCATGCGCCGACAAGCTATCAGGAGGCGAAAAAGGCGCTCCAGTATGTGATGATCTATCCCGATCTCAAAGTGATCGATCATGCCATATTGGAGAAGGGGGGAAGCTCTGCTTCTTCCTTTTCGATCGATTGGAAGGAGTACGCGAAGCTCATTCTATCCCGTAATGCAGAGCTGCTTGCGGAGCGAATTCGGGTCGATTTTGAACAGCACCGCGACGGGGTTACTCCGGCTGAGTTGCAGAACATCGCACTGGAAGTGGTCATTCGTTTCAAGATGGAATTGGAGGGCATCAAACATTCGGATGAATCGGCTATTTACCAACGCGGACTTCGTCTTGTATTGGACAGCGGAACCTTTGATGAACTCGTGCAGGCGTTGCAGCAGGTTGGTTCGGAGACGATTCAGTCTTTGCTTCAGGATTTAAAGAATCCAATCGTCAACCAGGTGCTTCAACATATTGACAAACATTACGCAGAAGAGCTTTCCCTGAAGCTGCTGGGTGCTCACTATCATCTTCATCCAGTATATTTGGGACAACTGTTCCACAAGGAGACCGGGGAGACTTTTGCCGAATATATCAATAAATACCGGATTGAACGTGCCAAGGAACAGCTGCGCAATTCAAATCTGAAAGTACATGAGATCGCAAGGAATGTCGGGTACTGGGAGACCGGATATTTCTATAAACAGTTCCGCAAGTATGTGGGAATTTCACCAACTGATTTTAAGGTTTTTGGATAATGTTCAGCGGATCACCGATTGGACCAGTGGACTGAAATGAATGAGACATTCTGGGGACAGGAGGGCATGCTATGGAGTTGATGCCAAATGTTACTCAGCATGTCTTTTTGATGTAAGCGATTTATTCAAATAGGTACAAATTAATGAATCAGTACAGATTTCTCTTTAATTTGTACCTCGAAATATTAAGTTTATCTTCTTTTTGAAAATGCTTTCATTCGATAAGGTTAAAGCAGTTAGTTTGTAGAGCTAAAGGGAACACGAAAAGGGAGGATCAAGGAAATGAGTAAACAAAGAAAAAGTTTTTCTCTCGTACTTGCATTATTGATGGCGGTTACACTCGTTCTTAGCGCCTGTGGAGGAAGCAAGGATGCTTCAGAATCAGGGGAAGCAGGAGAGGCTCCTGTCGAGCTGATCTGGTACACCATTGGTACCCCTCAGAAAGATGTTAATAAAGTGATGGAAGAAGTCAGCAAGTACACGAAAGAAAAAATTAATGCCACAGTAACGATGAAAATGGTTGACTGGGGTGACTATCCGCAAAAAATGCAAGTTAACGTAGCATCCGGCGAGCCAATGGACATCCTGTTCACCTCTTCCGGCGGATTCGATTATGTTCAAAATGCCAGAAAGGGTGCATTCCTGGAACTGGATGACTTGCTCCCTAAATATGGTCAGGACCTTATTAAAACGATTGATCCTGCATTCCTGAGTGGTTCGAAAGTAGACGGACACAATTACGGAATTCCGGCCAACAAAGAGCTGCCTCAACAAGAGGTATGGCGTTTCAACAAAACGCTGCTTGATAAATACAAAATGGACATCTCCAATATCCGTACGTTGGACAGTCTGGAGCCTTTGCTCAAAACAATCAAGGAAAATGAGCCAAGCGTGACTCCATTTGGAATGGATAAAAACTTCGTTCCTTATGTTCCTTATGACTATGTCATTCAGAATTTGCCAATGGCGATCAAACTGGATACAACGGATTACAAGATCGTGAACATTCTGGATACTCCGGAAATGAAAGCAGCACTCAAAACGATGAGCAAATACTATAAAGCTGGTTATGTATCTGCAGAGGCAGCAACAACAGGCTCTACCAATGACCTGACTACATCAGGCAACTGGTTCCTGGATCGTGCACAAACTCAACCGCTTGCAGACAACCAATGGTCGGCAAGTTACGGATATCCGGTAGTTTCCACACCAGCTAGTGATGCGATCATCACTAACACGTCTGTACAAGGTTCGATCATGGCCATCTCGGCTAACTCCGAATATCCGGAGAAAGCAATGGAGTTCCTGAACCTGTTGAATACAGATCCAGTCCTGCGCAATATGGTTGATTCCGGTATTGAAGGCGTCCACTACAAAAAAGTGGATGACACGCACATGGAAAATCTCGCTGAATCCAAGAACTACGATATGCCTTCTTACTCCCTCGGTAACAACATGTTGTTGTATCTGAACAACAATGACCCGGATAACAAATGGGATGAGTTTAAGAAGTTTAATGCAGAGGGTGTAAATTCCCCAATTCTGAGCTTTAACTTTGACTCAAGTAAGGTGTCGTCGGAACTGACAGCTGTGCAGAATGTCAAAGAGCAATACTGGGCCGCATTGATGACAGGTACGCTGGACCCAGAGAACAATTTGGAGCAAGTGATTGAGAAGTTCAATCAAGCCGGACTTGAAAAAGTGATGGCTGAAGCCCAAACCCAGCTTGATGCCTGGAGAGCGGCAAATAAGTAAGGGTAAATTCCGGGATCGGGCCGCTGCTTGTTGCGCCCGATCCTTTTTCATTCAAGCCTGAAGGAGGATCTCCATATGACCGCATTTTTGAAAAATCTGATTAGAAACCGAGTCATGCTGTTCATGGTGCTACCAGGCGCCATCTGGTTCTTCTTCTTCTCCTACTTGCCACTGGTTGGTACAGTAGCAGCATTCAAACAATATCGTTTCAGCCGCGAAGGCTTCTGGGCCAGTCTGATGAAGAGCGAATGGGTGGGTTGGGATAACTTTAAATTCCTGTTCAGCACTAACGATGCTTGGCTCATTACTCGAAACACGCTTTTTTATAACCTTGCCATTATTATTCTGGGGCTGGTATTCGCTGTAGGTTTGGCAATTCTGCTCTCGGAGCTGGTCAATAAACGATTAGCCAAATTGTATCAAACAGGTATGTTCCTGCCGTATTTCCTATCCTGGGTTATTGTCGGTTATTTCGCGTTCAGCTTCCTGAGCATGGATCGGGGGATGTTGAACCAGATTATTGGGTGGTTCGGTGTGGAACCGATTCAGTGGTATTCGGAAGCGAAGTATTGGCCGTATATCCTGGTGTTTGTAGCTTTGTGGAAAACGATCGGGTACAACAGCATTGTCTATCTCGCTTCCATTCTGGGGATTGATCGGTCGCTGTATGAGGCAGCGATGATCGATGGCGCCAATAAATGGCAGCAGATCCGCAACATTACGATTCCTTTGCTCTCACCTATCATTATTATTATGACGTTGCTGGCTGTGGGTCGCATCTTCTATGCCGACTTTGGTCTCTTCTATCAGGTTCCAAGGGATTCGGGTACGCTGTATGCCGTTACCAATGTTATTGATACCTATGTGTATCGTGGCTTGAAAACAAGTGGTGAGATTGGCATGAGTACCGCTGCCGGATTGTATCAATCCGTTGTAGGCTTCGTGCTTGTTATCATTTCCAACTATGTTGTACGCAAAATCGATAAAGATAGCAGCCTATTCTAGGACAAGGGAAAGGAGTGAACCACTGTGGCTCAAATCGTAAAAAAACGCGACTTCCATCATGTATCCAATGGCTGGAACGTCATTATGAATATTTTGGCCGGACTATTCGCTTTAATCTGTGTATTTCCTTTCGTGTTTGTAGTGATCATCTCGTTCACGGACGAGAAAGCACTGGCCCGTGACGGGTATCGACTGATTCCGAAGGAATGGAGTCTCGCAGCCTATCAGTTTGTGTGGCAGAGTGGAGACACGCTGCTGCGTGCTTATGGGGTAACCATTTTGGTGACGGTGCTGGGTACCATCATAAGTCTGATTCTAATGTCGCTGTATGCTTATGCAATTTCCCGCAAGAGTTTCCGTTATCGGAGATTTTTCTCCATATTTGCCATTCTGACCATGTTGTTCAACGGCGGGATGATTCCGACCTATATGGTCGTATCCCAACTTCTTCATTTAAAAGATAGCATATGGGCACTGGTTCTGCCGCTTGCAATGAATGCCTTCTATATCATGATCCTGCGTACGTTCTATTCAACCAGTGTGCCGGATGCAGTCATTGAATCCGCGAAAATTGATGGAGCCGGAGAATTCTATACGTTTATGAAAATTGTCATTCCATTATCACTGCCAGGGCTGGCGACAATCGGATTGTTCAGTACGCTCGGTTACTGGAACGATTGGTTCAATGCGCTGTTATATATCGATAACCCCAACCTCGTACCGCTGCAATCGATGCTGATGCGGATCGAGTCCAGCATCCAGTTCATCCAGCAGAACTCGGCGAACAGCTCGATGAGTCTGGCGGCGATGCAATCCATCCCGCAGGATACTTCACGGATGGCCATGGTGGTTCTCGCCACGTTGCCGATTATTTTCGCATATCCGTTCTTCCAGCGTTACTTTGTACAAGGTCTGACGGTCGGAGCTGTCAAAGAGTAACGAATCACTTCTATAGGGTGGAGGCGTCGAAGGATGATGATATATAAGGATAAAAGCAAATCCGTGGAAGAGCGAGTAGAACATCTGCTGAGCTTAATGACGACGGAAGAAAAGGCGGGTCAACTCATCCAGCCTTTTGGTTGGCAGACATATACGAATGATCAAGGGAACATCACGCTGAATGAATCCTTTAAGCAGCAGGTGGAAAACGGGGGCATAGGCTCCCTGTACGGTGCACTTCGTGCAGATCCATGGACGGGTGTTACGCTTGAAAATGGACTGTCTGCCAGAGAAGGGGCAGAAGCAGTAAACCTCATTCAGCGCCATGCTGTAGAGCATTCCAGACTGGGGATTCCCATTCTGATCGGAGAGGAATGCTCTCACGGACATATGGCGATTGACGGTACGGTCTATCCGGTTCCTCTGCTCTTAGGAAGTACTTGGAATGTGGATCTGTACCGAGACATGTGTCGGGCAGTCGCTCGCGAGACGCGTGCTCAAGGCGGTGCGGTAACGTATTCTCCGGTGTTGGATGTTGTACGTGATCCACGCTGGGGGCGTACCGAGGAATGCTTTGGTGAAGACCCGTATCTCATTGGTGAGCTAGCTGTTGCTTCCGTGCAAGGACTTCAGGGCGAGCGTTTGGACCAAGAGGATGCGGTAGCGGCTACACTGAAACACTTTGTCGGTTATGGCAGCTCGGAAGGTGGACGCAATGCGGGACCTGTGCATATGGGCTGGCGTGAGCTGCTGGAAGTAGATCTGTATCCGTTCCGCAAAGCTGTTGAAGCAGGTGCTCAATCCATTATGCCGGCTTATAACGAAATCGACGGTATCCCGTGTACGGTTAATACGGAACTGCTGGATGACGTTCTGCGAAAAGACTGGGGCTTTGACGGTCTGGTGATTACGGACTGCGGTGCCATCAACATGCTCGCAAGTGGGCATGATGTGGCGGCAGATGGATTGGAAGCATCCGTACAGGCCATTCAGGCTGGTATTGATATGGAAATGTCCGGTGAGATGTTTGGACAATATCTGGTGCAAGCGATCTCGGAAGGCAAACTTGAAATGCATGTACTGGATCAAGCTGTCCGCCGTGTGCTGGCACTGAAATTCAAGCTAGGATTATTTGAGCAGCCTTATGTGGATGCCGATCGAGCTGCAGAAGTCATTGGCAGTGAAGAGCATATTCAACTGGCACGCCAATTGGCTGCAGAAGGTGTGGTCTTGCTCAAAAATGAAGCTGCAACGTTACCTCTGTCGACGCCAACAGCGGGCCGAATTGCTGTCATTGGTCCTAATGCGGACCAAGCCTACAACCAGTTGGGCGATTATACTTCCCCCCAACCGAAGTCCAAAGTGGCTACGGTGCTGGATGGCATCCGCAGTAAGCTTGCTGTAAGTGAGAGTGGGCACGCAGGGGAAGGCTCAGCTGAACATTCAAATAGTGAAAATCAGGTGCTCTATGCACCGGGATGTCGCATCAAGGGTGATTCGAGAGAAGGGTTCGAGCACGCAATAGAAACTGCACGTCAGGCCGATACGGTCATCATGGTCGTTGGCGGCTCGAGTGCCCGTGATTTTGGTGAAGGAACAATCGATCTGAAGACAGGTGCTTCCAATGTGTCCGATAACTCATGGAATGACATGGAGTGTGGGGAAGGCATTGACCGCATGACGCTTGGACTCGCCGGAGTCCAGCTGGAGCTGATTCAGGAGATCCACAAGCTTGGCAAAACACTTGTCATTGTTTATATCAACGGTCGCCCGATCACCGAGCCTTGGGTGGATGAACATGCCGATGCCATTCTGGAAGCATGGTACCCAGGTCAAGAGGGTGGGCATGCCATTGCGGACATCTTGTTCGGCGAAGTGAATCCGTCCGGCAAACTGACGGTATCCATTCCGAAGCATGTAGGTCAATTACCGATTTACTATAATGGCAAACGTTCACGCGGCAAGCGTTATTTGGAAGAGGATCTGGAGCCTCGTTATCCATTCGGATATGGGCTTAGCTATACTACTTTTGATTACAGTGAGCCGAAGCTAAGTACAGAATCGATGACGGCCAACGAGACAGTCACCGTATCAGTGGAAGTCACCAATACAGGGTCTTGCAGAGGTGCAGAAGTCATTCAGATGTATGTATCCGACGTGGTTAGCCGGGTGGCACGTCCAGCTAAAGAGCTGAAGGGGTTTGAAAAAGTGAATTTGGAACCTGGAGAGACGAAGACGGTAGCCTTCCATATTGGAGCGGAGCAGCTGCAATATATCGGTCGTGATCTCACGCCTGTCGTTGAACCAGGACAATTCCATATTCATATCGGAAGACATGTGAAAGATACGCAGTTCGCCGAGCTGACGGTAGAGGAGGCGTAAGGAATTGGAACGCATCAGACGATTTATTCGCGAGTTGTCCGAACGTCAGTGGTTGGAGCAAATGGAGCTGCGCAGCTGGGACATCACCCGCGCTTATTATAAAGTGCCAGGACAATATGAAGATCAGAAGGCTTATCCAGAAGGCGAGGGGTTGAATCGTTTCCCGAGTGATCAGGGAACGACCTATTTCTTCCGGACACGGTTGGATGTACCTGCCTCCTGGCAGAAAGAACCTTACGGACTTGTATTTGAATCCGGTGGGGAAGGCTTGCTTCGGGTGAATGGACATTCCTATCAGGGGCTGGATCGTAATCATACGTATGTAACACTCGACCCTTCCCGAGTAGGGGCTCAGCCTGAACTTGAGATTGAGTTATTCGATCCGGTACCCGAGCCTGTAGATCCACTGAACCAACAAGCGGTTATTCAGCCGCCGATTACATCAATTAGCAGTTTGTTGGTGCGACCGAATGAACCTGTCCGCAGCCTGATGTACACGGTCACGATTGTGCGTGATTCCGCAGTGCTGCTGCCGGAAAGTGATTTTCGCCGTGTGCGACTGTTGGAAGCGATCTATCGGGCGATGGATCAATTCGTAGGTCTGACAGAAGACGCTGTCAAGCAGGGGAATGGCATCCACAGTATCGAAGAAGGATTGATCCATGAAGTGCGAGAGATTGGTGGAAACGCCGAAGGCTTGGAGCATATGGTGGGGCAATCGCACATTGACATTGCCTGGCTGTGGCCTGTACGTGAGACGGTGCGCAAGACCAGTCGTACATTCTCCACGGTGGATGCACTCATGAATGAATACCCGGAGTATGTTTATTCCCAGAGCCAGCCTTTGTTGTACGCTTTTCTGAAGGAACATGATCCCGAGCTATATGAACGGGTGAAGAAGCGCATTGCCGAAGGACGCTGGGAACTGGTTGGCGGGATGTGGGTTGAGCCGGATCTGAACATTCCGAGTGGGGAATCCCTGATTCGTCAGATGTTATATGGTCAACGCTTCTATATGGAGGAGTTCGGCAAAACATCACAGATTGAATGGCTGCCAGATACATTTGGTTATTGTGCTTCCCTGCCTCAGATTTTGAAGCATGGCAATGTGGAGTACTTCATGACGACCAAGCTCGGATGGAATGATACGAACGTATTTCCATATGACCTTTTCCACTGGGTAGGTATTGATGGCATGTCCATCCTGTCTTATCTCAATCATGGTGTTAACGAGCATACGCTGCCGAAGGACATTCATGATCATTGGCAGTCTTACCGCGAGAAGGCGGCGCATCCTGAGCATATGCTTCTGTACGGGCATGGCGATGGTGGCGGCGGCGTGACGCGAGAGATGTTGGAGTACGTGGATCGTTCTGAGTTGATGGTGGGCCAACCGAAGAATGGTTATAGTACCGCCGGTGCCTTTTTTGACGGAATCGAGAAGGCGCAGCCTGATCTTCCGAAGTGGCATGGCGACTTGTATTTGGAGCTTCACCGGGGTACCTATACGACCCATGGTCGCAATAAGCGCAACAACCGGAAGGCTGAGGTGCTTTATCGCGAAGCGGAGCTCTGGAACACACTTGCCTTACCGGATATGGAGCCGCAGCAGGATGCTGAAGTGCGTTTGGCGTTGCATGATGGATGGAAGCTGATTTTACTGAATCAATTCCATGATATTATCCCTGGTTCGGCCATAACGGAATCCTATGTAACGTCGGATGAGGAGTATATTCGGGTATTCGAATTGGGTAGAGCAGGACTGAATCAAGGTGTTGCTGCATTAACGAGGGGGATTAACACGCAGGGGCCAGAGGGTTCTGTTCCTTATGTTGTGTTCAACAGCCTTGGTTGGAATCGAAGTGAAGTCGTTCAACTTCAAATGCAAGATGGATTGGATCGTTACGTTATAGATGAAGAAGGTCAGCGTTTGCGCATGGATCAGGAAGATGGCCAAATTTCGGTTCTGGTGACGGATATTCCAGCGTTTGGTCATAAGACGATTTGGCTCGTACCGGAAAATGCAAGGGAAACGAATGTACGGGAAATGGCGAGCATTGCCGGGCAAAAGAACTTTACAGATACATGGGAAACCGCGTATTACCATGTTCAGTTCAGCGAGCGTGGCGAGATATCCCGCTTGTGGGACAAGACAGCAGAACGCGAGATTCTGAAGCCAGGTGAGCGCGGCAATCAATTTCACTTTTTCCATGACCGTCCGACGCTCTGGGATGCCTGGGATATCGACAGTCGTTATGAGGCTCAGATTGCTGGAGAAGTGGAACTCTTGGAGAAAAAACTGGTTCTGGCAGGTACTACGAAGGATGTACTTCGTTTTCAGTGGAAGCTTCACCAGTCTGTGATAACACAGGATATGGTGTTCTATCATGACAATCGACGGATCGATTTCAAGACCCATGTAAGCTGGAATGAAGATCATAAATTGCTCAAAGTGGGCTTCCCAATCGATGTAGTGAGTTCCAAAGCGACCTATGAAATTCCATTCGGTGCATTGGAGCGTCCAACTCATCGTAACACGAGTTGGGAGCAAGCTCAGTATGAAGTGTGCGGACACCGCTTCGCAGATGTCGCCGAGCACGGATATGGCGTCAGTCTGCTCAATGATTGCAAATATGGATACGACGTACAGGGAAGCACGATTCGCCTTTCCTTGTTGCGTGCACCGAGATGGCCTGACCGGACTGCGGATATTGGAGAACATGACTTCACCTATTCCCTGTATCCACATGAAGGCGACTGGAGAAGTGCACATACGGTACGTCAGGCAGCCGAATTAAACCATGAAGTGCCTGTGCATCAGGTGGACCAGAACGCAGGCGTACGCCCGGCAACTGGATCATGGATTGAATTCGATAGCAACCATGTCATCTTGGATACGGTCAAACCGGCAGAGGCAGGAAACGGTACAGTACTCCGTTTCTATGAGTCTTCGGGCACACGTGAACGAGTGACGCTGCAATGGCCGCATGCATTTGAGCAAGCTTATCTCTCCAATGCTTTGGAAGAAGCAGGCGAGCCTTTGGATACCACCAATGGTCAGATTACATTATCTTTTAAACCTTACGAAATAAAAACCGTGCTATTACGGTAAACCTTTTTGAAATATATTGAGCTATGTAAGATGAACTAAAACATGTACACGACAACGGAGAGTGCAGAACCAGATGGAGAAACGAAGTGTTCGCCTAAAAGCTTTCTGAAAGAAAGCTACATCGGAAGCATACGCTATCCCCGGATTTTCCCATTGGAGAAGGGAATCAAAAAAATCTGGGGATAACAGCGATCGGAAGATGGTACTGCAATCGTAGTGTCCAGTGTACAGTTAATGAGTTTATCTTGCTACGGCTACACCATTCAATTTGTTTAAGGAGTGCACTCATTCATGGAACAATTCAGACTACCCAAAATACCGATGCCACCTGTTGCATTGCCACAAGCTGTACAGGCTGTAATGAAAGAAGCAGAGCAGAAGCTGTCACATCGACCGAAGCTGCTTCAACTATTTAAGAACTGTTTCCCGAATACGATTGAAACAACAACTAAATTAATGGACGACGGCACAACATTTGTCATCACTGGCGATATTCCAGCTTCATGGCTAAGGGATTCTGTGGAGCAAGTGGTGCATTACATTCCATTTGCCAAGGAAGATCAAGACCTGCAACGCATTATTGGTGGTCTGATTAAGCGCCACATCCAGTACGTTCATATTGATCCGTATGCCAACGCCTTCAACGAGACAGCCAATGATTGGCACTGGAACACCACCGACGTGACCGAGATGTCACCTTGGGTGTGGGAGCGCAAATTCGAGATTGATTCCTTGTGCTTTGTTGTGCGTCTCGCTTATTTATATTGGAAAGAAACCGAACTGACCGATATTTTCGATTCCAGCTTCAAAGCCGCCATGCGCAAAATCGTGGATTTGTTCCGGGTGGAGCAGCATCACATGGAGAAGTCACCATACAGCTTTACCCGCAATAACGGCATTGCTACGGATTCAATTCGCAATAACGGACGAGGTATGCCCGTCAATTACACAGGCATGATCTGGTCCGGTTTCCGTTCCAGTGATGATGCGTGTGATTTCCACTACAACATTCCAGGCAATATGTTTGCCGTGGTTGCCCTGCGTCAGATGCAGGAGTTCGCGGAGTGGGTATTCCGGGATATGGAGTTCCTACAGGAGCTTAAGGATCTGGAAGCCGAAGTAGATCATGGTATTCAGCTGTACGGTATTTACCGTCATCCCGAGTTTGGCCCGATCTATGCCTATGAGACGGATGGTTTCGGCAACTACTGCCTGATGGATGATGCGGGTACACCGGGACTGATGTCCATTCCTTATCTTGGCTACGTCACAGCGGATGATCCGATCTATCAGAATACGAGACGTTTTGCGCTCAGCAAAGAGAATCCGTTCTATTATGAAGGCAAAGTTGCCAAAGGAATCGGCAGCCCGCATACACCGCCGGATTACATCTGGCATATGGGTCTGTCCATGCAAGGATTGACGGCCCAGTCTGCTGAAGAGAAGCTCGAAATCATTCGGATGCTGGAAGCAACGGATGCGGATACAGGATATATGCATGAAGGTTTCCATGCCGATGATCCGACGATTTTTACGAGAAAATGGTTTGCTTGGTCCAACAGCCTGTTCTCCCAGTTGGTCTATAAATCCATGAAGGATGGTTTGCTATGAGTAGCGCACAGGTGAAGAGAACCAAGTTGATTATTTTCTCTGATCCAACGTTTCCAGTGGAGGGTACTTTGCCAACGCAAGGTGCTCTTGATTCATGGAAAGCATCGGAAGAGATCATCGTTGTGGGCGCGGATGAATTGGCTTCGGCTTTGAGCACAGCGGCAGGTGAAGGGTGTTTCGTGAACCTGCATGCGCCTTATTTTCCTAAATCCGCTTGGACCGAAATCGCAGCTTTTCTTCATCAGGGGGGAAGTCTGATCAGCATTGGTGGCGCACCATTCAAACGTCCTGTTCGTCAGGAGAATGGGGCATGGATTTCCGAGTCGGAACAAACGGCGTATCACCAGGAACTTTACATTCATGAGGCGTTAAAGGTATCCGCAGCCAAAGTGGATTCACTAACTTCCTCAGAAGATATTCCACTCCTTGCAGGCAAAGAGAGACTGTTCGAGAATGCGGATACGTGGAATCTGGTACCTCATACAACCAAAACAAGCGATTTGCCACATCAGATGGGTTCCTCAGGTCCGATGAGCACGCAGATTTCTCCGCTGCTCCGCGGCCGCAGCAAGGATGGTCGCAACATCGCTGCCCCAATCGTATTATGGGAAAACTCCCGCAGTACGTTTGCCGGTTCGCGCTGGCTGTTTGTGCATCTGCCTTTGACGGCTACCTTCTGGGATCAGAACGGAGCAGCCGAAATCGTGAACTGGGCGCAGTATTGCGCCAAAGGTGTGACCGAGCTATCTCTGAAGCCGAACTATGCTTCGTATGAATTGGGTGAACGAGCTTCACTGATCCTCCAAACTCAAATTCTACAGCGTGCGGGAAGCAGACGAAGTGAGCCGGAGCTGTGGACGTTTGATTTAACCGTTGAACGGGAAGATCGCACAAACAGCACGGTAGAGAAGGTATGGAATCATCAACTGGAGCTGGAACTTTCCGGCGAACAGCGTTTTGAACGCATTCTTCTTCCGGTTTCAATCGAGAGCGGGCTGTACCGAATCGTGGGTCGTGTTCAGGCACCGGATGGCGAAGTTCGCATACTGCGGCAAGGCTTCTGGGGTCAGGACGCAGCTTTGTTGGCAGAAGGGGAAGTCATTACACGCAGCAGAGATTATTTTATCAAAGACGGTCGTCCATTGCCTGTGGTTGGTATGACCTACATGACCTCTGATGTGGCACGGAAATTCCTGTTCCTTCCTAATGCGGATGTATGGGATCGGGATATGGCACAGATGGCGAAGGCCGGCATTAACTGGATTCGGACCGGAATCTGGACTGCCTATCGCAACATGATGCAGGTGGATGGTCATATGTCTGAGGATGTACTGCGTGCTATTGATGCGTTCCTGTTAACGGCAAAACGGCACGGCCTTCAAGTGACGTTCACCTTTTTCTCCTTTACACCCGAGACGTGGGAAGGAACAAATCCATATTTGGACCCGCAGAGCGTAGATGCACAGAAACGCTTCATTCGCAGCATTGTTAGTCGTCACAGACATTCCACACATGTGGACTGGGACTTGATTAATGAACCGTCGATGTTTGATCCTGTGCGCATATTCTCCGATGGGCCACGTTCGGCAAGAGATTCGTATGAGCAGCAGGCGTTTATCGAGTGGCTTCAGCAGCGGCATCAGACGATTGAAGCGTTGCAGGAGGCATGGAACATGTCACCTAAACAGCTCCCTGACTTCACCGCAGCAGTCATTCCTGAACCGGAAGAGATCAATTTCGATGTACAGGACATGCACAAGGCTAAAAAAGGAACACGCTGGCTTGATTACTGTCTCTTCTCGATGGAGATGCATAATGTTTGGGCGAGAGAGCTTGTAGGCACGATCAAGGATCTTGTTCCCCATCATTTGGTTACCGTAGGGCAGGATGAAGCTCTCGGAGCACAGCGCCCTTCACCGTTCTTCTACGAGCGTGAAGTGGATTATACAACCGTGCATTCCTGGTGGCTCAACGATGACCTGATCTGGGATGGCATTTTCGCCAAAACACCACATAAACCCAATCTCATTCAGGAGACAGGCATCATGTATGTGGAAACCCCGGATGGCCGGGCCAAACGTACAGAGGAAGAGCTTCACAGCATTCTGGAGCGCAAATACGCCTATGCCTTTTCAACAGGCGGTGCAGGAGCAGTGCAATGGATCTGGAATACGAACTTCTATATGGATAATGCCAATGAATCTCATATTGGAGCGCTGAGAGCGGATGGTACGGAAAAACCTGAAGCTGATGTGTCTTACGATTTTGGTCGATTCATGGAGCAGATTCGGGACTTGTTTACCGATCGCGAGCTGGAGGAGATTGCGGTGGTCTTCCCGTATTCCAACGATTTCTCGAACCGTTCCCTGGCCTACGATGCAACCACAAAATTGACCCGTGTAATGGCTTATGAGCTGAAGCAGCCATTCCGGGCTGTATCCGAGTATCATCTGGAAGCATTGAAGCAGCAACCTCCGAAGCTGATCATGGTTCCGAGTCCGCACAACATGGACAGCGATGCCTTAAGCGAGCTATTGAACTTCGCGGAGAATGAAGGAGCTACGCTGCTTATTACGGGCCCGCTCGGGTTGGATGCTTATTGGAAAACAAGTGATCGGGCAGATCATCTTGTCGGTCAACGCAGTCTGGGCAACGTACAGCGAGAAGAAATGCTGAATATTAACGGGGTGAATCACCGCGTCACGTATGGTCGTCGCCGGATTGCCGAGGTGGCGAAGGAAACGTTACTTCATGCGGAGAATCATACACCTGATGAATTAGCAGTACTGCCATTAGGCAAAGGCAAGTTGATCTGGAGCCCACTGCCGCTGGAGCTGAACGGCCGGGATGAGCCGCTGGCTGACCTGTATCGATATGCGTCAGAAGTGGCTGGTATTGAAAATGAACTGGAATGGATATCTGGCGGTGATCTGGCAGGGATTTATGGCCGGAAGCTGAGCTTCCCGAAAGGCAATCTGTACGTATTTGTATCGGAGTTCGCTTTGAATCATGAGGTGAAAGTCAGAGATACACGTACGGGAGTCATATATACGTTCCTGTTGGAGAAAAATCGCTCGGTGCTGTTTGCCACAGATGCTGCCGGACAGCTGCAAGCCGTATATCGTCCGGATGAAGTAGAGATTGTACAACAAGAGGTAGAGGGGGAATAATACAATGACCAAACCAACAAGCAAATCGAAAAAAGCGCATATTATCTCTCACACGCACTGGGATCGGGAATGGTATTTGCCGTATGAGAAGCATCATATGCGATTAGTGCAACTGGTGGATGCCTTGCTGGATCAGCTCGATCAGGGGCCGGATTTTAAAAGCTTTTACCTGGACGGCCAGACGATCATCATCGATGACTATCTTCAGGTTAGACCTGAGCAGAAGGAACGGCTGGAGAAGCATATTCGTGATGGCCGGATTGTCATTGGGCCTTGGTATATTTTGCAGGATGCCTTCCTGACCAGTGGTGAAGCAAACGTTCGTAATATGCAGGTTGGACATCGGGATGCCAAACGTTACGGAACACCTTCAAAGATCGGATACTTCCCAGATACGTTCGGACTTGTAGGACAGACACCGCAGCTTATGCTGCAATCGGGCATTGATAATGTCTTTTTTGGGCGAGGCGTGAAGCCAACGGGCTTCAACAACATGGTGTCTGACGATGGATACGAATCCAGTTTCTCAGAGCTAATGTGGGAAGGTCCGGATGGATCTAAAGTGCTCGGTGTTTTATTTGCCAACTGGTACTCTAACGGGAATGAGGTTCCGGTGGACGAAGCTTCAGCTCGGAAGTTCTGGGAAACCAAGCTGGCTGACGCGGAGAAATATGCTTCGACCAATGAATTGCTGTACATGAATGGATGTGATCACCAGCCGATCCAGAAGGATCTGCCTGAAGCCATCCGTATGGCTGAACAATTGTATCCCGATATCGAGTTTGTTCACTCCAACTTCCCGGATTATCTGTCAGCGTTGAAAGCATCTGCGGTTCAGGAGTTGTCTGTTGTAAAAGGAGAGCTGCGCAGCCAGCGTACTGATGGCTGGGGCACTCTGGTCAACACGGCTTCCGCACGCGTTTATCTGAAACAGATGAACCAACTGGGCCAAGCCATGTTGGAAAAAGTGGCTGAGCCACTGGCTTCGTTCGCGCATTTGCTGGGTCATTCATATCCGCATGATCAGTTTACCTATGCCTGGAAAACGTTGATGCAGAATCATCCGCATGACAGCATCTGTGGCTGTAGCGTAGACGAGGTACATCGCGAGATGGTCACACGGTTTGATAAGAGCCGTCATGTCGCTGAGGCCCTGATTGAGGATAGCACCAGCCAAATCGCCGCAGCTGTGGATACTTCAACCTTTGAACGATATGGTGAAGAAGCGCGGCCTGTGGTTGTGTTTAACACTTCGGGATGGAAGCGCAGCGGTGTGGTTCAGATTGAATTGGATGCGGCCCGTCTGTACTTCCGCGGCGGTTTCTCATTGGAAGATATGGCAGCCAAAATGAACGCCATCGACCTGTCAGGTCGTATATTGGTGGATGAAGAAGGAAAACCAGTTCCGTGTACGGTAGAGGATCTGGGTCTGCAATTCGGCTATGATCTGCCGGATGATCGATTCCGTCAGCCATATAGCTGCCGTCGGGTCAGTATTACATTTGAAGCAGAGAACGTGCCTGCACTTGGCCTGAAGACGTATGCTTTGGTTCGCATGGACAGCAATGCTGCGAATTCAGATACACTGCTGCGTGGTCAACGTGGCATGGAAAATGAATATTTTATCGTAAATATTGCAGACAATGGATCTTTTGCACTTACGGATAAACGGACAGGCCGAACGTATAAAGATCTTGGCGTGTATGAAAATGTCGGTGATATCGGCAATGAGTACATGTTCAAGCAACCGGAGAACGAAGTAGCACTGACTACGAAGGATCTTCGGGCAGAAATTCGAGTTATCGAAGATGCGCCTTACAGAGCTTCGTACGAAATTGTTCATCATTGGGAGATTCCTGAATCCGCCGACGAAACGCTTGATCGTGAGCAGCGGGAACTTATCTATTATCCGCATCGTAAAGCTCAACGTTCCAAACAAATGGTTACGCTCAAGATCCGAACCATTGTGTCGTTAAGCCGCAGTGGAAAAGGCATCAAGCTCGAAACAACCTTCAACAATCAGGCGAAGGATCATCGGGTGCGGGCACTCTTCCCGACGGATCTGACAGCTGCTGTTCATCACGTTGACTCGATGTTCGAAATTGCTACTCGCGATAATACGCCTGCACCGGAATGGCAAAATCCGAGCAACACCCAGCATCAGCAAAGTTTTGTTGATGTGAGCGAGGATCAGGCTGGGTTGGTTGTAGCCAATCTCGGTCTGAATGAATATGAGGTTCTTGAGGATGGACGGAATACGATTGCGGTGACATTGCTTCGTGCCGTGGGAGAGCTTGGAGACTGGGGATTGTTCCCGACACCGGAAGCTCAGTGTCTCGGCGAGCACTCCTTCCAACTGGAGATTATCCCTCATGACGGGAACGGAGCAACATCCGGCGCGTACATTGAAGCTTATCAGTTCCAGATTCCATGGACTGTGGCTCAGACGAACGTACACCCGGGATTCCTAACGCCAAGCAACACACCTTTTGAGTGGCAAGGGGACGGTCTTGCGTTTTCTTCACTGAAGGTGAACGAAGATTCGGGTGATCTGATGTTGCGTTGGTATAATATGGGGTCGAATACGACTGAGTTGAAGTTTGCTGCTTCTGAGTCCATCCCGCAAGCATTGGAAGATGCATATCAGAGCAACATTCTGGAAGAAGAGACAGGTAAACTGAATGCTTCGATGATACATGGATCTTCCACTGCCTTAATCAGCAAAGAATGGGCTCTTCAAGCGGGACCTTGTGAGATTGTTACGGTGGGGTTACGTCGTTAATATTCCAAGCGTGATCGGATATATTTTTTGTGTAGTGTCTAACCGAAGTTCTGCGCACTGTCATGGAATGGATAATGCTTTTTCCAGCTGAAAATGTTGAGTTATTCCTCAAGTTTATATAGAATGAACAGTAGAATTACAAGCGATCGAAGGTTACCCTGCCATCATGATGGTCATCGTAAAATTCAATTGTTCATTCTATATTGAAACTATTAAGGGGGCTTGAAGCCATGGAATCCTTGGGAGGACTGCTTCAGCAGCTGAATCCTTCCTTTCGTGAACAGTCGCGGCGGATTGCGGCGGAATTGATGGAAGATCCGTACGTACGCGAATTCCGCGCAGGTCATCCTGAACTGAAAGATGCACAGCTTATTACCGATCTGAGCAAGCTGTATCAGTATGCCAAAGATTCGAAGAACTGTGCGAACTGTCCGGGGCTCGACAACTGTCCTAACGATTTCCAGGGTCACTTTTGCAAACTGGAAGTAGAGCATTTTAACGGTAAACCCGAAATTATAGATAAAAAAGCACCTTGTTCCAAACATATCGCCCGGCAGAATGAGCATGTTATCAAGCAAAGAATCCGCAGTTTCTATGTGGACGAGCGTGCGCTCAATGCAGGATATAACGATGTGGAAATTATGGGCAAGGATCGGATGCGTGCTCCGGCGGTGAACCAGGTTCTGCGTTATATTAACGACACCAAGGAGAATGGATTGTCTCCGCAAGGACTGTTTTTGGAAGGATCATTTGGAACGGGCAAGACGTTTCTGATGTGTTATCTGCTGCATGAACTCGCGGTTGTGGGCCACACAGGTGTTATTATCTATATGCCTGATTTTGTGGAGGATCTGAAATCCATGATTAGTGAAGGAAACAAGCTGAAGGAAACGACGGATATTCTGAAAAGCTGTGATCTGCTCATCTTTGATGATATTGGGGCAGAGAATCTGAACCCATGGGTTCGAGATCATGTGATGGGTTCCATTCTGAATTACCGTATGAATCGCAAACCTACATTTTACACGTCTAACTACAACTTGGATGGGCTGGAGAAACATCTTAGCTTCACAAGCAGGGACGGCGAGGAAATGAACAAAGGCCAGCGTTTGATGGACCGGATTCGTCCGTTTGTTGATGTCATCTCGGTTCGAGGTGAGAATCAACGGGGTAAACGTTAATTTCTATTTATGTTACCGATCTGATCTATTTTTTACTCATATAGTCCCAAAAAAAGCCTGGCTTTCGCATTGTCGCGAAAACCGGGCTTTTCTGGCCTGCGTGCAGCCTGAAGATCCTATTCGGTGATAAATTTGAAAATCACCATTCCGAAAAAGATAACCGTCATCAGGCCGGCCATGCCAGCAACACCCGCAATCAGATCAAACAGATCGTTACGGGGTTCCTCGTTCACATGTTCACGCGGGTCGTTGATCCGCACATTTGCATCCATGGTATTGCCTCCTTATGGGGATAACAGCTTGCCCTTACAGGGAACTGAAGCCCGGAGTAATTTTAGTATACTTGGAAAAGAAAGCGTTTGTAAAGATTTTGCAGTGAACCCGCTAGTTCCCCAATTGTGAAGATTTGATGTTGGGAAGATGAACATTGATGCGTTCATTTCACAACATTAGAGTTGCTGTGTTATACTGGAAGTGTCGTTCGCGACGTTACAGGTTAAAATAAACCGTAAGTATATATAAGGAGGACAATTTCATGGCTATTGTTAACGTATCCGATCAATCCTTCAACGCTGAAGTCGAAGGCGAAGGAACGGTTCTTGTTGATTTCTGGGCGCCTTGGTGTGGTCCTTGTAAAATGCTCGCTCCAATCTTGGAAGAGCTGTCCACCGAAGTTGGCGATGCAGTGAAAATTGCTAAAGTCAATGTGGACGAAAATCCGGAATCCGCTTCCCGCTTCGGCGTAATGAGCATTCCAACATTGATCTTCTTCAAAGATGGTCAACCGGTTGATAAAGTGGTTGGTCTGAACTCAAAAGATGCTCTCAAAGGAATTATCGAAAAACACCAATAATTAACCAAGATTTCACATACGCCTCCGGTTATGCGCCGGGGGCGTTTTGCGTCGAATACTTTCATATAGGACAATATAAGATATACTATTTATTATAAGGTGAAACTGAAATTTACATGAACAACGGAGAGGGCAGAAATGACTTGTAGAAACGAAGTGGTTGCCTAAAAGCTTTCTGAAAGAAAGCTACTTCGGAAGCATGCCCTATCCCCGGATTTATACGTTATAAGAAAAGAATCAAAGAAATCTGGGGATAATAGCGATCGAAAGGTCATTCTGTCATCGGAGTGCCTCATGTAAGGTGAAGCTATCAGCTTTCTCAGTAATCGGGAAGGAGGACCCACCGAATTATGGATGAATTCATTACAAACGTGCAGGAGCAGGAGAAGGCACTAGAGCAGATTCGCCACAAGCTGGCTTTGCTGCCTGACATGTCCGGCTGTTACCTGATGAAAAATAGTGAAGGTACTATTATCTATGTAGGTAAAGCCAAAGTGCTGAAGAATCGCGTAAGATCATATTTTATCGGCAGTCATAATGGGAAGACACAGCGCCTGGTGTCCGAAATCCGTGATTTCGAATATATCGTTACCGGCAGCAATATGGAAGCACTCATTCTGGAGTGTAACCTGATCAAGAAACATATGCCGCGGTATAACGTGTTGCTCAAGGATGATAAGACGTTTCCTTACCTTAAAATTACGAATGAAAAACATCCCCGACTCGAAGTGACCCGGCGGGTGCTCAAAGATAAAGCCAAATACTTCGGACCTTATCCGAATTCATATGCGGCACACCAAACGAAAAAACTGCTTGACCGGATGTATCCGTTACGCAAATGCGGCGTAATGCCGAAGGAAGTATGCCTGTATTATCATATGGGACAGTGCCTCGCTCCCTGTGTGCAAGAAGTGGGCAAGGAGCAGTATGATGAGATCTCCCAGGAGATCAGTTCATTTTTGAGTGGCGGGCATGAGGAGATCAAAAAGGATTTACAGCGCAAAATGCAGGAAGCGGCTGAGGATCTATATTTTGAACGTGCCAAGGAACTTCGGGATCAGGTCATTGCCATTGATGCGATGATGGAAAAACAGAAAATTACGATGGCGGATGCCAGAGACCGCGATGTGTTTGGTTTTGCCATTGATAAAGGCTGGATGTGTGTCCAGATTCTATATATGCGTCAGGGGAAAATGATTGAACGACACGTGTCGACGTTCCCGTTTTACGGTGAGGCATACAGTGACTTTATGTCTTACGTGACCCAGTATTACAGTGATAATCCAGCGTTGCCACAGGAGATTTTACTGCCGGAAATGCCAAAAGATATGGCAACTGATGACGCTGGTGCGGATGATATATCCGATGGTGATGGAGCGGTACCTGCGGCGGTGACAGCCGAGTCAGAAGAGACAACGCGATTGGCGCAAGATTCTGTGGTTGAGCTACGTGTTGCCGAGGCCCGTGCATCTTATGGTGATAGCCAACCCGAAGCAGAAGCGGAAGAAGCTACGATGGTTATCCTTGAAGACGCTGTTGCTCAGGAAGATGTATCGGCTGATAAACAGCCCCCAGGTCTTGAAGATCCTTCTCAAGTCGCAGCAGCATTGCAGGAATGGCTGGAAATCAAAGTCCACATTCCGCAGCGTGGATTGAAACGGCAGATGATCACCATGGCCGTGGATAACGCACGTGTGGCACTGGAAGAGAAGTTCCGCCTAATTGAGCGGAATGAAGAACGGACATCGAAAGCTGCTGAAGGACTGGGACGTTTTATTGGACTGGATCAGCTTCACCGTATTGAAGCGTTTGATAACTCGAACATCCAGGGTACCAACCCGGTATCTGCCATGATCGTATTTACCGATGGTAAACCGGATAAGAAGGAATATCGGAAGTACAAGGTCCGTTCGGTTGAAGGACCGGATGATTATGAAACGATGCGAGAAGTTATCCGTCGCCGTTACGAGCGGGTGTTGAAGGAAAACTTAACCCAGCCTGACCTGATCGTGGTTGATGGAGGCAAAGGGCAGATCTCAGCAGCCGTGGATATTTTGGAAAATGAGCTGGGGCTGTTTATTCCGGTATGCGGTCTGGTGAAGGATGCGAAGCATAAGACTTCACAGTTGATGATCGGCAACCCACCGGAAGTCATCTCCTTGCCTCGGGATAGTCAGGAGTTCTACCTGTTGCAGCGGATTCAGGAAGAGGTCCACCGTTTTGCGATTTCGTTCCACCGCGAGCAGCGTGGTAAATCGATGGTGACTTCCCGTCTGGATGCCATTCCGGGGATCGGAGAAAAGCGGCGCAAGCTGCTGCTGAAGCATTTTGGCTCTTTACGCAAAATAAAAGAGGCCAGCGTCGAAGACTTCCGGCCTCTATCTATTGGTGACAAGCTTGCGAATCAGATTATTGCAGCACTTCGTGATGAGGAGTCGTGACATACGGCTTCTCTTTTTGTTTTGGATTCATCTTATAGATGACATAACCAACGATGGCCGGAAGCACAATCCAGAAGAGTCCTGCGGAAATGTTCAGTGCATCACCCATGAAGATCAGGCTTAGCCCCATCAACAGGCTGTCAAAGATAACATGCGCGAATACAACGGCGATGAAGCCGTGGCGCAGCATGATCAGACTGAACAAAAGTCCGATGACAGTAAGCTCTATTGGACGTGTGATCACCGGATAGATCGGGTACAGGGTGTGTCCCAGAGCCCAGACCAATGTTGGGATAAGGCAGGCGATGAACGTATTTCGTACCACCTTCTGCATCATGCGAATCCCGAACAGGCGATAGACCGTTTCCTCACCGATCCCGGCCATCCAAGCCATAATCGGGAAGATCCAGGCATAACTCATGTTGTATGTGGACTGGTCAGCCGATGTTGTTGACCAGCTTCCAATACTGCGCTCCAGAATAAAGAACAGTACGGATTGCACACCCAGTAGAATCAACGCCCATAAGTAGCCTGTATACATACTGTGCAGTACATATTTGCCGTATCCGGGTTCTTTGGCCCGAGGCCAAGGATTCAGACCGATTTTGCGCCACATGCCGTCACCGGCAACGAGCGACAGATAGATGGTTGCACTCATAACCAGCGTTATCCCAGCTTGCATCACCATCAGGAAGGTCAGCATAAAATTAGATAGCCCCTGCGCCTGAAAGAGCGGGATCATGTTCAGTGTGCCAATCACGGAAGCCGCAAAGTATACCAAGGACAGAACGATTCCGCGTTTGAACGACGTGTTTGCCCTCGTCAGAATACTGTAGATGATCGCGAGCACGCCAAGCACAAAGGTCAGGAAAGCATAACCGCCGTAAGTCATCCAGTTGGCTTGCCGAGTCTGATTTTCTACATAGTCAGTATGGGAGTCAGGGACTGAGAAGACCGATTCGAAGGAGCGAACGGCTCCGTTTTCAAACGTAAAATTCAGTTCCAGCTTGGAATCTCCAATTTGCTTTTCATTATCTGTGTATTGCAGCCCCGCTTCTTCTTCACGGGTGTCCAGTTGAAGTTTCGGTACAGTATACCCGAATTCGCCAAGGACGCTAGCGGCAAGCTGCTCTTTTTCATTTAGAGAAAGGTTATCTTCAGCTAAACGTTGGGCAGCATTCACTTTGCTTTTGTCCTGCTCAGCCTCAATGGATGCATACAGGGAAGAAGGCAGTTCGCGCTTGAAACCGACAACTTTTCCTGTTCTCATATGTACGTCAACATTCAAATAACCGCCTTTGTCCTGATCGGGCAAACGAACGCGGTACACATCGTAAGGATAGGTTGTTTCCCATTTCTTGTTATAGGTTTCTAACTGTTTGGTTTTGGCCATATACCCATAAATATCGGAATGGGTTTGGTACGTCACCATCTCGTTTCCGGTATCCGTCGGAAGGGTATAATCAGGTAGAGAAGCTGCAAAAGATCGTGCCGACTCCGCCGCTTTCTCCTTGCTTATGAAGGAAGTAGACTGGATATCAGTCGTTTGCGATGAGGTGGCAGGAAAGATTTGAAAAACGAAAAACAGAATCAGACCAATCGCCGCAAGCAACCCTAAACGCTTGAAGTTAGCTTTGAGTACCAAAGGCTGCCCTAAGGGATTCATTTAATATTGTTCCTCCTTTATTAATGTGGATATTAAAGTAAAGATAGCACAGCCCAAGCCCCGAATGCCAATGGCGAAACGAGAAGTGGTGCAAATGCATGAAAACGAATGAAAATGATCGAAACAATCTGATCTATCCGTCGCCATATCTGAGTTTTTCCCTTTTTGACGGAATTCGATGCTATTTACACAAAAATCGTTTTGTGTACAAACGTCGCAGCGCTTATAATTTTGAATCAAATGTCCAATATTCCGCATGTCTTTAGGCTAACAAGGGAACGAATAGAAGGTATAAAAGGCATTCCAACCTAATGTATATGTATTACAGCGAAAATCATACATGTTTACGCTCCGAAATAGGGCTTTCAAAGGGCTTGGCTATTCCGTCAAGTGATATGGAAAAGCACTTCGGAGAAAGGCTCCACGTCGTGGGGTCATTTTCTTTTTGGCAGAGGTGGATGATACTCAAGTGAAAATGAATGTTCAATGGATGCGTCTATCGCCACCCCGAATTCTGGTCCTAGGGTTCGCGGGTATTATATTGCTCGGGACACTTCTGTTGATGCTCCCGACATCCAGTCGAAGCGGAGTCAGCCTTCCTTTTATTGATGCACTCTTCACTGCGACTTCTGCAGTCTGTGTAACGGGGCTGGTTGTGGTGGATACAGGTACTCATTTTTCGACGTTGGGTCAGATTATAATTGCAATCCTGATTCAAATTGGCGGTCTTGGCTTTATGACGATGTCGACACTGGTGGCGATTGCATTCAAACGGCGGATCTCTCTGCGTGAGCGGTTGATTTTGCAGGAAGCGATGAACCAGAGTACGATGGAGGGGATTGTCCGTCTTATTCGCAAAGTTGTGATCTACTCGCTCATATTGGAAGGCATATGTGGCACGTTGTTCGCCATTCGGTGGTCGTTTGATATGCCAATGGGGCAGGCCATCTATTATGGATATTGGCATGCCATCTCCATGTTTAACAATGCTGGGTTTGATATGTTCGGGGAATTCCGCAGCTTAACCGGGTATGTGTATGATCCGCTCGTGAATTTTACTGCCATGTTCCTGATTATTGCAGGCGGTATCGGTTTTGTTGTTCTATCTGATCTGGTGGAGTATCGGAGGACGAAGAAGCTTTCGCTGCATTCCAAAGTGGTATTGCTGACGACAGGTTTGTTAATCGTATTTGGCGCACTGGTTATTTTTGTTTTTGAATTCAGCAATCCCCGGACACTGGGTGGTTTGAACTGGGGTGGTAAAATTCTCGGTTCGTTCTTTCAGTCGGTTTCCCCAAGAACAGCAGGGGCGAATACGGTAGACATTGCTGGCCTGAGACAGGCAACGCAATTTTTCATCATTATATTAATGTTTATTGGTGCTTCCCCCGGTTCTACTGGAGGCGGCATTAAAACAACCACATTCATGATTATGGCCGGAGCTGTCTATGCCATGATGCGTGGACGGGAAGATATCGTCTTTTTCAGATATCGGCTCCTACAGGAACGGATTTTCAAAGCACTGACGATTACACTGCTTGCCCTGTTGCTCATTATTGCCGTTACGATGGTGCTTAGTACGACGGAAGACAGCAGTTTTTTGATGATATTATTTGAGACGACATCCGCCTTCGGTACCGTTGGTTTATCTATGGGGCTTACACTGAAGCTGACCACGATCGGCAAGCTTTTGATCTGTTTCACCATGTTTGCAGGACGTCTTGGACCAATTACGCTCGCGTATGCACTCGGACAGAAAAAGGGTAAAGAGTTGTACAGGTATCCGGAAGGCAAAATGATTATTGGATAAGGGGTTCGTGAAGAACAATGAAAACACAGCAGTTTGCGGTAATTGGGCTAGGGCGCTTTGGCTCCAGTGTGGCACAGGAATTAATGGAGCTTGGTTATGAAGTGCTGGGTATCGATAAAAATGAAGAAGTCGTCGAAGACATGAGTGAATTGGTCACCCATGCCGTCGTCGCGGATTCAACTGATGAGGAAGTGCTGCGCTCCCTGGGCATCCGTAATTTTGACTGCTGTGTTGTTGCCATTGGGGCTGATATCCAGACCAGTATTCTCACTGCTATTTTACTGAAGGAACTCGGTGTAAAAACAGTTGTGGCCAAAGCCATTTCAGTTCTTCATGGACGGGCACTGGACAAGCTGGGGATCGATCGTGTCGTTTATCCTGAGCGTGATATGGGAATTCGGGTTGCCCATCAGCTCGTCACCCCGAATCTGCTGGATTATATCGAATTGTCCGATGATTACAGTATTGTGGAGATGAAGGTTCCAGCCTGTCTGCATAATAAAACGCTGTCCACTCTGAATGCTCGAGTACGCTTTGGTTGCAGCATTGTAGCTCTGCAAAAGGAAGCCGGGGTTATCATTGCCCCGACTGCACTGGACTCGCTTCAGATGGGTGATATCATGGTGATTATCGGCATGAATGATGACATTGACCGTTTTGAGGAAGAAGTGATCAGCCAAGAGAGCTAGAGCTGAGTCTATTAAATGAAAGCAGAGCGTTGAGCTCGGCTGATTAATATGAATGCTAAGGCGTCGTAGTCCTCCGTGAGGGCAGCGGCGCCTTTGCTGTAAAGAGAGCAGCCGTTTCCCTGACCCACTGTCTGGAGGTTTGGCTGAGGTCTTCCTTTTCCCCATAGATCATGCAGGTTGTGCGCCGGGTCTGTTGCAGTTGCGGCAGATATACCGAGACAAGATCATTGTCCGCAAGCAATTGAGGCCGGAGATACGACTTGGGCAGCAGGGCTGCGGCTTTGCAGGTAGGCAGAAGACGGACAATCGCTTCAAAGGAATCAATCTCCATGCGAATATCCGGCATCACGGCGCAGCGCTGGAACAGATCGTCGGTCAATTTGCGATACCAGGTTCCTTTGGAGAACGTAATCATCGGCAGATCTTGCAAATGTTCCATTCCGGCTTCTTTACCCGATAGGGGATGCTTTAGGGGTACAACCAGCTCCAGATGATCATCAAAGAGCGGCACACAGTTTAGCCCGGCTTCACTTATAGAAGAGGCAACGATGCCCACATCGGCTTTTTTATCCCGGACAAAAGAGACGATTTCATGTGTTTTCCCCGTCACCAGCTTGATTTCGGCGTTCGGATGCTTCTCCATAAAGGCATTTACCAGCGGTGGCAAAGTGGTTTGAAGCGTTGTCAGACTGGCTCCAAGCGTAATGGAGCTTTGTTCTTCGTCCTTGTACTGGGCCAGCATGGTCAGAAATTTTTGTTGCTGCTGTTTCTGCTCTACCGCGAAAGTATAGGCGAACTGGCCTACGCTGGTTAATTCAAGTCGTTTACCACGGCGATGAAAGAGCGCTACGCCGAGCTCATCCTCCAATTTGGAGATTTTGCGAGACAGCGCGGGTTGTGACAGATTCAGCAATTTCGATGCACGGTTCAGACTGGACTGCTCTACAACCGCCGCAAAAGCGTTTAATTCCTCGAACATGAGCACTAACCTCTTTTCTAATGAACGTATGAACGTACTTTGCGTGAGGCATCTCCTTGTCAAATATTTCTCCATGTTGTATGGCCTGCACGACCGATGTTTATAACTTATACCTATAGGTTATAACATTTAATAATTATATTGCAATTCCCTTATAAGAAAAAAAGGAGTAACATGAATCGTGACACAAGTTGTTCACACCTGAAGAAAACGGAACAATTTGTCGAACCTTTCCTTGGGAAAGGTTTGTGTCATGATAAGCGAATTTTATTTATGAAAACGTTGTATTTAGCGAAAGGGGATCGACATTTTATGAAAGGGTTTTACTCCAGAAAGCTGCACTCCTTGCTTGGCGTCATTCCGCTCAGTCTGTTTTTCATTGAGCATATGGTGACGAACTTCTCGGCAGTTGAAGGCGGCAAAGAAGGCTTTAACGATGCAGTTGCATTTCTGAATGGCCTGCCGCTCGTGATTGTACTTGAAACGCTTCTCATCTGGTTGCCGCTGTTCTATCACGGTGTATATGGTTTGTACATTGCCTATCAGGCCAAGCCTAACGTGGGACGTTTTGGCAATGAGCGCAACTGGCGCTATACGTTGCAGCGCGTCAGCGGTGTCATTACGTTTGTGTTCGTCATCTGGCATATTTGGGAGACTCGTTTCCAGGTTGCGCTGGGGAATGTCACACACGAAGAGCTTGGCGGTGTCATACATGGCATCGTGATGAACCCGGTAACGTTTATTTTATATCTGATCAGTGTGGTTGCGGCATCCTATCACTTTGCCAACGGTTTGTGGTCGTTCCTGGTTAGCTGGGGAATTACCGTCGGTCCGCGTGCGCAGCGTGTATCTTCCTACATCTGCATGAGCTTGTTTGCTATCGTAGCCATCATGTTTATTGTATCGTTGCTTGCTTTCCGGAGCATGGATTTCCAGGTAGCCACTTCGATGATTGACGCAGTTAAGACAGTTCTGATTTAAGCATTTGGACTTTAAATGCTGACTTATAAGGGAGTGAACAGCAATGGCATCATCTAATGTAATTATTGTGGGCGGAGGTCTCGCGGGATTGATGGCGGCGATCAAATCGGCTGAAGCCGGAGTCCATGTTCATTTATTTTCACTGGTTCCCGTTAAAAGATCCCATTCCGTATGTGCCCAAGGCGGTATCAACGGTGCGGTAAATACCAAGGGTGAGGGCGACTCCCCATGGGTACACTTTGACGATACAGTATACGGCGGTGACTTTTTGGCGAATCAGCCTCCAGTCAAAGCGATGTGTGAAGCCGCACCAGGCATCATTCACCTGATGGACCGGATGGGCGTAATGTTTAACCGGACACCGGAAGGTTTACTTGATTTCCGTCGTTTCGGCGGAACGAAGCATCACCGTACAGCGTTTGCCGGTGCAACGACAGGACAACAATTGCTCTACGCATTGGATGAGCAGGTGCGTCGCTGGGAAGCGGCCGGTCTCGTGACCAAGTATGAGAACTGGGAGTTCCTGCAGGCGGTTATTGATGACGAAGGCATCTGCCGCGGCATTGTAGCACAGGATCTGAAAACGATGAAGGTACAGACGTTCCCGGCTGAAGCAGTTATTCTGGCGAGCGGCGGCCCTGGCATTATTTTCGGTAAAACAACCAACTCGGTTATCAATACAGGTACTGCCGCAAGTGCGGTGTATCAGCAAGGTGTAAATTACGCGAACGGTGAGTTCATTCAGATTCACCCGACAGCCATTCCAGGCGATGACAAGCTGCGTCTGATGTCCGAATCGGCTCGTGGTGAAGGTGGACGGATCTGGACGTACAAGGACGGTAAGCCTTGGTACTTCCTCGAAGAAAAATATCCGTCATACGGTAACCTTGTTCCGCGTGATATCGCGACGCGTGAAATTTTCAGCGTCTGCGTGGATATGGGCCTAGGCGTGAACGGCGAGAACATGGTATATCTCGACTTGTCACACAAAGATCCGAAGGAGCTGGATGTGAAGCTCGGCGGAATCATTGAGATCTACGAGAAGTTCATGGGGGATGACCCACGTAAAATCCCAATGAAAATTTTCCCGGCAGTCCATTATTCCATGGGCGGCATGTGGGTAGATTATAACCAAATGACCAACATTCCAGGACTGTTCGCAGCTGGTGAATGTGAATACCAATATCATGGTGCGAACCGTCTGGGTGCAAATTCCCTGGTATCAGCAATCTACGGTGGTATGGTAGCTGGACCGAAAGCAGTTGAATATATCAAAGGACTCAAAAAATCGTCCGCAGATATCAGTTCTTCCGTATTCGAAGGTTATACTAAGCGCCAAACCGATAAATACGAAGGCATCCTGAACATGCAGGGCAATGAAAATGCCTATGTCATTCACAAAGAGCTTGGCGAGTGGATGACGGCGAATATGACGGTGGTACGTTACAACGATAAGCTGGAAGCGACCATCGGCAAAATCAAGGAATTGAAAGAGCGTTACGGCAAAATCAACATGTACGACACTTCCGGTTGGAACAACCCGGGTGCAGCATTTACCCGTCAGCTGTGGAACATGATTGAACTGGCAGAAGCGATGACTTTGGGCGCACTGCTGCGTAACGAAAGCCGTGGAGCCCATTACAAACCAGACTTCACCGAACGTAATGACGAGGAATTCCTGAAAACAACGATCGCAAGCTGGTCGAAGGAAGGTCCGAAAATTTCGTACGAGCCTGTAGACGTTTCCCTGATCCCACCACGGATCCGGGACTACTCGAAGGATTAAGTAAAGCGAAATTTCGGTCTATTCATAAAGTTAAAGACTTAGCATCTTAACGGAAAAGCACTAGACACATAGAGGCAAAGCGTACACGGAGCTTCTCAATGTTACTGCCACCAGAATGAATGGAGTGCAGTTTCCAGCAAAGTGACCCTGCGTGCACGACGTAGCGGAGGAAGCGGAAATGCCCAGAAGAAGCGAAGCGCTCGCCTTTATCACCGGATTTTAACCCTGGGAAGGGTTGATAAAAAAAATCCGGGGATAACAGCGATCAGAAGGGCATTCCGCTGCCGGAGCGCCACCCGTGCACCAAAAGAGTAACTTTGTGCATCAGCAACACCAATCATCGTCACTCAAAGGAGGGGACAACGATATGACGGACACAGCTACAGCAAAAAAAACCGTCAAGTTTATCATCACCCGTCAGGACAACCCGGAGTCATCTTCGTACAACGAAGAGTTTGAGCTTCCGTACCGTCCCGGCATGAACGTTATTAGCGCCCTGATGGAGATCCAGCGGAACCCGGTTAATACAGAAGGCAAGTCCATTGCCCCGGTCTGCTGGGAATCGAACTGTCTCGAAGAAGTCTGTGGAGCATGCTCCATGGTCATCAACGGCAAGCCGCGTCAAGCGTGTGCAGCCCTGATCGACAAGCTCGAACAACCGGTTCGCATTGAACCGATGAAAACCTTCCCGGTGGTTCGTGACCTCGTCATCGACCGTACTCGGATGTTTAACGCCCTGAAACGGGTTAAAGCGTGGATTCCGATTGATGGTACCTATGACCTTGGTCCAGGTCCGCGGATGCCTGAGAAGAAACGTCAGTGGGCTTACGAGCTGTCCAAATGTATGACATGTGGTGTATGCCTCGAAGCGTGCCCGAACGTCAATGAGAAAACAGACTTTATCGGTCCGGCAGCTCTTTCTCAAGTACGTCTGTTCAATGCTCACCCAACAGGGGAGATGAACGCTGAAGACCGCTTGGAAGCACTTATGGAAGACGGAGGTATTGAGGGCTGTGGTAACTCGCAGAACTGCGTACGCTCTTGTCCAAAAGGTATTCCGTTGACTACTTCCATTGCCGAAATGAACAAACAAACAACCAAACACATGTTCAAACGCTGGTTGGGTGTGTAATCTAGTCATATTTAATGCAGAACTTCGGATCTGCCCATTAGAAGAAGTCGTGATCCTTGGCACATATAGCCTAAGATCCCGGCTTCTTTTTCTGTACTCGCAAAGGAACCGGGCTAGTCATGCAGAATATGGTATACTAAGGGGATGGATTTGGAGCGGAAGAAGGAGGGGGACGCATGGGAGAAACACCGCGTGAGGGCAGCAAGATCTCGCCGCCCCGGCGCTCACAGAATGGATCTGATTCGCAGGACTCCATTTTTCCCGGAGAGGAAAAGGATCATGATCCCTCCCGGCGCAGTTTTTTGCTGCGCATGATCATAATGACGGCGAGTGCCAGTATACTCACAGGAGGATATGCCTGGTTATGGGAGCCTCGTCATCTGGAGATCAAGCATGTTGAGTTGAAACTGCCCAAGTTTCCAAAAGCATTTGAGGGACTGCGTGTGATTCAGTTCAGTGATGCTCATCTTGGATTCCATACGGGGCTGAAACAAATGGAGAAGCTGGCTGAAACGATAAGGGAACAGCAGCCTGATCTGATTTGTTTTACCGGTGATATGGTTGAACGGGAAGCAGAACCGATGCGTGAATGTATTCCTGCACTGGCATCAATGCAAGCGAAGTATGGCAAATATGCCGTATTGGGGAACCATGATTATCGAGGCCAGCAGCAGCATGAAGTGGAGCTGATGTTTAAAGAGGCCGGGTTCACGTTGCTTCGAAACAGCCATGTTCTGATTGAACGAGGGGATTCACGTATTGCGATAGTAGGTCTGGATGACGCGCTTACGGGCAGACCTGATCCTGTTGTAGCAATCAAGGGGTTGAGTAGAGAGGTCTGGAAACTGCTGCTTATGCATGAGCCCGATTATGCAGACATTGCAGCACCTTACGGTTTCGGACTACAGCTCTCTGGACACAGTCATGGCGGGCAGGTGCGTTTTCCCTGGATTGGGGCACTGACTACACCAAGAGGTTCACTCAAGTATATTCAAGGGTTATATTACGCTGGGGATAAGCATATGCCAGTCTATGTGAACCGAGGTTTTGGCATGACCCAACTGCCGATTCGCTTTTTGTGCAGGCCGGAATTGACGGTTTTGGAACTAAAGGGTTAGCAACATAAAGAATATAGAGCATAAAGGGAGGTTAGCCAGATGGAACGAATTGCGATTGTATCCGATATTCATGGCAACATGACTGCTTGGGAAGCGGTATTAAAAGATATTCGGAGTCGCGGATTGAAGCGAATCTTTTGTCTTGGCGACCTCGTTGGCAAGGGGCCTGATCCAGTACAGGTTGTTGATCTGGTGAGAGAGACATGTGAGCAAGTTATCCGTGGCAACTGGGATGAGTTGGTTGCGGTTAATCAGGACAATGAAAATTTTACTTGGCAAGCGAAGCGGCTGGGTAAGGAGCGATTGGCATATCTGGAGAGCTTGCCGTTTACCCACCAATTAGAGCTGAGTGGTCGTACGATCCGTCTGGTGCACGCATCTCCCCAAAGTGTATATCACCGTGTACAGCCGTGGGATGAGATTGAGAAGAGGTTGGCCATGTTCGATCCTCCGGCAGATGAACCTGAGCTTGGTATGGCGGATGTCGTGGGATATGGGGATGTGCATAATGCATACTTGCAATTTATGAATGGAAAAATGTTGTTCAATGCAGGCAGCGTGGGTAACCCGCTTGATTTTACCCAGGCTTCTTACTGTATTCTTGAAGGAGAGAACAGCAACGATCGGAACACCCCGTTCAACCTTCAATTTGTAAGGGTGCCTTATGATATTGAGCAGGAAGTAGAGATTGCTCAGCAGGCTCAGGTGCCTTCGCTTGATTTTTATATCCGAGAGCTTCGTACAGGCGTTTATCGCGGGCTGCAAACGGATTAGTTATGTCAGGAATAAACCGCTGTAATGAATTGGCATACTAATGTTCGGGCTACTGAGCGGGTATTGTGGAGTATAGTGATGTTATTGTTTATCCATGTATTTTATTTGCGCCGGATCATCCTCAGAGCATGCTTGTCTTACCGGACTAGAACCCGTTAGGCAAAAGGAGCGATTGTCATGCTGACCCGAAAAATGCTGGGCCAAGGATTGCCTGCTTTATGGACAGAGCGCCTTGTTCTTCGATCATTACGTCAGAGTGATTACAGCACGTTGTCGGAGCTGTTTTCCGACCCGCAGGTGATCCGTTATGTAAACAGGGGGAGTCAGCCCACGCCAATCCGGGCTCGGCGATTATTGAATCAGATCCGCAGCAGCAGTGCCAAGCTGGATTCATTGCATTACGGCATCTGCTGGAAAGGCAGCGAACAGATCATCGGCATCACTTCATTCCAGCATTGGAACGACCAGAATGGTACCGCACAGATCGGATATATTCTGAACAGGTCCTGCTGGGGTAAGGGAGTCGCGACTGAGGCAGTGCAGCGTTTGCTGGAATTCGGTTTTGCCGAGCTTAATTTGTGTAAAGTAGAAGCCCGCTGTTACGAGGCAAATGTATCATCCGAACGGGTTCTTTGTAAAAGCGGTATGATTTATGAACGGACCCTGCCCTCATTTGTTTTGAATCATGAGGATGGTGAGACGCCGGAAACCCTGCTGGATGTTAAGGTGTATAGTCTCTATCGTGAACAGCATGTCCGTTCTCATTGGGAAAATCGCCTGCAAACGTTGGTATCCGACAAGCACGAGTAACATAGAATAGAGTATATTGCATAAATCCAAAGAGCGTATTTCAATCAGAAAAATATAGATCGAAATGTTTCTATTCGTCTATTTTTTTACTCGGAAGCGAGTTGGGTCGAATTATGCAAAATGCTGAAATTAAATGAAACAGCAGAGGTTTGAAACGAACTTCAATTATTTGTTACACAAATGAAATATAGCTGCAATTGAACTCTAACAGACAGCGGGTAAACTTATCTCATGACCCCCTTTTTGATAATAGATAATGCTGTTGGGACCCGCGCTTAGCGGGTTCATTTTTTTTGTCTGTATAAGTTTAACTATGGAATTTCTACACCAACACTCCGATGACAGAACTACTTTCTGTTATCGTGTAAATATTTATTGAACTTATATAACATCTTTTATATTAGGATACAAAGAAAAACCCTCACAGCGTTTTTTTACGCCGTGAGGGCTATTGTGGTGCTCTATGTTTAAAACGGTACAACTTGCATTTGTTTCTGCTTGAAGTATACCCATTCGGTGAATCCAATCTCTTGCAGACGTGTACAAACGTCATCCAGTTCATCAGCAACACGCTGCGGTTTGTGGGCATCCGATCCGAAGGTCACCTTCACTCCGTAATGATGCGCACGCTCCAGAATGGCATCGGAAGGGTACCAGCCCCCACTGAGTTTGGTTTTACCCGATGTATTAATTTCAATAGCCACGTTCGATTCTGCAATGACCTGCAACGTTTCATCGATGGCTTGATCCGCGATAATATCCGAGAAAGGTGGATAATTTCCTTTCATGGCATCAATATGTCCGAGAATCTGGAACATTCCGCTTCGGGCTGATTGCCGAATTAAAGCATAGTAACTCTCTTTCACTTCAACCTTACGTGCATTGCTTAATCCGTTCCAGCGGGTTTTGTTGAATATGCTGACATCTTCCGTATGATGAACTGAACCAATAATATAATCAAAAGGATATTGCCCCAGTGTATTGCGATACAAATCGGCATGGACGGGGAAATAGTCAGATTCAATGCCAAGCAGCACATCAATTTTGCCCGCGTATTCTTCCTTCAGAGCCAGTACTTCTTCCACGTAATGATGCAATTCCGACTTGCCCATCGCGATCCGGGGAAAAGCCTGTTCTTCGTCACTACCGAAGTAAGGTGTATGATCTGAGATACCGATGACCTGAAGTCCAGATTGAATACCTGCCTCAATATAGTCGCGAATATTGCCGTCTGCATGACCACAACGAAAATGATGGGTGTGAAGATCAAATTTCATATGGAAATCCTTCCTTTCTCATGGCTCATTTATCATTCTGAACTGATGAACTGGGTCTCCGGCATGCCTTTGAGATCGCTCAGGAATTGCTGCATGGCCGAATTCACATAACGACTTGATTTGTAAATGACTCCGACAGGGTGACTGACTTCCAGTTCACTCAGTGGAATCATGCGCAGTGTGCCTTGCCGCAACTCGTGGGCAACGGATTGTTTGGATATAACGGCTGCCCCGAGATTAATCTCAACCATCCGTTTTACTTCCTCGCTGCTCGACAACTCCATAACGATATTGGGCTCAATATTATGTTTTTTGAAAATGCCTTCCGTAAAGCGGCGCCCCACTGTATCCGGAGATAGCAAGATCAGAGGTGTGCTGCGCAGGACATCCACCGCGGCATGCTTTTGCTTCGCCAGTGGATGGAAAGGAGATACCACAAGCTCGAAAGTATCATAATACAGCACAGACGTATTCAGGTTAGGATTACGCTCTGTAAGATAACCGATACCGATATCGACCATACCATTCTCGACCTGAGTATAGATCTGGGAGGAAGGCAGGGATTGGATACTGGTCTTGATGAGTGGAAATTGATCCTGAAAGTAGGATAAGACCCGTGGCAAAATCTGAATGGCAATGGATGTGGTTGTACCGAGTCTGATATGTCCCTGAGGGGTCTCATCGAGATCCATCAGCTTCTGTTTCAGCTCCCCCACGATGTCCAGCATACGTTCGGCATGTTGAAGAAATACCTGTCCGCGATCGGTGAGGGTGACCGGTTGGTTCCGATCGACAAGAACGGTTCTGAATTCATCCTCCAAGCTCTTGATCTGGGCGGAGACGGCGGGTTGAGTCAGATTTAGAAGTTCTCCGGCTTTGCGGAAACTCATCGTTTTCGAGATGGTAATCAGCGTCTCCAGTTGACTGATATTCATGTATGGCCTCCTTGCACGTAAAATGTCTTCTGTCTATCCATAGGTGGAATCCCGTAACTGGTCATTGTTCCGTTCCTTAAATTATAGGTGATTCAGGACAGCAGGGCAATGAAGGGAACATCATGGATTTGGGGAGGTCCATTAGAACGAGAAATTAATTTTATTTCAAGAAATTAAATTTTTAACATTTTAAGAAACAGTAAAAAAGTCCTAAATGCCTTTTGCCATGCCTCTCTATGGCAATTGTTCTTGCAACAGATGCGAAAAGCCTCGTTTTTTCGCTAGAATCAGCTATAAACATTTGCCCCGCCGATGACGATAAATTATAGTACACATGCCTTACCGAATTCTTGGTGAATTCTTGTACGTGATAAAGTATAATAAATTTATTGAATATGGGACTTTTGGTGTGTGACCAATAACCCAGTGTAAGGGGGACATTAGACAGTGAAAGCGGAAGTGATTAATCCTTTCCTGGAATCCGCACGGAACGTATTCGAACAGCTCATCCAGGTTTCGCCTTCCACCGGGAGTCTTGGCGTGAAAAATGTGGAGTACATTGCAGACCATGTCTGGATCGTGATCGGAATGACTGGACAACTGAGCGGAAACATCGTGTTTGGAATACAAGAGTCGGTAGCATTGAAAATCGTTTCTGCCATGATGGGCGGCTTTGTCATTACAGAAATGGACGAAATGAGTAAAAGTGCTATTTCTGAACTTGGCAATATGATTAGCGGCAATGCAAGTACCATCCTGTCCAATCAGGGTGTCGTTGTTGATATTACACCTCCACAAGTGATGAATTCTGAATACGTGAGTTCTTTTAGTGCAACGAAGGCATTGAGCATTCCTTTGCTGATGGACGGAATCGGTGAGATGGATATTCAAGTGATGATCTCGTAGAATAGAACCATACGCCTCTTGGGGCAATATGTGTTCAATACGGGAGGACATCGGGTATGTTGAAAGATCAGGTTGTTTTTATCACAGGTGCGTCGAGCGGAATTGGTGCGCTCTGTGCACAGATGCTGATAGAAGAAGGAGCCATCCCGATTCTGGCTGCCCGCTCGCGGGACAAGCTGGAAGAGATTGGTGCTTCGCTGAAAGGGCAACATGAACTACTCACGTTAGATGTAACGAATACTGAGCAAGTTCAGACAGCCGTGGATGCGATGTTGCAGAAATACGGACGAATCGATATTTTGCTGAATAACGCTGGTTACGGAAAATTTGCAGCGATGACGGATATGTCTGTGCAGGAATTCGATGAGATGATGGACGTTAATTACATGGGCATTGTTCGCTGCACCAAGGCAGTGCTGCCGCAGATGTTACAACGAGGCAGAGGGCAAATCGTGAATGTAGCTTCCATGGCTGGCAAGATCGGAACTGCAAAATCCGCTTCATATACGGCAACCAAACATGCCGTACTTGGCTTCAGCAATGCCCTGCGCCAGGAACTTCGCAAGACCGGAGTCACGGTAACGACCATTAATCCCGGACCCATCGATACACCGTTCTTCCAACGGGCAGACCCCTCCGGTAACTATGTTAATAATGTACGCTGGATGATGCTGAAGCCGGAAGAGGTTGCGGGGCATATGATCCGGGCGATGAAGAAGCGCAAGGAAGAAGTGAATCTGCCCAGACTGGCTTCGGCTGGAGTGTGGCTGTATCAGCTATTTCCGCGTCTCGCTGACAGGCTGTCGCACGGAGTAATGAATCAGAAGTAAGATGCAACAATGGGCATCATATATCGGATAAAAGAAGGGCTCCGCCGAGGGGCTTTTCTTTTTTTTGTGTGCAAAGACATGTTTCATGAATAAGATTTGGTCCGCAGGCTTTTTTCGCATATAATGAAAGGTAATGTGATGACAGGCTTCGGTTTTATTAGTACAAGCAGGGCTAGAGCATCAAAACGAATAAATTTAAAGGATGGACATACATGACGAATCAAACATTTGCTTCAATTGGCGTAGAACAGGATCTTGAGGCTGTACTCGCCAGACATGGCATCAACGAACCTTCACCGGTACAGGCACAGACAATCCCGGTTATTTTGGAAGGTCGCGATGTGGTTTCAAAATCGCAGACGGGAACAGGCAAGACGCTCGCCTATTTGCTGCCACTGCTGCAATCCATCAAAAGTGATGTAAAAGGGACACAGAAGCTCATCATAGCTCCTACACAAGAGCTGGCGATGCAGATTGTCCGCGAGGCACAGCGCTATGGAGAAGAACGCAAAATTGGCGTTCTGGGGCTAATTGGCGGCGCCGCAGTAAAACGTCAGATCGAGAAGCTGCGTGAACACCCGGAACTGGTTGTAGGAACGCCAGGACGTCTGAAGGAACTGATCACGCTGAAAAAGCTGAAAATGCACAACGTCTCCACGATCGTTATTGACGAGGCAGACCAGGTATTCCAGCTCGGCGGGGTAAGTGACGTGGACTTCGTATTGCGCAGTGCCCTGCGCGACCGTCAGCTCATTTTCCTCTCAGCAACGATTGATGAACATACCGCAGGACTTGCGAAGCGGGAGATGAAAGAGCCGGTACAGATCGGAATTGAACCGGACCGGGCAACTGCGGCGGGACTGGAGCATTTTTATTTTGTAGAAGAAAACCGCAACAAAATTGATATGCTGCGCCGTCTGGTTAGACAGTATAACCCGGATCGTGCCATCGTCTTTGTGAATGCTACCGAGGATATTGGCGAGGTTGAAGCGAAAATGAATCATCTGGGCTTCTCGGCAGCTGCGCTGTATGGAGATGCTGACAAAGTGACCCGCAGCAACGTGTTATCCGCTTTCCGTAACGGGAAACTGCAACTGCTGATCGCGAGTGAGGTTGCAGCCAGAGGACTGGATATTGAAGGTTTGCCGATGGTCATTAACTATGATCCTGCATTTGATTCGGAACACTATGTTCACCGTGCAGGAAGAACAGGTCGTATGGGTCGCAGTGGTATCGTGTTGTCGATCGTGGACGAAACGCAAATTTTCATTATGCGCAAGTTTGCGCGGGAACTTGGAATCGAATTGCCGGAACGTGTATTGTTCGGGGGTAAAGTGCTGGAGGCTGATCCGCGTCCGGATACGCGGCCTGAAGGACATTCTTTCTCCAGAAAACCAGGGCAGTCCCGGGATCGTAAACCTGGTCAGGCCAGCCGCAATGGCGGCGCCAGAACTGCTGCTTCGAATCAACGTCCGGCGGGCGGCAAGCCAGCTGGCAATACAGGCAGAACAGAACGGGACCAGGATCGTAAGAACAAGGGCGCTCCTAAATGGAGTAAAGGTAAAGAGCCACGCTCTGAAGAATAAAACCTGACGAAAGAGGTGCAGGGATAGATGGAAAACGTTCAACCACCCGTATTGAAAATCAACGGGCTAAGCGGAGGATATAGTGCCAAACGGCCCGTCCTCCACGGCATCGATCTTGAAGTTGGACGCGGAGAAATGGTCGGACTGATCGGATTAAACGGTGCTGGCAAAAGTACTACGATGAAGCATATTTTAGGATTGATGACCCCTCAACAGGGAGAAGTGCGGGTCATGGGCAAGAAGCGGGACGAAGATCCACAGGTATATCAATCCGCCATGGCCTTTGTACCGGAATCTCCTGAGCTGTACGACGAGATGACAGTCATGGAGCATCTGGAGTTTACGGCCAGAGCATATGGCGTTTCTGAGGCTGATTTCAAAAAGCGTACGGAGAAACTGCTCGACTTGTTCCGCATGAATGAGAAAAGTACCAGTCTGTCGACCCACCTGTCCAAAGGTATGCGGCAAAAGGTCATGATCATGTGTGCTTTTGTGGCGGGTCCGCCACTCTATATCATTGATGAGCCTTTCCTGGGACTTGACCCCCTCGGAATCCGCTCTTTGCTTGATTTTATGCTTGAAATGAAGGCTTCGGGATCATCCATTTTGTTGAGTTCACACATTCTGTCCACCATTGAAAATTACTGTGACCGTTTTATTGTCCTGCATCGAGGACAGGTCATTGCTCAAGGGACGCTGAATGAGCTGCGTACTCAATTCGGGGAATCGGATGCCACGTTGGAGCATATGTTCTATTCCCTTGTACAAGGCAGGGATTAAGCATGGATCTCAAGCAGTTATGGAAGCAAAGACGTACGGGATTCTGGAATGGAATTCTTCCTTATCTGGGTTATGTCATTCAGAGCGGCGTAGCCATGGTGTTCTTATTTCTCGTCATTGCGTTCTCCGCCTGGTATACATCGTTTGTACAGCACATTCCGGCGGGATTTCCGATTCGATGGATTACGCTGCTGTTGTTGGCGCCACTGGTGCTGTTTAGCAGCTATCGTACATATCTACATCCGGCAGACATCGTATTTTTACGTCCGCAGGAATATCGGATGCACGAATATCTGAAAAACAGCTTTGCTCGTGGCATTATCTATAAAACCTTGGGTATGCTGCTCGTATTTGTAACGTTGTGGCCGCTCTATGTTCGAGCAGATCAGGATGCAAGGCCATTTGGCTGGTTTATCCTGCTTCTTCTGTTGTGGAAAGGGTTATCGAGCTTCGGGGCTTGGCAAGAACTACGCATGGTGCAAATCGGTGCCGCTAGAGGATATCGTTTGCTGCGGTGGGCTTTGGCTATACTGGCGATTGCCGCCTGGTTGTGGCAGCCTCCACAGCGCAGTATCTGGTTCCTGCTGCTGCTGGCCGTCGTTTATATCGTTGCTCTGCGTATCCCTCTGAAACATCGGGTTTCATGGGAGCGTCTCATTCAGGTGGAGCAGGGCCAGGCTGGCCGAGTGATGCGTACGCTGGGATGGTTCGTAGATGTGCCTTCATCAGGCCAAAAAGTAAGTTCTCGCCGCTGGCTCAGCAAATGGGGGAGTGGCCTCCCGTGGAACGCAGGGAAAGCCTATCGCTATCTGATCACCAAAACGTTCATCCGAACTGAAGTGTTCTCTATCGTTGTGCGCTTGGTTGTACTGGGCATGCTGCTGTCCTGGTGGACGGCAGGCAGTTATTTCGGGATTGGTGTATACCTGTTCTTCCTGCTGCTTGTGGGTGTGCAACTGGGTGCACTGCGTCGCAGTCATGGTGAATCGTTCTGGATTATGATTTATCCCATCTCGGGAGAAAGTCGTCGTTCCCAGGTGCTGGGGTTCATCTCGAATCTGCATGCACTGACTGCCTTGCTCATGTGGCTGCCGATGCTGGTTGCGGGATGGAATGGACTGAGCATGATCGGAGCAGCACTGGTTCTTGGTGTGCTGGTCATCTACTTGATGCGACGTTCTCAGGGCAACAAGTGGTTGAAGGAAGAAGAGGATGAATGAACGATCGATCGAGCGTGTGACTAGTTAACGTTCAATGGCAACGCCGACTAGGGACGCTTGCGTAACATAACAAAAGAAGGGTATTCCGAGCTGTATCCCGGAATACCCTTCTTTGTGCTGTCAGCTTACCTTGTTCCGACTCCTGGTGAGGACGTATGAACTAACAGAGGAATGATTTTGTGATAATGACGAGCAAGATGAACAGAACGAGAATGGCACCTGTATTTGTAAATCCTCCTCCGTAACCGTAACCGCCGCATCCATAACCGCCTCTTGTTTCTTCAACTACTCCAGACATGGTCATTCCCCTTTCAAGTGGTGTTGGGCACGCCCTTGCGTACATCGTATATTATGTGCTTTGGGGATAGGCTGATTGGGCCGTTGCCCGGTAGAGCCTGAAAATTCATCGTTTTGGGCCTTTGCCCGTCAAGATAGCCACACGTTTTCAAAGCGGAACACAAAATACCCCTTTATATCGAGAGACATTCATCAGGATACAAAGGGGTTCGTATTTGAGTCAGGCAACGGATGCAAGTCCGCTCCCTGACTTATTTATTTGGATTAGCATTACTGCATATAAATTAAGTTGTCTGTAGATCCAAAACTCCACGATAGATCGTGTCGAACAGATCTTCCAGTCCGGATTCTTCAATACAGGAGAAGGCGATTCGCAGATCCGCCTCACCCAGCGCAATCGTACCGACGCCGTATTTCTGTAGCAAATGGGTCCGGAGCTGCTCTGCGCCGACATCCTTCAGCTTCAGGCACATGAAGTAACCGGAGTTGAACGGATAGTAATCCCATACCTCACCGTATTTACCGCTATCGAGGATGGATTTTACTTTGTTGGCGCGGCCTTTCATGATTTCAAACTTCTCCAGCTTCTGTGCTTCGAACTCAGGTGCTTTCAGCGCATCCAATACAAAAGTTTGGGAAGGATGCGGACCACTGGAGATGGTTGCCCGGATAATACCGAGTGTTTTTTGCTCCAGAGCATGGAGAACTGCAGCATCTTCATGGGCGTACGTGATGAATCCAACGCGGAAGCCCCATACGAATTCTTCCTTCGTGGCACCGTCAACTTTAACAGTTAACACACGTGGGTGGAGGTTCGCCAGTTTGCCAAACAGGGATTCGTGAATGGAATCTTCGAAGAAGAGACCAAAGTAGGCATCATCTGTCACAGCAACGACGTTCACACCAGCCTCAGCCGCTTGATGGATCGTATCCACGATTGCATCTGCTTCTTCGGCTCCAGGCGTATAACCTGTCGGGTTGTTCGGGAAGTTCAGCAGCACGATGGCTTTGCCTTTGTCCTTCTGCGCAAGCAACGCTTCGAGCAGGCCAGCACTGTTGAAGTTCAATTGATCATCGAACAGGGGATAATGAACTAACTCGCCATGACGACGAATTCCGAAGGTCAGCTCATAATTTTCCCAGTTTTTATCCGGATATATAACAGCGTCCCCTTCTTCGGCGAACAGGTCGGCTACGATACTCAGTCCATGAGTTAATGCGTTAGTCACAATGGGGTTACCAAATGTTTTACCTTCAAGGGAAGGTGTTTCCTTCAGCATCTTGTCTCTCCATACGGTCCGCAACTCAGGCTTCCCTGCAGGCGGAGCATAAGGGTACAAATCTTTCGGTTGGTATGCGGACAGCTTATCCTGAATAACAGCTAGGTGCATCGGCACACCGCCCTCCAGAGCAATACCAATCGTAGCATTGTAGGTTTTGGCCAGACTTGCTGCTTCAGCAGACTGACTCAAGATACCTTCTTTTGGAAAATAGATTTCTTTGCCGAGCTGCGACAGCATGGAGTAGACGTGACTGCTGCCTGCCTGAATACTTTCGTTCAACTGTTCAGCCAGTGGATTCATTCTTTTCATCCTTCCAAGTCTTTGGGATTCAACTGCCTAACATTATAACACCTTGCCTTGCCCCCGTCACGGAAATTACGCATAATGACAGTTTTATCACTTCACCGCGTTGTTGCGGGTGTTTTCGAGTTAGGTTAATGTTACTTCTCCCGATTGATTATACTATGGAAAATGAATGTTATTTCTGATGGAAAGGACAATATTTCCGCATCATTTCGGCAGTTTCTGCATCTCGTCCTTCGTTACGCTGTTCCAGTTCGCCGCTAATATGGTCAAAGCGTTCAGCCGAGAGGTTCTGTCCAAATTTGAACTTGGCACTGATCCGTTCAGGAACAATGCGAACCACAGCAACGGCTTTGAGATTACCCTTGTAGCGGGGATCAGCTGCATCAATGGGGACATATCCGCCCTGCGGCTGGAGTTTCTCCATAAAGCGTTGAAGAACCTTGCCCTTGATGTCCAGATCCTGAACCGGCTCTGCCTGTCCGAATGCCATTACACTTTTGAAAAAAGAAGTTGCCGGACAAGCTAATTCGGGATCACTGAAATAAGATGGAATCAGGGAAAACTCTTCTGCCACGGTAAAACTGACGGAGGAATCCTGCTTGATCTGTTTCATTTTCTCTCCGGCAAGACTGCCATGGAAATAAAAACAACCGTCCATATATACGAAGTTTAGCGGTGTTACCCGTGGCTGCCCGTCCGGACTAACCGTTCCCAGAAAACCAAAGGAGCATTGGTCCAGAAATGTTATCATTTCCTGTTCTTCATCTACATTGAATTCTTTTCTTCTCATCGGTGTTCCCCCTTGAATAGCATGTGGATTAAATCACTGTACCTTAGCCATAACATTAGAACTTGCATTGACATATAAAAAGATCCAATTTACATTCACTTTAATAGACCAATTTATTTGGAAAAAGAGGTGCACGATGGAATTGTGGCTGCCTATGGATTCATACGTGGTTCAACACCGTTACAAATACGAGGCATTGTACCATGCTTTGCGTGACGCCATTCATGCAGGGACGCTGGTTGGAGGCACAAGACTGCCTTCCACTCGAGAGTTAGCACGTCAATATGAAATGTCACGCGGCTCCGTGGCACAGGTATATGACATGCTGCTGGCTGATGGTTACGTGCGAGCGCATAGGGGAAGAGGGACTTTTGTTTCGGACACCATAACAGCACAGGACCATGCAGAGCAGGAGGCAATGATTCAACTTTCTCCATGGGGAGAGCGGGTGAGTACGCTGAATATTCAGAATGAAAAGGAAAAACCGTCAGCCATTGACCGGGAGCAACGGGTCATCAACTTCCATGTACAGCGTATGCCTGCCGAGCATTTCCCACAAGCGGAATGGAAAAGTGCGCTGGCCGCCGTTCATCGGAGCGGATCGCATGAACGAAGTGGTGCTGCTGGAGACCTTGAACTACGTGAGGCCATCGCATCACATCTGAGGTGGACACGGGGCATTCAGGCTGAGGCATCACAGATCGTACTGTTTAGTGGTTCCATGCAGGGCATCACTTTGATAGCACAGCTGCTTATCCCTGAGGGGGCCGCTGTTGTATTGGAAAACCCGGGATATAAGGGAATTGCTCATGCCGTTAAGTCCTGCGGAGGAAAGATTATTCCAGCGGAAGTAGATACCGGGGGGATTATTCCGCAGTCCTGGGAAGCACAGACGTTATTTGTGACACCTACCCGCCAGTTTCCTACAGGGGCTGTCCTTGGTCTGGACAGACGGAGAGCAATACTTGAATGGGCCTCGGAGCGAAATGCCGTCATTATTGAAGATGATTATGATAGTGAATTTCGCTGGGGAGGTAGGCCGATTGAACCGCTCAAAGTACTCGATCGTGAACAACGGGTCATTTATGTCGGATCGTTCTCACAAACGATGGTTGCATCCTTCCGGCTTGGTTACGCGGTTCTGCCACCCAGTCTGGTGCAGCCACTGATCGCTGCAAAAGCACTGTACGAACCCGTACCTCCTGCCCTTCTGGAGCAGCGTGCACTTGCGAAGTTTATGGCCCGAGGAGGGTATTTGCGCCATCTAAGACGGTTAACCCGTCTCTATGGGGAACGGCATGCTTTTTTTGTCAGTGAGATGAAGCGGGAATTACCGGAACCTTTCATCATGCAGCCTGGGGATGCTGGATTGCATATTTATGCTACGTGGAAAGGGGATATTGACAGTTACGAGCGGTTCAAGGCACTGGCTCAGGAAGAAGGTGTCGTATTCCGTGATGCGGTTCGTTATTGGCTGACTCCAGGTCCGCCGGCTGTGTGTTTTGGCTTTGCACATCTGGAGAAAGAGGAGATTGAAGAGGGGATAAGGCGAATGCGGTTAGCATGGGAGAAGTGCACATTTTCGTTTCGGTGAATTCCGCTGTATAATGGAATAAGACGTTTCGCTCCAGCAGGAGCAGAAATATATAAACACATATCGCATCATTTTTGATGCAGTATGCAAAAGAGATTAACTTTCAAGGGGGAGTGGCGACATGCTGCAGGCATCGCCGTCATCTTTTGTTATTTTGCCCGCCGTCGCCAAAATTGTCTGCGAACCGGGATGGAAGTGGCAAAAGCGGGAAAAACCGATGCAAAACTATGACTTATTTTATGTATGGAGTGGTGAAGGGACCGTTGTGCTGAATGACCGATCGTATGAAGTTGGCAAGGGTAGTTGTTTTCTGTTCAGGCCAGGCGATCATCCTACTGCAACACATAATAAGCAAAAACCGTTGGTACTAACGTATATTCATTTTGATGTAGATATACCCGTTAATGATGTTCCCCAGTCCTATCGTGAGGTACTGGAAACGGTGGAATTCGAGCACTTGCTGGCTCGTTATGTAAGATTGTTCCTATCCGATGTATATGGGCGGGATGAGGAGAGCCGACTGATTCTGAAACAGCTGATGATTCATTTGCTGCGTGCAGATACAGAAGCTCCTGTGGAGAAAAAGGTGAGCAACCAGTTGTCCGATGTCATCCAGGAGGTAGCTAACTATGTACGCCAGCATCCGGGGATAACACATCGCGTGGAAGACCTCGCTGCAAGGGCTGGATTATCGCCGCGATACTTCTCGATCAAGTTCAAGGAATTGATTGGTTCGTCCGTGCAATCCTATATCATTCGCATGCGCATTGAGCGGGCTGAGCATCTGTTGGTGCATACCGGCATGAATGTGACCGAAGTGGCAGATGCCCTGGGGTACCGCGATATCTTTTTCTTCAGTCGTCAGTTCAAGCAGTATACCGGCAAAAGTCCGTCCGAGATTCGTTAGGGCCTCTCTGTCCGGTAGAATATGGTAACGTTTCAATTCTGGGAAGCAGGGGTAAGTATGTAGCATTCCAGACGATCGAAAGGGGGAACTTGTGATGAACGGAAAACGTCGGGTCCGCAACCGGGGATGCTCTATCAGGGGCTTTAATATTTTCCGGAACCGCCTGCGCCGCTCCAAACCGGCAGAGGAAATGCAGGACGTATGGTTTTAAGGAATGGTCAGAAAACCAATATGACGAAGCTTAGCTTCGTATTGCATGTATACATGGAATGGGAACGGTAATCATCCTGACTTCTACATAGCTCTGAAGCGGATAATCGGATTCTCTGATCGGCAAAAGGTACTCATAGCCTGGACACTTTACCCTTAAAAGGTGTTCCGGCTGTGAGTACCTTTTTATATTTATTTTTTTATATAGGCCAAAGTTCTGTGTAATCTGTTTCTTGAGATCAGAAATTAAAAAAGATGACTCCTGTTATTCAGGAATCATCTGCGTATTGCTCAATGGATTGGTTTTAACCGACCGAGCAATTCTCCCATTTTGACGGAGTCGCCAGGCTGCAAGCCTGGGTCCGGTTCGAATGTACCGCTCTGTGTTAACAGTACGACGGTGGAACCGAATTCAAAATATGCGAGATCATCGCCTTGTGCCCATGAACTTACATCCGCACCAGCGTACTGTATGCTGCTCACATTCATTGCGCCTACTTTCACGACAGCAACTTCTCCATAATCATGAGCAATATACGTAATGAGCCGTTCGTTCCGACTCAGCACCGATTTCATATGGGTCAGACCAAAATCATTTACGGGATAAACCTTGCCCTTAATATGTTCACTCTCAATGCGGCGACCGCTAACAGGAGCATGAATGCGGTGATAGTCGCGTGGGCTGAGATACAGGACAAAGGCATAACCGTGCTTGTACTTCTCCAGATGTGGTGAGTGGTTTAATAATTCAGCAAGTGTATAATTTTGTCCCTTAACATTCAGGAGCGTTCCAGCAGATACAGGACCGGCTGCCGTGATTTTGGCATCGACCGGACTGATCAGTGCATGTTCTGAAAGTTCAAGCGGGCGCATGCCCGGTTTAAGTTTACGGGTAAAGAAATCATTCAATGAACGATATTCCTTCCAGTCTTTCTCAGCTTCCTGAACAGGGATGTCGTAGGTCCGGACAAAATAAGGGATAAATGCCTTGCTTCCCCGGCTCTTGGAGAAGGCTCCCACAGTCCGGGAGATCCATTTGCGAGAAGAAAGCTCGGTCATTAACCGCAACAGCGTTTTTGCCATGAATATCCCCCTTAGGGTTAGTGCGAACTTCAAGGCCGGCAGGGCCGGCCGTTCTGCATAATATTGACACAGAATGCCCACGAAATCAATATAGGCCGCGATCATACGTCTGGGGTTGCCTTGGTATGCGCGAATTCTGCTCCAGCAGCAGACGTCCATAAGCCATCGGCTGCCGGTAGCTGGCTTTCCAAGTCTCCGTCATTCCGGCCTTGCGGAAACCGTAGCGCTGATCCCTTCCGTTGCATTCGATAAAATAAATCTGGCCCTTCTCTGTGATCCCCAGATCAAGTCCGAGGTCCGCAAGATGAGGCAGGCTCGAAGCCAGCGTCCGTGCGATTCGGAGCCCGACAGACCGGATTCTGGCCTCCAGTTCAAGTGCATGCCAGTCGGTTGCCTGCAAGTCAAGAGCTTCAGCCAGCTTCATGACTTTGCTGCCTTGGGCGATATTCGTGACAAACGTATGCGCCGGAGCCACCTTGGCGAATATGCCTGTGATCGCCCACAATCCGTCACTTCCTCGTTGCACGGATACCCGCAGATCTACAGGTCTTCCCTCAAAACGAACCAGAGGTATGCGTTCTTCAATGAGATAGGCATGCCGGAAAATACGGCGCAGGGTGGCTGATGGCAGTTGTCCCTTATTCAGTCGAAAGGTGGCCCATCCCTTGCGTGAAGTCCTTGTCTCACATGTCAGTTTCCATTGACCGTCCTTTTGGAATATCCGCATAATGCCGTGACCAATGCTTCCGCTGCATGGCTTGATCACCAGATCATCGTAATGTTCCATCATATATGCCAAAGAATCAGGTGTAGCGTTGACCGCACGGGGGAGATGTTGCCTGAGACCGGGGTCCTGATAAAGCATCTCGTGAATGTGGTCTTTTCGGTATCGATTGCGGACATTGTAAACCTGTATGCCCTGCAACAGCAGTTTGGTCACCTGATGCTGCTCCGAACGGCGAAGCTGGAGAGCCCGGTTATGAATAACGGAGGGCAATGGCATCCTTTGACGAACGTATATACCCTCTTTTTTTACATAAGCCATACAGGTTTTGTTGTCCGAATCCACGTCTTCCAGCCGCAAAAAACAAGGGGTTAATCCATAACAGGCCGCTGCCTGTTCAACATTCGCGAGTGATTCCTGACCCGTCCTTCCAGCCGGTATCCCCCGGTACATGCGTGAATCGAACAGAATACCGATCGTTTCTTGTAGCATGACCGTTCCTCCTTCAATGTTATCGCGACCATGGATCGTCCATCCATGGAATGCCGGCCTGTCACCGCATGGTTGGACATCACGATAACGCAGACCGGAATCATGATGCTTCGATATGCATCAAAGAGTGCTCTTTCCAGCCCTTTGCATCATATGGATTTATGCAAATGGCTTACATGATATCGTATGACATCTCTGGGGTAGGGGCGTGGACAGCCGCCTTACATAAGTGAACGGGTACAGCCTATTTCAATAGGGACAGCTCGATCATTCATACCTTGAAGCTTGTGCAGCGATGAAAATGTAACCCACCAAAGTCATGAATTACAGTGGCAGATGCCCATACTGACGCATAAGATGCCGGAGACGAACGTTAGAGGAAGGAGCTAGCTGTATGAGTAAAAAAGGCAATAAGAAGGTTCCTACGCCAAAACTGCGGCATGTGAGTCCTAAATTTAAGGAACTGGATCTGACCAATCGACGGTCAGACACAATGGACTCAGGTTTCACTTCGAATAGGGAAGAACGCTTGAATACAAATAAACGGAATTCGAAGGCCATTCAGGCATCAGAAGAATTCCTATCCGAATCAATGGAGCTACCTGCTTCAACGAACGAGCTGGAAGACCTGGAGATCGTAACCAAAGCCATCAAACCGGAACCCGTAGAGTCTGATAGCGAGAAAGTCGTCGAGACGCAAGATATCCTGGAAAAGCAGATTCAGGTCAGCAGCGTGGCTCCGCTTGTTTTGGAAGAAGAGCTGGGTATCAACAAGCAAGAAACAGCAAGCAGGGACCGGTTGCAGATCCTGAACCAGAACCAGATGCCTGGTCATACCGGACACTATATCTACACGGACGACTTGAGTGAATTTGCTGTTACGGAGAGCAAACTGGCTCCTTTCTCTGTGGATGCCTCCAAGCTGAAACCGGATGCGGTCGGCAGTGAAGCATTGCAGGATTATGCGGTGACCAGCATACACATAGCAGACGGGGCCATTGTTTCAGCGAAACTTGCGGAAGCGTCTGTATCTGAGGAGCACCTGATTGACGGCTCTGTGTCTGGTCATAAAATACGAAATGCTTCTATTGCAGGTGAGAAAATCAGAGATGGCAGCATTACTTCTCAGAAGCTTGGCAACCAGGTCATCGATTCGGCCAAAATTGCCGACGGTTCCATCGGCACAAGACATCTCAGCCGCATGCTGGTAACGGAAGAATTAATCAAGAATCATGCCGTAACTGGAGACAAGATTGCGATTAGCGGGGTGGATACAAGACATCTCACGGGGGGAGCTGTGAATACCTCCAAACTGGCTGACGATGCAGTGACTACATCCAAAATTCGGGAAGCTGCTGTCACAGGCAGCAAAATCGAAGAACTATCCATCGAGTCTCACCATATTCAGGCAGGTGCTGTTAAACAGACACATCTGGCAGAAGGGTCTGTCGGTCGTTCACAACTATTAAATGGCAGTATTGGAAGTGACCAGATAGAGGATGGGTCCATACAAACAAGACATTTAGCTGAGGGTTCACTAAGTGGAAGACATCTCTTGGACGGTTCAATCGGATCAAGCCAGATTCGCGCTCATTCCGTTGGCAAGGAGCAGATTGGCAATGGAGAAGTGGGCAGTGAGCATTTGACGGAAGGTGCAGTAACCAGCAGCAAACTGGCAGACCAGTCTGTGGGAACAGCAAAATTGCTGGAGCAGTCCATTACGGCATCCAAGATCTCTGATCAGAGCGTCATTTCTTCCAAAATTGCGGATGAAGCCGTACAAGGTAAACATCTTGCCAAAGGGTCCATTCGTGCGGAACACATTGCGAATCGGGGAATTACACCGGTACATGTGGACAATTCCGCAATTCACTCCATTCACATTGCAAGTGGGAGCATCGAGGCAACTCATCTATCTACCGCAAGTGTGTCCGGAGATGCTCTCGCAGACGACGTGGTGTGTGAGCGGCATCTTGCAGAGTCGGCCGTGGGTACGTATGAATTGCAGGATGCTGCCGTTACAGACGTTAAACTCGCGGATGGAAGTGTGACAACAGAAAAGCTTGGAACGGCATCGGTGAGTAGCAGAGCGCTTGCCCCGGGAAGTGTTATATCCTCGCATCTTACGAGTGGTGGAGTCACAGGTACACATTTGGCTCCAGGCAGCGTGGGTTCCGAGGCTCTGAGACCTTATGCAGTGAAATCGGAACATCTGACAGAACATGCCGTAGGTGTGCCTCATCTTCAGCCAGGCAGTGTTGAAACGGATGCGATTGCACGGGCCGCGGTCACAACAGATAAATTGGCTATTGATAGTGTAACTTCAGCCCAGCTGGCTGGCGGGTCCATTTTTCCGCCTCATCTAACAGATCATGCGGTTACCTCCCCCAAGCTTTCACCAGAGAGTGTTGCCACAGATAAACTGGCGGATTTTGCTGTCACGTCAGCTAAACTGGCAGACGGCAGCGTGACTTCTTCCAAGATTATGGCAGAGAGCATTAACGCCAAACATATTCCATCAGGAACCATTCGCGGATATCACCTGAAGCAGCATGCCGTTTCCTTGGAACATTTGTCGGAAGAAATACGCTCGCCGGAATTATTCGCTGATGGCAGTATTACTGGCAACAAACTTCGGCATGGGTCCATAAGTGCGGACCATTTGACAGCAGACTCGGTATCGGGGACAGAACTACAACAGGCTGCTGTAGGTAGCGAGCACTTGCAGCCATCCGTTGTACAATCCGTCCATCTGGCTGAAGGCAGCGTGAAATCTGACCATTTGGGAACTCAAGTAGTGAGCTCACAGCATCTGAAGGCAGACATCATTCATGAGGAGCATATTGCTGAACAGGTGGTCACATCGCATCACTTGGCACCTGGATCTGTTGAAACAGACCATCTGGCACCTTTATCCATTACAGCGGCTCATCTTCAGCCAGGTTTGATTAGTGGTTTGCATCTTCAGGCAGAGTCGACAAGTGCTGTTCACCTGCAGCAAGGAGCTGTGCATTCCCGTCATATTCAAGATGGTGAGATTCTTCCTCATCATATCCATGAACGCAGCATCGGAACGTCTCATCTGGAAGAAGAAGCGGTAAGTACGATTATATTGCAGGATGAATCTGTAACACGCTCCAAACTAGCAACTGGTAGTGTGGATGGCAGTAAATTAGCCGCAGGAACCGTATCGGCTACTCACATTGCCAATGAAAGTGTGCAGACCCGTCATATCCAAGAAGGAGCAATCCTTGCTGATCATATTCAAGAGTGCAGTATTGGCTCAGTTCATCTGGATGAGGAGTCTGTAAGTGCGGTTCATTTGCAAAATGGATCTGTAACAAGTGCCAAACTGGCGGATGGCAGTATAAACGGCAGCAAATTGCTTGAAGGAACCGTATCGGGGATTCATATTGCGTCCGAAAGCGTGCAATCCGAGCATATTCAGGCAGACGCCATTCATGCTGACCATATTCAGGAGCGGAGCATCGGCACAACCCATCTGGAGGAGGAAGCAGTAAGTGCGATTCACCTGCAAAATGGGTCTGTCATCAGTGCCAAACTGGCCGACGGCAGTGTAACCGGCAGCAAGTTGATCGAAGATGCGGTGTCGGGAATCCATATCGCCTCTGAAAGTGTGCAATCCCGCCATATCCAGGCAGGAGTAATCCTTGCTGACCATATTCAGGAGCACAGCATTGGCATGCTTCACTTGGAACAGGAAGCAGTAAGTGCCATTCATCTGCAAAATGGATCTGTAACAAGTACCAAGTTGGCCGACGGCAGTGTAACCGGCAGCAAGTTGCTTGAAGGAGCAGTATCGGATATCCACATTGCAGACGATAGTGTGCAATCCCGTCATATTCAAGAGGGAACAATCCTTGCTAATCATATTCAAGAGCGAAGCATCGGCACAGCACATTTGGAAGAGGAATCGGTAAGTGCCATTCATTTGCAAAATGGATCTGTAACGAGTGCCAAACTGGCGGATAGCAGTATAACCGGCAGCAAGTTACTCGAAGGTACGGTATCCGGAATTCATATCGCATCGGAAAGTGTGCAATCCGAGCATATTCAGGCAGGAGCCATTCAAGCTGATCATATTCAGGAGCGAAGCATAGGCACAACCCATCTGGAAGAGGAAGCAGTAAGTGCGGTTCATCTGCAAAATGGGTCCGTAACGAGTGCTAAATTAGCTGACGGTAGCATTAGCGGCAGCAAATTGCTCGAAGATGCTGTATTGGGGAGCCATATCGCGTCGGAAAGTGTGCAAACTCGCCATATCCAGGCAGGAGCGATCCTTGCTGATCATATTCAGGAGCATAGCATTGGTACGTCCCATCTGGAGGAGGAAGTAATAAGTGCGGTTCATCTGCAAAATGGATCCGTAACGAGTGCCAAACTGGCCGATGGCAGTGTGAGCAGCAGCAAACTGCTTGAAGATGCGGTGTCGGATGTCCATATTGCCAATGGAAGTGTGCAATCCAGTCATATCCAAGAGAGAGCCATCCATGCTGACCATATTCAAGAGCGAAGCATTGGAATCTCCCACCTCAAAGCGGAATCGGTCAGTTCGATTCATCTGCACAATGGTTCCATAACAAGTGCCAAAATGGCTGACGGCAGTGTAAACGGTAATAAATTGCTTGAAGGTGCGGTATCGGCTATCCACATAGCAGACAAAAGTGTGCAATCTCGGCATATTCAGGATGGAACGATTCTTGCTGATCATATTCAGGAACGCAGTATTCGCACAACCCATCTGGAAGAGGAAGCAGTAAGCGGGATCCATCTACAGAATGGGTCCGTCACAAGTGCCAAATTGGCCGATGGCAGCGTGAACGGCAGCAAACTGAGTGAGCAGAGTATTACCTCTAATCATTTGAATGCGGGGATTGTAGGTCCGGCGCATTTGAGCGAAGAGATATGGAATGCGATTCGTCAGTTCAGTGGAGAAACGCTGGAACAACTGGCAGCTATCAAAAGACAAGAGGGATTGCTTCAAACAGAAAATGAGGTTGTACCGCCATCACAGCCGGCAATTGTCGTGGAACCCTCAAGTGTCGATCTGAAGGAAACGCAGTTTATCCAGACGTCGGGTCAGGAGCTGGGGCAACAACAAGAGCATCCATCGCAAGCTAACCAGCTTGGAGATTCATTGACGACAGCTGGCACGGTCCAGCCACAGCTACCGCTACCACAGCCTGAATTTTCACATGAGATCGATGGAATTAAGGAGTTCAAGCTGAGGGAGCAAGCAGTTAAGCAGGAGCATTTGAGTGATGGAGCTGTTGGAAGCAGCCAGTTGCAGCATGGAGCTGTGGGTCCTGAACACCTGTCATTCCAGCCCGTACGAAGTGTCAGCCGTCAGCCTGTGGTGCAGCAGTTCGGTATGGAGGCCTTTATATTGCCTGAGGATGAACAGTGCGTGGAAGTAACGGTAGCCTTTGAGGAGTCGTTTATATCGGAGCATTATGTGATTGTAGCCATGTGTAATGATCGGGGATTCCAGGTATCGCTCCTCTCCCAGAGTGAGGATGAAGCCGTACTGGAAGTGTCACGAACTACGGGCTCCACACACACCTATGGATTGTTGTCATGGATTGCCGCTGGGCCTTCCGTGTAAGAATGCGAGATCATGTGTCCTCATTCAAGACATCTGTAGACGAATGATTTCACATGTTTAAATAGACAAAAGCGGTTCCCGGATATGTCCGGGACACCGCTTTTTTTCATATATAAGCTTGCTCCGTTCGGACGATGAGGGGTGCCTGAACGATTTAATATGAGTTCAACAACGAATGATTCTTACAGTCCTACAGCTTGATAAGCTTTGGTAATTGCAGTAGCTTCAGCCGAAGTCGCTCCGTACAGATCTTTAGCGGCTTGGATTGTCGCTGTTTTGGCAGCAGCAAATTTGGATGTAGGTGTCAGATAGTTCACGAGTGTGCTGTAGAAGATTTGAATGGCTTTATCACGCCCGATCCCTGTTACAGTGACACCATTATGTGTACCGCCTTGAGCTGCAAGATAGTACGCTTTGTTAATGATACCGCTGTTGGTATGAACGCCTCCGTTGTCCGCTGTTCCAGTATAACGGTCAGCGTATTTGTCAGGTTGTCCATACAATGTAGGGTTGGATAGGGAGCGCAGTGCATCACCTGCAATGTTAGGGGTGTAGACATCGTCGCCAAGCAACCAGTTTTTGCTTTGGATCGTATTTCCGAAAATATCAGCGAAGGCTTCATTTAATGCACCTGGCTCATTGCGGTACTCCAGATTGGCTGTATACTCAATGACACCGTGAGTCAATTCGTGGCCTACTACATCCAGATCACCAGATAGTGAACGGAAAGTCGTTCCATCACCGTCACCAAATACAATCTGTACTCCGTTCCAGAATGCATTATTGTAGTTGGAGCCATAATGCACAGTGGATTTAATGAGCAAACCGTTGCCATTAATACCGTTGCGGTTGAATTTGTTTTTGTAGAAATCATACGTGGCAGCAGCATGGGCGTGGGCATCTACGCCAGCACGATCAGTCCATACGTTATCGGAATCTGTCAGGAGTGTACCTGGAATGGAGGAACCATTGTTTGCAGTGTAAGTTTCAATCCCATTGCCGCGAGTGGTATCTTTCAGTTGGAAGGTACTGCCGGATTGGGTGGTTGTAAGGGTTTTGGTATCACCAAGTACACCTGTACCTGTTCCTGTTGCGAAGTTGATGAGGTCATATTGAGATACGATACTGCCGTCAACGGCATTCACGAAATATTTGGTACGTAATGGGGCAGGATCCAGCACATTGACTTCGGTAATGTAAACAAGGTAGGTTTGGTTGTCCTCTTCATTGTGGTAAATGTTCAACTCGGCTTCAGGGGTTTTCTGTGGTTCGCCAAGCTCTCCAACGCGGGAAGTGGCTTCTTCCGATGCAATCTTGATCGCATCTTCTGCACTGATTTCAGCGACACCGTCATTAGGGATAGCTTGTTCTTCAACTGGTGGGAGATCTCCAAGTGCGGATGAAACCTGGCCTGTTTTGTCTAGGTGGATCGTTTGCTCGGCACCGTAGACTGGAATGCCCTTAATGTACTGCTTCAGGCGGAAGTGTCTTACACCAGAGGTGTCCGTAGTCCTTTTAATAATTTTGAGTTGGGATTTCACGTCGGAATTCAGGAATTGTTCCTGTTGTCCAAGGAAATTGAAGATTGTTTCGTCAGAACCGCTGTTCAACTGGATACCCTCCTCAGAGGCATAAGGGGCCTGCAATGGAATGGACTGATCAGACAATGGAGCTGCAGCAGCAGAAGATACGGAAGCGAGCAAAAGAGCTCCTCCAAGAATTGTTGGCATAACTTTAGCAAATTTCATAGTAAACTCTCCCATTCTCAATATGATTTTTTTGGAAAACACATAATTATGCCAATCTCGGTTGGAGTTCCGTCTGCAACTTGGGCAGCGCGGAGTGTGGGGCTGAATCTGAAACGTGGAATATGACAAGAAACGATAAGGAACAAAGTCGGCAGAGCCTGTATGCCTGTGGTTGGGCGTGTCAAAGGAGTACCGTTTATCCGGTTCAGCCATGAGGCTTAATCGTTCATTGTGGTTCCTCTTTCAGAAGCCAGGGGCCTTGTCCACTTGCGAAGCAGAAGATGTTCTTACGGAGCCGGGGTGTTCGTTCCGGGTTCACATAATAGAGCCTGAACTACGTATTGAACGGCATCACTCCTCTCAAGGTACATGCAACAGAGCAAAAACAGCCTCTTGTATCATCCTGTACGCATAATTAACCCCAGGTCAATTAACAGGAATGAAAAAAGATTACTAAGGAACGTTTGTTCCTCATTAGGATTTTTTTGTCAATCTACTGCTTGCAACGTATATTATCACAATGTAAAAGTTTGGAAAAGATGCAATTTTAAATTTTTTTTAAAATTGTGTCTGAAGTAGGGGAGCGGTAGCATATTTCGCATATTTTGACGAATTCTGTCTAAATAAATGGATTGACTGAGCCGGGTGGCAGACAGAACCTGCTCGGTTCAAGGACATACGCCGTTTCCACTGCTCCATGAATACATAGAATAACGTGTACTCCCTTTGCATGCCGATGATGTACACCCGGGAGGTGACTGTGTTGCAAAAACGTGGCAATACAGCTTTTTATGCAGCCAAATCGAATCTGGCACAAAGAAAAGCGCAATTAAAGAAGCGTCGTTTGAAATCTGCTTACAAAAAGGGTACAAAGGCCTACAAGTACGTAATTCCACCCGTGGAGCAAACGGAATTGCCAGCATTCGGAGCTGAGCATGCGATGAGAGAGACACTTGCACAGGATTCGACGTACTCGCATAAACCACTGCTTTCGGTCATTATACCTGCCATGAATGAAGAGCGAACCATTGGTGCAGTCGTGCGTCAGTCGCTGCGGATATGCCGTGATGCTGAAGTGCTTGTTATTGTGAATGGTTCAACGGATGGGACGGCAGTAGCGGCAAAAAGGGCAGGGGCACAGGTGCTTCGTTATGCCGAAGCTTTGGGACATGATGGAGGGAGAAGAATCGGTGCAGCGGCAGCTCGTGGCAGGGTGCTGTTGTTCACGGATGCAGACATTCCAATTCCGGCAGAACATCTCGCGCCTTATGTGCGAGCGGTTCTGGACGGGACGGATGTGGCGCTTAATGATTATAACGGACCGGTCGCGCGTATCCCTGTTCACCCTGTGGTAGAGGCCAAACATGCGCTGAACAGCATGCTCGCGAGACCTGATCTGCAAGGGGCTTCCATGACAGCCATTCCGCATGCATTAAGTCGCAGGGCACTTGAAGTGATTGGGACGGACACACTGGAGATTCCACCGTTGGCACATGCAAAGGCGGTTACCAACGGGTTGAAGGTGCGTGCCGTCCATCATGTGCCTGTAGGCAAAATGAACGCAGTTCGAGTCAAGAAACGAAGCGGACCTGACCCGCTCAGTCAATTGGTCTGGAATGATCATCTGACAGCGATCAGGTGGATAACCGATACACTTGGCCCACGCGGAGGACATTCCGATCTGCAGCGTGTTCGTAGCCTGACGAGGTGAGCATGTTGCCTAAAACAAGAAAGAAACCTCGTCAAAAGATGCAGCATGCTGGAGGTGAGGAAATGAAGGAGCGTTCAGGGGGTGTCCGTCGTCAACGGACAGCAGGCAGACGAACACCAAGGAACAGAACCAGAACCATGGGCAGGAAGAGCCTGACTAAATCGCCGCTAAAGAGTTCAGCATCGAGCAGGTTGGCAATGAACAAGTCCGTATTGCATGAAGCATTCAGCGCAGGGCAACGGGCAGGACGCATGACGTTGGAAAATGAACAATCGATTGAACAACATGTGCGTTCAACATGGCAGGAGCATGGGGCTGCGATCTCAGCGGAGCTAAGGAGTTATTCTGCTGCAATGCAGGCAGGGAAAGCATTCATGCAGGGTTATGCTCAAGCTGCGGGACGCTCATTGAATATTATTCCACTTGCCCTGAATAAACCTGCCGCTGCAGTCGTCTGTGCCTGCAATGAGGAACTTACGCTGGGGCAAGTACTTGTACAATTGAAACGTTTACCGCTGACAGATATCGTTGTGGTATTGAATGGAACAACGGACAACAGTCTGACACAGGTGCTTGAACAGTCTGGCATCACGCTGGTCTATGAACCTGACCGGGCGGGACATGATGTAGGCCGCGCCTTGGGGGCCAAAATGACGGAGGCGGAGACCCTTCTCTTTGTGGATGGGGATATGGTCGTCCCGGCAGAGCAACTCGCCCCGTTTCTGTATGCGGTCGACCGGGGAGATGACGTGGCACTGAACAATCTTTCATCGCTGTTGCCTCCATTTGCCCGCCAGGATGAAGTGAGCCGGATCAAGGCATATCTTAACCGTGTGCTTAATCGTTCGGATCTGGGTTCCAATTCGTTGACGGCTGTACCTCATGCCCTCTCACGTAAGATGATCCAGATCGTAAAACCGGAGGCGCTGGCCGTTCCTCCCAAGGCGCAAAGTCTAGCCATCCAGCATGGATTAAAAGTGACTGCACCCAGTCAAGTGGATGTCATTCGTTCCAATCGCCTGCGTTCCACCAATACGGGCAGCGGCAACGAAGTCGCCCGATTGATCATTGGCGACCATCTGGAGGCGATTGCAACCTGGCTGGATATGGGCGGCAATAAGTCACAAGCCCGATCCATTTCTCGTGCTGAAGTGGCCTACAGGAGGAACGCCAGATGACACTGACGAGTATTATTATTCCGACGTACAACGGGCTGGAACTGCTGAAGCCGTGTATCGATGCCATTCGAAAATATACCGATTCTCATACATCTTATGAAATCATCGTTGTGGATAATGGCTCGGTTGACGGAACAGCAGCGTATTGTGCACGGGAACGAATTCGTTTTGTTCGGTTGCCGGACAATCGGGGTTTCCCGGCGGCTTGCAATGCCGGGCTCCGTGCAGCCTGTGGTGATGAGCTATTGCTGCTGAATAACGACGTTACTGTTACCACCCGCTGGCTCGAAAATCTGCGGGCAGCCCTCTACAGTGATGCAAACATTGGTATTACAGGTCCGGTGACCAACTATGCAAGTGGTATCCAGCAGGTAGAGCTTGAGTTCCGGGACATGGCACATTTTCAGGAACTGGCAGCTGCCAACAATATAGTCGATTCTTCCAGATGGAAGGAAGTCAGACGAATTGTCGGCTTATGTATGCTCATGCGGCGAAGTGTGATGGAGGACATTGGTGTGCTTGACGAAGTCTATTCGCCGGGACACTATGAAGATGACGATTATTGCTACCGGGCCTGCCAGAAAGGCTATCGTTTGCTGGTATGCGGGGATGTCTTGGTACATCATCGCGGCAGCGCGAGTTTCCTGAAGACCGATCCTGTAGCATGGAAACAGTTGCTTGAGCGCAATCGATCCATTTTTATCAACAAATGGCATGTCGATCCCCTTAAATATATTGAGACATCCGATGAAGGAGGGATAGTGGAATGAAAGGTGTAATTCTTGCTGGTGGAACAGGAACACGACTGTATCCTCTGACCCGGCTGATTAACAAGCATCTGATTCCAGTCGGCAAGCATCCGATGATTATGTATGGCATCGACAGACTCCGCCAGGCAGGCATTGAAGAGATATTGATAGTGATCAACAAACATTCCGCTGGTTTATACACGGAGTATTTGGGTGGTGGAGCAGATCATGGCGTCAAGCTAACGTATCGGATTCAGGAAAAGGCAGGCGGGATTGCCGAAGCATTGGATCTGGCGACATCGTTTATCCTTCCTGGAGAGAAATTCGTTGTGCTGCTGGGAGACAATCTGTTTAGCGACGATTTGAAGCCTTATGTGGATAAGTATATGCAGCAGCCTGCGGGTACAGCTCGTGTCTTGCTCAAAGAAGTGGACGATGCACGGCGGTATGGGGTGCCGGTGTTTGATCCACAGCATCCGGAACGAATCTCATACATTGAGGAAAAACCGAGTGATCCGAAGACCTCTTATTGTGTTACTGGCATATATATGTATGATGACCATGTATTCAACCTCATTCAGAACATTGCGCCTTCTGCACGCGGCGAACTCGAAATTACGGACGTGAACAATCATTATGCAGCAGCTGGAGGACTGGAATACGATATTTTGCAAAAATATTGGAGTGATGCAGGGACGTTCCAATCGCTTCAGGAAGCAGCCATCCGCATGAAGGGTCAACTGCCCTAAAATATATGCGCCAGATGCTGCCGCTGTGAGGGGTCCCATGAGAGCAGAACAACCTGCGCCGGAGCCGGAAGAATGCTCCGGCGCTTTGTGCAGCGGCGGCACTCCTCGTGCATGCCAAGGGAGGGAATGCCGTGAGAGTAGCAAAACGCAGCGACTTGGGCAGGAAGAAGACACTGGGCGGTCATGCCGGCTCCTTGTACGTATCTGTGGGAGTGCAGCCCAAAGCAAGTTCGAATCACGAATGGGGAAACCAAGGCGCGAAGCAGGGGAATGTGGAACTCGCAGGAATAGAGCGCAAGCTTCTTGCAGAACCGAAAGGCAAAGCCAGAGGGCGCACCGGCGCAAGACGTGGTGCGAGCGCTGGAGCACGAACCAAAACCGGAGCGAAAACAGGCGAAGGGCGGGGCATTGCAGGCACCCGCGTAAAATCAGGCGAGCGTACAGGCGTGAGCCGTGGCCGTAAAGGGGCGCGAGCCAAAACGGGCAAGCGCGCAGTTGCAGGCCGCGGGCATGCTGCGCCGCGGGGCGGGCGGGCCGCAGGCGCCCGCGCCAAACAGCGCACGGCTGCGCAGCGTGCGCCCGGGCCAGCACCGCAAGCCAGCACGCCACAGGCGCTGCCTGCCAGCGGTGCTGGCCCCGCCCCGCCGCAAGCGACACACCGGCACGGTGGTGTCGCCCCCGCGGGGCGGGAAAGCGCTGCCGCGCATGCTGGCAGCGCAAGGGCAATGGCGCCTGCGCTGCCGGCAGCAGCGCCCGAGAGCGGCTACGCCGAGGGCTTCCGCGACGGCGTGTTCGCGGGCGGGGAGGCGCTGGTGGCGCAGCACATCCCGCCTGATCATATTCTGCCTGCCGTGGCGGCGGCAGATCTGATCGAGGCGGGATTCCGCCAATATGCGCCCACCCTAACCCGGCTGGCCAGCCCTCATGAGATGGCTGTCCATATCCAGGGGGCGCTGGATGCGCAGCGCCCCCTGTCTGTCGTTCGCCTCGGAGATGGCGAACTGCTGACCCTGGCAGCCGATACGGTGCTGCCCGGCGAACAAGTGCAGGAGCTGGCACCGTTTCTGCCTTATGCAGGGGTGCCACGCTCCACCCCAGACATCCGCGCTGAGCTCGCGGAAGCCATTCGCGGCGCGGATTGGATCGGTGTCCCCATCTCGCGTGCGCCTACTTTTCAGGGACTTTTATTTCCAGTATTGCGCCATTTCGGCATTGACTGGTCCCGTCTGAATCTGACCAGTTCCACGATTAACTATAGCCTGCATCATTCGGGTCTGTTGTTGCCTGTGGTACAGGGGCGCCGGGTGCTGCTGATTGGAAGCCAAGCTGCAGAGCTCGGGGCGTTGTTGAACGGCCACGGGGTGCAAGTGACAGGCATTATAGGAACAGTGGATGGTGTTGTGGATATCCCGAGAGTGATGCAGCAGACTGCGGAGCATTCGTTCGATATCGCTCTGGTAGCAGCGGGAATTCCGGCCGTCATTCTGTGCCGCCGAATCGCTGGTGAACTGGGGCGGGTTGCCATAGATTTTGGACATTTGGCTGACAAATTGGTTACAGGAGAGCTTCATCTCTAATGGACGATCTGGTGCGACGTTCATCGTAACGCGCATTTGGATGAGGGGAAATGGAGGAAGCAACATGAGCACATCAGGCAGACGTTCAAAACAGCGGAAAGCATCATCATCCGAAACCGTTGTTTTGCATGCAGCTCGAAGCCGGAGTGGAGGGAAGATTAGACGCCAAGGCTCAGGCAAACGGGCAGCCAAGAACGCAAAACTGTATAAGCAGGGCTACCATAGAGGCTATGATGAGGGCGTACGACAGGGGGAAAGCTCATTCGGGCTGGTATTCGAAGGCGTAAGCATTATTATTCCGACGTACAACCAGCGCGAATATGTCCTGCAATGTGTGTCCAGTATTGAAAAGCATACACCGGCCCCCTTTGAAATTATTGTTGTGGATAACGCATCCAAGGATGGCACGGCGGAAGCCGTGCTTCGCAAAGGTGGCATGGTAAGGGTCGCTGCGCTGGATAAGAATCGTGGTTTTGCCGGCGGTGTCAATCATGGACTGATGATGGCGAGGGGGCGACATATCGTCGTGCTGAACAACGATACACTGGTCACCCCGGGCTGGTTGGAAAACATGATGACCTGTCTTGACAGTCATCCCGAGATGGGAGTTGTGGGTCCGGTTACAAATTACATCGGCGGAGATCAGCAGATTGAAGTCCCATACAGTGATGTGGATGATATGTGGTCTTTTGCTGCCCGACATAATCGCCCGGATGCCACGAAACATCGGGAGACCGACAGGCTGGTCGGATTTTGCTGGCTGTTCTCACGGGAATTGCTGGAGCGGGTAGGTTATCTTGATGAAGGTTACGCCGTGGGCAATTTTGAAGATGACGACTGGATCATTCGGGCGAAGCTGGCGGGATACAGGCTGGGGGTAGCCGGAGATGCCTTCATACATCACTACGGAAGTGTAAGCATGAAGGCGCTGGGAGAACAGGATTATGAAGTCGTAAATAAGGATAATGAACAGTTTTATACTCAAAAATGGGGAGATCCCCATGCGTTGGTTGCCGATACTTCCCGGCTCTCGTTGCGTGCCAAGGTGTCGACCAGTCAGCAGGAGAACAAGACACCCCTGGGCAAGACAGACACCCCTGACCTGCGACAGCGCATTTCCACTAAGGGCAGCAGCGATGTAACTCATAAGCTGAGACGCAGTACGGACTTTTACCCGGAGGGTTGTTTCATTTCTGATATCAAGGGCGATGTTTATCGACTGATGCGTGGACAGCGACGTAAGCTGAATATCCCGGTTCCACGCGGCATTTCTCCTGTTTTGGTTGCAAAACCGGATCTGCTCGGCGTACCCGCAGGTGAGCCGCTGGTATCTGCGGGTGAGGTACAGGGCTGGCCCCTGGAAAGAAGTCATGTTCATGCTCAACCCGTTCAGAGCAACCGGGATGCGCTGGAGGAAGGCATGATTGTTGCCGCGACGAATGAAAGGGATACATGGTACCAGATTAGTGGCAATAAACGCAGGAGGTTTGCAACCCCTTATGCTGCGGAACGGTGGGGAGTGCAATTCGGGCATATCGTTCATGTATCTGCGAACCAATTGCGTACGATCGAAGAAGGCTGGCCCATTATAGCTCCTCCCCAGCTCTTGAACGAAGATTTGTAATGACCGGGTTCGGCTGCCTTGTATATCGGCACGACAGCATGATGCGGAATGTGATGTAAAGCGTATCGCTATACATCTGTCCGCATCCGAACTATACATATATCACGAATCACGAAATGAAACGATAGAGAGATTAGCAAATTACTTTTCCACGAGCATTTTGTATAAACTCCAAGAGCGTCATCCGAACATTTTTAACATGGTTAGGGATGCGTTCAAGGGGTAATGGGAGCTCTTGCAGAGCTCTTTTCAAATTTAAAATTTAATCTTTCTATCCTCTTATAGGTTTATTCTATTGGCAGATCCATTGACGCTTGAAGAGGTGAGGAGTACATTTATAGCCATAATTCTTATTTAACAGATAGGAATTAATGGTCTGGGTGGTAATCCATCCTGATCTGACAATGAATCAATCAGGAGGTATGCCGATGTCTTCTACATCGAAAAAAGTAGTGCTCTGGAGCAAAACAGGCTGTCATTTCTGCGGGGAGGTTAAGGCATTCCTAACGGCCCGCAACCAGCCTTTTGAGAACATCGAAGTGCAAGGGAACGATGTGCTGAGGGACGTGCTTGAAGCCAAATATGGCATTCGACATGTACCTGTCATTGAGGTGGGTGGAGACGGCAAGTATGAAGCATTGCTGGAGCCCGATCTGGAGAAACTGGCGGAACTTCTCGCCCAGCCTGATGAAGCAGCAGTCTGACCGGACGTGGCGGATCTCTTGATAAAGCAGTTTCCGGCTGCTAAAGGCTGACATATCAGTGTGCAGCAGTCGGGGACTTTTATAAGCTCTAATCCATCCTCTTATTCAGATATCCAATCCTTATATAGAAAAGTTCTATAAGCAACGCTGTTGACCGATGTGCGGGGCAGTGATAAGATTTGTGAAATTAAAGCTGACCAAACTCATAGGAATAGTTAACTTTTGAATTTTCTTCATTCGTAATCCATATCAGATCGGACTTTAGAAATTTCTTGATATATCCTAATCCAAGGAAGGCGGAATGTAATATGACGGCTCAGCGCAGTTTGAAATTTGGAGCGATTGTCCACGGTGTCGGAGGTAGCATGACGACTTGGAGACACCCGGAGATTCAATCGGATGCCAGTGTGAATTTTGAATTTTACAAACGCCAAACGTTGAAGGCAGAAGAAGGCAAATTCGATCTCGTTTTTATCGCTGACGGTCTTTATATTACCGAGAAATCCATACCTCACTTCTTGAATCGATTTGAGCCAATCAGTTTGTTGTCCGCCCTGGCCGCCATTACGTCACGAATCGGTCTGGTTGGAACACTTTCCACCTCCTATAGTGATCCATTCACAGTTGCCAGACAGTTCGGTTCCCTTGATCTGATCAGTAATGGCCGCGCTGGTTGGAACGTGGTTACATCCCCGCTTGAAGGCTCAGCCAAAAACTACAGTAAAAGCAACCATCCTACCCACCCGGAACGTTACCGGATTGCAACGGAATATTTGCAGGTGACCAAGGGCTTATGGGATTCGTGGGAAGACGATGCTTTTGTAAGAGACAAAGAAAGCGGCGTTTTCTTCGATCCATCCAAGCTGCACACACTCAATCATGAAGGAGAGTTCTTCTCCGTACAGGGTCCGCTTAACATTGCACGTTCAAAGCAGGGGCAGCCGGTTATTTTCCAGGCAGGTTCTTCAGAAGATGGCAAGACCCTTGCTGCCAAAGAAGCGGATGCTGTTTTCACAGGACATGATTCAATTGAGGATGCACAGGCCTTCTACAAAGATGTCAAAACCCGCGCAACAACCTATGGACGTTCCACACAGGATATCGTCATTTTGCCAGGGATCAATCCAATTATCGGACGGACAGAAGAAGAAGCAGAACAGAAATATCAGGAGATTGCCAGCCTGGTCACTATCGATAAAGCGCTGGATTACCTGGGACGTTTCTTCGAGCATCATGACTTCTCCCAGTATCCGCTGGATGAACCATTCCCTGAATTGAATGGCATCGGTAGCAACAGCTTCCGTAGTGGTACGGACAAAATCAAGCGGGATGCCAAAGAGCAAGGATTGACGCTGCGTGAAGTAGCCCTGCGGGCAGCAACACCGAAGAGCAAATTCCTTGGTACACCGGAGCAGGTGGCTGACAAGATCCAGGAATGGTTCGAAGCCGAAGCGGCGGATGGATTCATTATTCATTCCGAACTGCCAAGTGGATTGGCCGATTTTGTGGAACTGGTTGTTCCGATTCTGCAAGAGCGTGGCATCTATCGCACCGAATATGAGCATGACACATTGCGTGGAAATCTCGGTGTGCAAATTCCGGTGAATCGTTACACGGCTGCCCGGGAGCAAGTTGGAACCGAGGCTTGAGAAACAATTAGATAGCTGAAATTCGGCAGTAGTCTAGGAATGAGGTATCCGGATGAAATATTCGGATTGCATATGCGGAAGGTGCCGAATGATGACCTAAAACCAAGTTAACGGATAGGTTATGTTAATAAAAAATCTATAATTCATTAAATCATTAATTCAATGAATCAATGACACCTGTATACACAGAGGGGGAAGCTATATGAACAGGTCTATCTCATGGATGAAATATATGGCATTGGCGGCAGTATTGGTGCTGGTATTATCCGGTTGCGGAGCGGCAGGTAACTCGAACAGTTCAGTTCAGGCTTCTGGTGGGGAGCAGGCGGCTGGGCAAGCAGAAGGTGGGAACCTGACCTACGCACTCGCCACATCGCCGGATACGCTGGACCCGCATCGAAGTGGCCTTGCCGTAACCGTACGCGCGATCCGAACGATCTATGACAATCTGGTGGTACAGCTGCCGGATGGTTCCATTAAACCTTGGCTCGCCAAGGAGTGGAGTGTATCGGAGGATGGCAAAAGTTATACGTTTAAACTGCGTGAAGATGTGAAGTTCCATGATGGCACACCATTTAACGCGGAAGCCGTGAAGTTCAATCTGGATCGGGTAATCGATCCGGCCACCAAAGCCGCCAATTCCCTTGCCCTGATTAGACCTTATAGCTCCTCAGAGGTCATTGATGAATACACTATTAAGGTGAATCTGGAACAACCTTCGCAAGCTTTTCTCGGTAACTTGAGTCAGGCCTTGCTAGGAATCGTATCACCTACAGCCGCCAAGAAATATGGGGATCAACTGGGTAAAAATCCGGTGGGGACTGGTCCGTATACCTTCGTGAAATGGGATGAAAATGCGGATATCGTTGTCGCCAAAAACAAGGATTACAGCTGGGCTCCCGCAACCGTTGAAAACGAAGGTGCCCCGCATATTGATACGATTACGTTCAAAATTGTACCGGAAGAAGCAACGCGTATCGGCAGTGTTCAGAGTAAGCAAGTACTCGCAGCGGAGACTGTTCCGCCGCAAAATATTGCTGCCCTGAAGAACGATCCGAACCAGCAATTGCTTCAAGCCAATACCGTTGGCTTGCCGTATACCCTCTTCTTCAATCTGCGCAAAGCGCCTTGGGATGATGTGAAAGTCAGACAGGCGGTGCAATCTGCAGTTGATGTGGAGTCCATCGTGAAGACACTGTATCTGGGCAACTACGAACGCGCGTGGTCTGCACTGTCTCCGGGAATCCTCGGTTATGATACTTCTCTGGAAGGAAGTATCAATCCGGATATCAACAAGGCCAATCAGCTGCTTGATGAGCAAGGTTGGGTCAAGGGAGCAGATGGCATTCGTGAAAAAGATGGTAAGAAGCTGACCCTGCATTATGTGGACGGTTCGCCGAACCGGGAGAAGCGTAACGACATTGCAGCGATTATTCAGCAGCAACTCAAGCAGGTGGGTATAGCTGTTGAGGTTGAAATTACGAAGGACGTTGCTACGGTCATTTATCAGAACTGGGATTATGATCTCTATGGCAACAGCCAGGTCAATTCTGATCCGAATGCGCTCTATGCCTTCTATCATACGAGTGCAGAAGGTGAACGTCCGACTTTATCCGGTTTATCTGATCCGAAGATCGATAAACTGCTGGAACAGGGAGCGGTGGAGACTGATCCGGATAAACGCGTGGATATCTATAATCAGATTCAACAATATTTGATCGAGCAGGCTGTAATTTTGCCAATCTATGTGTTCCCTTATACGGTGGCTGCATCCAAGTCGGTGCAGGGCATCAAGTTTGATTCACTCGGTTATCCGTTGTTCAACGATGTTCGGATTCAGCCATAATACGAAACGTCAATTATGCAGACAGGAAGGAGACGACCCGGTATGGTTCAAACGATACTGACAAGACTTGCTACATCGCTTCTGGTTATTTTGGGAGCTTCGGTGTTGGTGTACTGCATCATGTATCTGCTGCCGGGTGATCCGGTCCTGCTTATGCTGGACCCGTCATCGGCAACACCCGAGATGATTCAGAATCTGCGGGTTCAGCTGGGTCTGGATCAGCCGTTTTACATCCAGTTTGCCAACTATTTCGGAGACATGCTGCGCGGCGATTTCGGCAAATCAATGATCAATTCCGACCCGGTGCTGCCCAAAATATTGGAACATTTCCCTGCCACACTGGCGCTGACCGCGCTCAGCTCAATCATAGCGATAACCATTGGTATTACGCTCGGCGTATTGTCTGCCATTCATCGTAATGGCGTGATTGATTTCATCGCCCGGCTCGTTGGATTGTTTGGCATCTCCATGCCCACCTTCTGGACCGGCATTCTGTTGATCCTGTTGTTCTCGGTTCAGCTCGGCTGGTTCCCGGCGATGGGCTCCGACGGATTCAGTTCATTGGTGCTTCCTGCTGCAACACTAGGCCTCGTCGGTGCGGGTTTCATCGTACGTATGGTGCGTAACAGCATGCTGGAAGTGGTGAACGAGCCGTTTATCGTAGCATTGCGAGCAAAAGGTCTTTCACAGCGAACCATCATGTACGGTCATGCACTGCGTAATGCACTGATTCCTGCGGTGACGGTCATCGGCATGTTGATTGGTGATTTGCTTGCAGGAACCGTCGTGGTGGAGACGGTCTTCTCCAGACAGGGCATAGGCAGAATCATCGCGGATGCGTTGATGGCCAAAGACCTGCCTGTTGTGCAGGGCGTAGTCTTTTTCACAGCAATTATCTATGTCGTGTTGAATTTACTGGTGGATATCTCTTATGCGTACATTGATCCCAGAGTTAGGCGTGCAGTCCGAACGTGAGGACGGATGGAACAGTCTGAAACATCTGAACGCGTAGTGAGGAAGGAGGAGTCTTATGAGCATGAAACCATTGGTGGGTGACGAAAAAGGTTGGACGGCCAGAACAGGGCGTTTACGCCTCTGGAGTCGCCGTCCCCTGCGTCAACGCGTCTCATTCACGGTATCCCGTTTATTCTTTTATGCAGCTTTGCTGGTCGTGGTGTTTACCGTCACTTGTGCAATCGTGCCGGCATGGATTGCACCTTATGATCCAACTCAGATGATGACGGATGCCATCCTGCAGGCTCCCTCTGCTGCGCACCTGTTTGGGACCGATTATTTTGGCAGGGATATCTTCAGTGTGGTTGTGCATGGCAGCAGGGATTCACTGCTGATTGGATTTGCCTCGGTGCTGGTGGGTGGTATTGTGGGCAGTGCTCTTGGCATTATTGCCGGCTATGCAGGAGGTGTTTTGGACACAATCACCATGCGTGCCGTCGATATTCTGATGGCTGTTCCAGGCGTGTTACTGGCATTATCCGTTGCGGCAGCGTTGGGACCTGGACTGCTTAACATTGCACTGGCTGTTGCGGTATCCTCCATTCCAGGATATGCACGGGTGATGCGTGGGCAGGTCATGTCCGTTAAAGGTTTGCCTTTTATTACAGCTACACGTTCACTTGGGGGCTCCAATGCCCGTATTTTCTGGAAGCATGTACTGCCTCATTCGTTGTCACCTTTGCTGGTTATGGCGACGCTAGGCGTGGGTACCTCCATTCTGACAGGCTCCGGGCTCAGCTTTCTTGGACTTGGTGTGTTGAAGGAAATTCCGGATTGGGGAGCGTTGCTCTCGCAAGGGAGAGGTTATCTGACGGTTGCCTGGTGGATCTGTACCTTCCCGGGACTTGCAATTACCATGTTTGTGCTGGCGGTTAATCTGATTGGAGACGATATTCGCGATCGGTTGGACCCCAAAGTAAATGGAGCGGCTTGACCGCTATTCCAAGGAGGAATCATGATGTCACATGTCGTTATTATTGCCGGATCGCCTTCCAAACGTTCGCGTCTGACAGGCCTTACGGATTACAGCAGCAATAAATTAAAAGAGGCAGGCATTACCGTTGAGGTGATTCATGTAGCAGACCTGCCAGCGGAAGATCTAGTGCAGGCCAAGTTTGATAGCTCATTCATTCGTGATGCGCTTGCTGTTGTCGAAGCCGCAGATGCAGTCATCGTGGCAACACCGGTATACAAAGCATCGTACTCAGGTGTGCTGAAGCTGTTCCTGGATCTGATCCCTCAGGAAGGACTGCGGGGCAAGCTTGCTCTTCCATTAGTCATCGGCGGCTCGATTGCCCATCTGCTCGCCATCGATTATGCATTGAAGCCTGTTCTGGCAGCACTTGGCGGAAGACATATTCTCGGCGGAGTATATGCAGTTGATCAGGGAATTGATCGACTCGATGACGGAAAATATGTGCTTTCGGCGGACATTACTACAAGATTGAATCGTTCCCTGGAAGAATTGATATTGACTCTGGAAAAAGAATGGTATTACGATATCATAAAACCAAGTAAATTCATTGGATAAATAGATATAGATAACGTCTGCGGACGTGGATTCGGGGGGCGCTTATGAATATTGAGAACATTGAAGCATTTGTATACATCAATCATTACGGAAGCTTCAATAAGGCTGCCGAGGTACTCTTTTTGTCCCAACCTTCTGTCACCGCTCGTATTCAGTCCCTTGAACGTGAACTCGGCTGCAAATTGTTTGACCGTCTTGGCAAACAGATTGTGCTCACGGAAGAGGGGAGAAAGTTCCTTCCCTACGCCCAGCAGGTGCTGCAAGTGATTCAGAAGGGCAGACAGAAAATACAGCAACGCCGTACGACGCCCGATGCACTTCGACTCGGCAGTACGGTATCCGTATCTAACTATGTCATTCCCGACTTTCTGCCCAAAATCAAGGAAGCTTACCCTGAGGTGAACATCAAACTGACTACAGCGACGACGGACCAACTCGTCGCCAAGCTGCTGGGTCAGGAAATCGATCTTGCTTTTGTGCGGAAGGTCATGCATCCTGCGATCCGTACGGTTGCTTTTTATGAAGATCCAATCCAGTTATACGTGTACAAAGGCCATCCATTTATTGAACGCGGGCATGTCAGCATGGAGGCGATCAGGAATGAACAGCTGGTCTTTTTTGAATGTGGTTCACTGGACTGGCTGCGCATTCACCGGGCCTTTGACTCGCTGGAGCACCCGCCGGATATTACATATCACGTTGATAATTCGGAAACGGCGAAGAAGCTGGTGAAGCAAGGAGCAGGTATTGCTTTTCTCCCAGGTCTGACAGTGCAAAAGGAAGTGCAGGATCAGGAGCTGTTTCCTATTCAGGTACATGAGGTTGCAGGTGTATCATTGCAGATCAGCGTCGTTACGTTAAAAGAAGAACATTCGCCTTTTGCAGAGCCTTTCGGGGAACTGCTGCGGCAGCTATAGAGACTTATTAACGGAAGTAAGAACGGATTTTAAAAAGTCAGGTTCGGCATGATCGAAGGAGGAGAATAGGATGGGTATTCGTGTTGGCATATTGGATCAAACCCCGATCTATGAAGGGGAGACGCCGATTGATGCTTTTCGGCATACGATTGAATTGGTACAGCGGGCTGAACAGCTTGGATTTCATCGTTTCTGGGTATCGGAACATCATGATTCAGGTCATGTTGCCGGCTCCTCACCGGAAGTGCTCATTTCCCACTTGCTGGCGCATACAGAGCGGATTCGTCTCGGTTCTGGCGGGTTGATGCTGCAACATTATAGTCCTTACAAAGTGGCCGAGAACTTCAATGTGCTTTCTGCGCTTGGTCCGGGGAGAATTGATCTGGGTATTGGACGTGCACCGGGAGGATTGCCCCGCTCCACGCAGGCACTACAGCAAGGGATTCAGGAGGCCGCTTCACTGAAAGAGAAAATCAATCAGGTGAAGCAGTTCATTCATAATGAACCGTATGAAGACGAAACACATCCTTTGGCCGGCTTGAGCGCTGCGCCGGTATCCGAAATCCCGGCCGAGCTATACGTGCTTGGAGCAAGTATCGATAGCGCAGGCATGGCGGCAGAATTGGGACTGCCTTATGTATTTTCATTGTTTATTAATAGCAATACGGAGGTTGCTCTGGAGGCTCTGCGAACTTATAGGGAACAATTCGACCGCTCACATGGACGGGAGCCATATGCCATCCTCGCTATATCATTGATTGTGGCGGAGAGTGCGGAAGAAGCCGAAGGACTGGCAAGTGAACATATGCTGGTCAAGATCCATCTGGAGAATGGCAAGGTATTGACGGTTGGTTCCGTGGAGCAGGCGGAAGAATTCGGACGGCAATCGAACGAGAAGTATCGGATCGAGATTCTGGAGCCAAGTGTGACGAGAGGTACGAAGGAAACGGTTGGTTCGGCTCTGGTGAAATTCCAGCAGGATTTTGCCGTGGACGAACTGATTGTTACCACAGCGACACGTGATTTTGCCAAACGCATTCGTTCATTTGAATTATTGCGTGAGGCGCTGGATGAGCAGGGACTGGGCGAATTTGCGCATGAGTCGACACCTGCGCAAGCGGTGATCGGTTAGGCATATATATGTTATAGAGCATACCTGTTGAAGTGACCCGTGAATATATTAACCCATCTTACATGGCACATACGATGATAAAAGGAGGCAATATCGTGAGCAGTGATCTGAAACAGCCTGAGCAACAGGCAGAGCAAGAAGAACAAAGCCGCAAGCATGAAATTTACGTTGGGCAGGATGAAGAATTCGCAGAGCACTTAACCGCGATTCGGCGACATTTGCATCGTAACCCCGAGCTATCCGGAGAGGAACGGGAAACGACAGAAGCCATTCGAGGCTGGTTGGTGGAGGAAGGGGTACGGATTGCAGATGAATATTCGCTGCGAACGGGCCTTATCGCTGAAATTGGGCAGGGCAATGGCCCGGTAGTGGCCTTACGCGCAGATATTGATGCCCTGCCGATCCAGGAAGAAACGAAGCTGGAGTATGCCTCGCAAATCGCTGGCCGAATGCACGCCTGCGGTCATGATGCACACACCGCCATTTTGATCGGTGCTGCACGATTGTTGAAACAGCGAGAGTCCCGGCTGCCGGGCAAGGTTCGTTTGATTTTCCAGCCTTCGGAGGAGAAGGCGACGGGGGCACGGCAGGTTATTCAGAGCGGAGCGCTATCCGAAGTTCAGTCTATTTTTGGGTTGCATAACAAACCGGATCTGCAGGTCGGTACGGTAGGTATCCGTGAAGGAGCGCTGCTTGCAGCGGCAGATGGTTTTGTGGTTAAAGTGGAGGGTGTCGGAACCCATGCGGCAGTTCCGGAAGCGGGCATTGACCCGATTGTGGTGGCCTCTCATATTGTGACTGCATTACAGGCCATCGTGAGTCGTAATGTTGGAGCACAGGAGAGCGCCGTGATCAGTGTGACCAAAATTAACAGCGGCACCGCTTGGAACGTCATTCCTGAAGAAGCCATATTGGACGGCACCGTGCGTACCTTTGACGAGAAGGTGCGTGCCCGGATTCGCGAGCGTTTCAATCAGGTGGTTGCCGGTGTCGCAGCAGCCTATGGGACACGGGCTACCGTGCGCTGGATTCAGGGACCACCTGCCGTGGTCAATGATGCGTCATTGGCTGCAGCGGCTGAGCAAGTCGCGAGCGAGGTGGGGTTGAACAGTATCCGACCGATACCTTCCCCGGCTGGCGAAGATTTTTCCTTTTACCAAAAGGAGGTTCCGGGACTGTTCCTCTTCCTCGGAACGTCAGGCCCACACGAATGGCATCATCCTGCATTCGATGTGGACGAACGGGCACTGCCGCTTGGCGCACATCTTCTGGCAGCGCTGGCTGAAGAGTCACTGCAAAAGTTGCAGTCAAATGGCGAGTAACTGATAACTGCTAGTTAAATACGTGAATACGTAAGTACGTGAATAATGAATAAGATAATATGCTAATACAATAGCGAATGGACGTAAAAAACGGTGACCTCAATCAGGTGGCCGTTTTTTGCAGTTTCCGTATTTTTAATTTAGTAGTTGTGGTTCTCCATATTGTATGAACGAAGAGTGCGGGATCAATCTGACATCGGGCGCAGCAGACCACGGCTGATCAGCAGTGTAGTCATGCTGTTTGCTTCATACGTATTTGGAGCCACCACGACCTTTCTTCCGCTGTATATGGTATCCACCGTGAAGGAGAGCGGGGGTGTTTTTAACGATGACCTATTTGTCATATATGCTGCCTGCCGATTCCAGATATGAGACAACAACGATCGGAGGACGATCCGTGACCCAAGCGGCCACCTCGCGCGAGAAAAACAAAAATGATTTGACAACATGGTTCAACAGGATTATAGTCATTGTTGTTAATCGTAATAATTACTATTAAGGTCAGAGGTATATGGACCACAACCATAAGGAGTAGATACACATGACACAAAAGCAGGTTCCGGTAACTGTTCTTAGCGGTTACCTCGGTTCAGGTAAAACAACCGTTCTTAATCACGTACTGCACAATCGGCAGGGGCTCAAGGTCGCCGTCATCGTTAATGACATGAGTGAGGTCAACATCGATGCCGCTCTGGTGAAGGGTGAGGCGACGTTGTCGCGCACCGAAGAAAAGCTGGTGGAGCTGTCCAATGGCTGCATCTGCTGCACCTTGCGGGATGATCTGATGCAGGAGATTGAGACGCTGGTGAACGAAGGCAGGTTTGATTATATCCTGATTGAATCCACAGGCATCAGTGAACCTGTGCCGGTAGCACAGACCTTTACATATGCAGACGAGGAGTCAGGTATTGATCTGACAAGTCTGGCGAAGCTGGATTGTCTGGTAACCGTCGTGGATGCCCATCGATTCTGGCATGATTTTGCCTCAGGGCAGAGTCTGCTGGATCGGAACCAGGCCACAGGTGAGGAAGATACCCGCGATGTTGTGGACCTGCTGATTGATCAGATAGAGACTTGTGATGTCCTGTTGCTGAACAAATGTGATCTGGTCGATGACGTGGAGCTGAACAAGCTTGAAGGTGTCATCCGCAAGCTTCAGCCTAAGGCCAAAATCATTCGGACTGTGAACGGACAGGTCAACCCGTCTGAAATTTTGAGTACAGGTCTCTTCGACTTCGAGAAAGCAAGCATGTCCGCCGGGTGGATTCAGGAGCTGGAGAAGGAATCCCATACACCGGAGACCGAGGAATACGGTATTGGCTCCTTCGTGTATCGTCGTCGAAAACCATTCCATCCTTCTCGTCTGGCTGAATTCATGAGCTACTGGCCGGAAGAAGTGGTGCGTGCCAAAGGGCTGGTCTGGCTCGCGGCTAAAGGGGATGTTGCTGCAAGTCTGAGTCAGGCGGGATCGTCGATTCAGTTTGGCCCTGCCGGACATTGGGTTGCGGCATTGCCGGAAGCTAATAAGGAAGAAATTTTGCGTGCGGAGCCAGATGTGCTGGAGAAGTGGGATGCGCAGTGGGGGAGACCGTCAGACCGAGCTGGTCATGATCGGGATTGAAATGGAGCGCGTCATCATTGAAGACGAACTTGACCAATGTCTGCTCAGTGATGAAGAAATGCAGGCCGATTGGGGGCATTTCGACAATCCTCTGCCTTGGCCAGTTGAAGTCGTATAAAAAATAAATTTATAAAAGGAGCTGTAAACCATGGCTAAAAAATCAAAAGTGGTACGTGAAAAACAACGTCAGGCAACCGTAGCCAAATATGCGGAGCTGCGCCGGGAACTGAAAGAAAAAGGGGATTATGAAGCGCTGCAGAAACTGCCGCGCAATGCTTCCCCAACCCGATTGAAAAATCGCTGTGAACTGACAGGCCGTCCGAGAGGATATTTGCGCAAGTTCAAGGTATCGCGGATTGTGTTCCGTGAGCTGGCTCATCAAGGGCAAATTCCGGGCGTCACGAAGTCAAGCTGGTAAGACACATGCATGATCCATTTGATTATGATTGTGTAATTGTTGGAGGGGGGCCAGCGGGGATCGGCATGGCCTCTGTCCTGCAGGATCTGGGAATGCCTCGTTTTACTGTGCTGGAACGCAGTGAGGTGGGGGCAACTTTTCTGGCGTGGCCGGAGGAAATGCGTCTGATCACCCCTTCGTTCACAAGCAATGCCTACGGCATGATGGATCTGAACGCCGTGGCTTTGAATACGTCTCCAGCGTACACACTGGGAACAGAACACCCGACAGGGTTGGAGTATGCGAAGTATTTGCAGGTGGTGAGCCAGTTCAAGAAATTGCCTGTGCAAACGGGAGTAGATGTTTCGGAGGTTATTCCGGAGGAGAAAGGCTTCAGGGTCGTGACATCCAATGGACAACTGTGGACACGCTATGTCATCTGGGCAGCAGGTGAATTTCAATATCCGAGACTGGACCGGTTTCCTGGGGCTGAGTATGGTGTGCACAGCAGTTTATTTTCCAGCTGGACGGCGGTTCAGGGAGAAGAATGTGTCATCGTTGGTGGCTATGAGAGCGGTGTGGATGCAGCTATTCACCTGAGTAAACTGGGGAAAAACGTAACGGTAATCGACCGTAATGGACGAGGACTCGCCAAGGGCAGCAGTGATCCAAGTGTGGAACTAAGCCCCTATACGAAGGATCGCCTGCGCGCGGCGATGATGGATATGCGAATACACATGATGCAAGGTTATGAGGTCAAGTGGATTGAACCGGATGAACCGGGCGGTTATGTTCTCTATTGCGAGAACGATTCCGGAGAGTCCCGATTGCTTAAGACGGGTCAGGCTCCTATTCTGGCGACCGGGTTCCGCAGCAGTTTGCACCTGATTGAGAATCTCGTCGAGCGCAACAAGGAAGGTCAGCTGCAATTGGGAGCGGCGGATGAATCGACGATTGCCCCCGGACTGTTCATTACTGGACCACAGGTCATGCATGGTCAACTCCAATTTTGCTTCATTTATAAATTCAGACAGCGCTTTGCGGTTGTGGCTCAGGCCATGGGTGAGAGGCTCGGGCTGGATCTGGCTCCGCTGGAAACCTATCGCAATGAAGGCATGTTTCTTGATGATCTGTCCTGCTGCGGTGAAGACTGCACATGCTGAATTCGGTTGTGGAGCAACCCGAAGAACTTCGTAAAGTGGTGCTGGTTGGCTTCGAATCCGCGGGCAAATCGGCTCTGTTTCGGGGACTTACGGGCAGAGATAGAGGCGAGGAATCCAATGTTCGGGGCTCCACGGTGACCGTCCGCAGGGCGGAGTTGCTTGAGCACCAGCTTGAACTACTCGATACACCTGGAATCCGGATGAAGGATGACAGTGTTACGACCATGCTGACGTTAAATCAGCTCGCAGCTGGTGACACAGTAATCTTGGTCATCCGCGGCACGGATGTGGTGCAGGAACTGCCTTTACTGCTCGGTATGCTGGATGTCACAGGAAAAAATGCTGTATTGGTGCTTACGTTTGCCGACAAATGTGGTCCGGGATTATCGGCTCAGGTTAACTATTATCGTAAAGGTCTGGGCATTTCCGTTCTGCCGCTCAATACAAGGGAAATGGATGGAAACACCCAAGACCTGATATGCCGGGCGATTGTTGCCGCCAGACCAATGAAGAGGCATCCGGAGCTCGCATCACCTCCTGAATCGCCTGTGGACGAACCGCAGACAACGATGTTTGAGCATACGGTTTGGGGACGTTTTGTGGCTTTGGCTGCACTGGTATTATTATTTGCAGCACCGGTGTATGTGGCCTATCTGTTCTCCGGCTGGATACAACCGCTCGCAGATGCCTGGATTCTTGAACCGCTCCATCGCATGACTGCGGGATTATGGAGCCCGCTGCAGGCGATAATGCTTGGAGATTACGGCATGATTAGTCTGGGCTTGTATTCGTTTATATGGGCCTTTCCGGTCGTATTCCTGATTGGGTTCAGTGTGGCGGCGACGGAGGAGAGCGGACTGAAAGATGGATTACCGACTCGCTGGATGGGTGGATGCGCAAAATCGGCATGAACGGCAAGGATCTGATTCCGGTCCTCAGTGGTTTTGGGTGCAATGTCGTGGCTGTGTTCCAGAGCCGTACCTGCAGCTCCTGTACACGAAAGGCCTGTGTTTCAATGATTTCCTTCGGTTCTGCTTGCAGCTACCAGATAGGAGCTTCTCTATCCATATTCAGTTCCGGCGGCAAGCCGTGGCTGTTCTTTCCTTATATGCTTGTACTGGTACTTGCGGGTGCAATTCATACACGTCTGTGGAATCGAAATCGGCTGGATGACACGCTCCCGTTACATGCTAACCGGACCTTTCTGCAAAAGCCATCATGGCGCTCTGTTAGCTGGCGCGTTCGGTCTGTCATGAAGCAGTTTCTCGTGCAGGCGATGCCTATTTTCATCGGTATTTGTGTGGTGGCTACGTTGCTGGAGCAGACGAGGATATTGTCTGCCCTGACTGGCGCGTTGACGCCGGTACTTGCGATCTTTCATCTGCCGGGCGATGCCGCAGGCGGCATTCTGTTTTCCATTTTGCGAAAAGACGGATTGTTGGTGCTGAATCAGGATCAGGGTTCCTTCGTTGAAGACTTGAGCGGCGGGCAGCTGTTTATTCTTGTGTACCTGGCTTCCACGTTAACGGCATGTCTGGTGACGATGTGGACCATTCGCAAGGAGTTGGGAGCAGTCTTTGCCATGCAACTGGCAGGCAAACAGCTCGTAACGTCACTGGGCAGTGCATTTATACTGGTATGGCTATGGAACTGGATTGCATAACGATGTTGATGAAAGGGTGTGATCTCCATGTTGGACTTGTTTACCATTCGAAGAATTCAATCGGTGATGAACGGTTATATCCATGAGAAGGTCCCGGCACCACTGCGCACCATGGTGAAATTAACGTATGAGATGAATGACAATGAACTGATTTTGACCGAGGAAAGGCCTGCTGAAGAACGATATCAGTGGGACAAACTGCATATTGCCCGATTTTACTGGGAAGAGAATCAGTGGAAGGTATATGCCAAAGACGGACACAGTAGCTGGAATGTGGTAGACGTTATTGAGCCTTGTCCTGATTTTGAAGATCTGCTAGAGCAGGTTGAGCGGGACGAAGCGGGTCTGTTCTGGCGCTGAATGCGCGGTTTTTAACGCAAATATGTGCTGGAGGGAGGGTTTGCAATGCAAAAGGTACAACAGAATAACAGGATTAGCCGAGTAGTGAACGATTCTTTTATCATGCCGGATAAAACTGAGCGCTTGCGGTTATTCGGCTCCGTTGATCCGATACAGGGAGGTAAGCCTGTACGGAAAGAAGAGATGCAAGATTTGCAGAATAGCAAAAATGATTTTCTATTTGAGCTGCAGCAAGTCGGTATTGATCAGGTGAAGTATCCTTTGGATGTCATTTCGGCCAAAGATCCCGTTCGATTGTCCAGCATCGGAACGTTCCGGCTGACGACTTCGCTGGATCGCGAATCGAAAGGCATTAACATGAGCCGCTTGATGGAGCAGCTTCAGCACAGTCGCGGTGAAGGGTTAAGTGACCGGATTCCGGATCTCGTTGCGCTGACGCAGCAGATGGCCGAACAGATGAATCAGGCGAAGGCAGAGCTGAAAGTGACCTATCCCTGGTTCTACGAACGAACCGCCCCCGTAACCGGTTTGTCTGGACTAAATCATTCTTTGGCTACGGTTCATGTCATCTGGGAAGCTGGAAAATCTCCTGTTCTGAGAACAGGTTTACATATACAGGTCACGACGTTATGCCCATGTTCAAAGGAGATCAGCGAATATAGCGCGCACAACCAGCGGGGGTTATTGCGTATCCAGGTACAAGCCAACCCGGGAGAAGCGCTGCCGGGCTATTGGAAGGAAGAGCTGTTGAATGTGGCGGAATCCAATGCAAGTAGCTGTCTTTACCCCATACTCAAAAGGCCTGATGAGAAACGGGTCACGGAACGTGCATATGAGAACCCGCGATTTGTGGAAGATATCGTCAGGCTGGTGGCGGCAGATCTGTATGAGAAGCACTGGGTCAATAAATTTAAGGTAGACTGCAAAAATGAAGAGTCCATTCATCAACATGATGCCGTAGCTCGTATCGTATATGACAAGTCGAGATAACGATAGTGTGAGGGATAAGGAATTCATTTTATTTTATATCACTTTACAATATGAAGAGAAAACAGAAGAACCACCGTCAGAGCTTCAGCGGCGGTTCTTCTGTTTTTTTTAGCGATCCTATGAGCAATCCAAGTGCCATTGCACTAGACTTCATACAAAATTTCACCCGTTCGGGATACATCATACCCATCAAATGATTGCAGTTCCTGCCTGAATTCCGGTGATTGCAGAATGCGCAGTACTGATTCTATCCACGCTTCGTTCCCTTGTTTCTTCAGCATGACCAGATCGTAACGTTCCTGAACAAGTGGAATAAAATCAACCTGACCGACAAGTCGTGCAGCCTTCTCGCTGCCGATCCCTACATCGGCTTCGCCGGAACTGACCTTGGCAACTACACCCATGTGACTGGTTTCTTCCACGTCATACCCAATCAGCTGGGAAGCAGGGATACCATGCAGACGCAATTGTTCATCCAGTAATACACGTGCACCCGACCCTTTCTCCCGGTTAGCCAATCGCAGCTCAGGCTGCTTCAGATCTGTCCAGTTTTGCAAGCCCCGCGGGTTACCTCGTTGCACATACAGCCCGGCAGGCCGTGTTAGCAGATTCACGACGACATATGACCAGCCAATCAGGATTTTGCGAATGTAGGGCAGATTATATTCTCCTGTATCTCCATCCAGCAGATGGGTACTGACCAGATCGGATTCCCCACTGTACATGGAGATCAAGCCATCGAGACTGCCCATGAACGAACGCAGTGGACGAATATCCCGTGTGTGCTTTTCCATATATCGCATGAGAATATCGAGGCTGACATCCTGTCCTGTAATGACCAGATGACGGGCCGAATGGGCTGGCGAAGGATTGCCCGTCATGGAGGTAAAGGCTGCGAATGTCCCTCTGGATAGAGGCGAAGCATTTGCAGCGGAATGAACGACATGATTGGTCGGATCACTTCCCGTCCCGAAATGAGATTCAGTGGGGTGAACTGAATCCACAGCGGCCCGGTGCGCTGGCGATTGAAGCTGCTTGGAGCGCTGTTTATAAGCCTCCAGATCGGTGGCGTCAACACGCATTTGTTTGCCGACGCGATAAGCGACGAGGTCTCCCTTTTTAATCAGATCGTAGACCGTCAGTTTGGATATTTTGAGTAGCTTGGATATTTCTTCGGTGGTATAGGATTGCTCCTCCGTCATCAGTGAAGATCCTCCTTCAAGGTACAGATCATATAACGTTTCGTTCATCAACGCTTATCATCCCGGATAAACGCTGGGGTCTCTTGTACTATACCATTAACAGCCAGAGAGGATAAACTCGCCCACCACAATTCAGCTATCGATGGCTTGCCCATCAACAGACACGTCAAAGACTACCTTCCTATTTCAATGATCTTATGTATAATGAAATATAATTAATTATATCTAGTTATAACTAAACATAACATCGGGGGAGAAGTAGATGAAAAAGAGTATTGGATATGTGTTGGGGAGTATGTCACTTGGACTGGCTCTCGTATTGGCCGGTTGTGGTGCAAGCACAGACAGTAAAGATACATCCACAGCAATGGAACAAACGGGTACAACACCAGCGACATCAGGTGAGAGTTCAACGGCTGGGGCAACAGATCCTCAGGAAAAGGTGGAGCTAACGATCTCAGCGGCAGCCAGTCTCACGGATGCCATGAAGGAAATTGAAACGAACTTTGAAGCCGCGAATCCCAATGTGGAGCTTAACTTCAACTTTGGTGCATCCGGTGCATTACAACAGCAAATTGAACAAGGCGCGCCAGCAGATGTTTTTGTATCGGCTGCGACCAAAAATATGAACGCGCTCGTGGATGAGAAGCTGATTGCATCCGGTGATCAGACGAATTTGCTCCAAAATTCATTGGTAGCCATCATTCCAGCGGATCGTTCAGATACCGTAACAAGCGAGAAGGATCTGACGGCTGATTCTATCAAGACCGTAGCGATTGGTATACCGGAAAGTGTGCCTGCAGGAACCTATGCGAAGGAAGCACTGACCAATGCCAAACTGTGGGATCAGTTGGAAGGTAAGCTTGTACAGGGCAAGGATGTCAGACAGGTTCTGCAATATGTAGAAACAGGCAATGCGGATGCGGGGTTTGTGTACAAAACGGATGCACTCACTTCTGATCAGGTGAAAATTGCTTTTGAAGTGGACAAGAACAGCTATACACCAGCCAATTATCCAGTAGGGATTATTGAAGGTACGAAGCATCGGACAGAAGCAGAACAATTCTACACGTATTTGCAAACGCCTGAAGTGCTTGATGTATTTGCTAAATACGGGTTCTCCATTCCGAAATGAATGTGAGCGCAATAGACTGGGCGGTATTCTGGCCACCGGTTCGTCTTTCTCTTCAAGTTGCGTTGCTGTCCAGTGTGATCGCAGCAGTGTTTGGCATCGCTGTGGCCTGGAAGATGTCGCGTACCTCGTTCCGTGGCAAAATTTTTCTAGAAACGGCATTTATGCTTCCGCTTGTGCTTCCGCCGACCGTGGTCGGATTCATCTTACTCGTGTTACTGGGCCGTAAGAGCCTGCTCGGACAGTGGATTGAAGCCATCTTTTCCGCACCTGTCATTTTCTCCTGGTGGGCTGCCGTGATTGCCTCGGTGGTGGTGGCTTTCCCATTGGTATATCAGACGATGAAATCCGGCTTTAGCGGGATTGATAAGGATCTGGAAGATGCAGGCCGCTCCATCGGAGCGAATGAATGGCAGGTATTTCGTTATATCTCACTTCCGCTTGCAGGGAGAGCGTTGATGACGGCGTTCATCCTGGGTTTCGCTCGTGCACTGGGGGAATTCGGGGCCACACTCATGATCGCAGGTAATATTCCGGGCAAAACGCAAACCGTACCCACTGCGATCTATGTTGCTGTGGATTCGGGCAATCAGACGATGGCCTGGATGTGGACCGGCTCTATTATTATCATTTCGTTTATCATGCTGCTCTTAACCAGACAGCCGCGCGACGGGAAGGCATGATGCGGGCTATATAAAGTGAAAGCGATAAGGATTAGCATTCAAAAACCCGCTCAAGGAATCTTTCCTCGGAGCGGGTTTTCATTTACACAGGCGGCGTATATCGTATATCATGTATGTTTACGTTCGTCCAAGCCGCTATTTGTTCAGCCTGTTTGAACAGAAGGCGTCTCATAACGGGAAGGGTCGAGCGTTTTGACCATAAATACAATCTCTTCCTGCCGTTCAGGTGTCTGTACCGTTTTGTGATGAAAAGGTTCATATCCCCTCCGTTCATACATGGGAGCAAGCCAGGGATGGCGGGTCGCCGTTGCCAGAAATACGGCAGGAGCATCAAGCTTCTGTAGAATGATATGTTGCTCAACCCAATCCAATAGTTTAGAGCCATAGCCCTGGCTTTTATGGGCCGGACTTACCGCGAACCAGCGGATGAAAGGATAGGGGCTGATGGCTTGCCGCTGTACATCTTCGGCTCGATCAAGGGTAACCGTGGCAATGATTTCTCCGGCTTTTTCAAGAATATAGCATTCATGCTGTACAATATTATTCTGTATAACTTCCAGTGTAGCGTGTCCGGCTGGAAAAGGAATGTTCAGGGCCCGAATCGTTTCATAGGCATCAACGGTAACAGCCTGCAATTGTTCGGCATCTTCAAGTGTTGCCAATCGGTATTGTTCGGTCATGGTCGATCAATCCCTTCTATGAAAATTAACTATTCCAACCTGTTAAGTTGGTTTAATATTTTGGTGTTATTTTATCATGAAATTCATGGTTGGAATATAATTCTCGAATCAGATCTGTCTATAAGCCCATCGAAAGCTTCTATATGTAAAAATGACAAAACTTTTTCCAATTTTACTCGTTTCAGGACTCGCCTAAACCATGCTCTATCCTGTAAAATAGAACTAACTGATTCCAGCCAAGAACTGAAATAAGGAGAGACGACTAATGAATACGAAACCTGATTGCGGTATATCGTTGCAAATCGACGACTATCTGGATCTTTTGCATTTTGCCATCCAAATCGAGGATCAGGAATGGCAGCAGTCCCTTATCCACCAGCTCAAAATATTTCAGCCGGAAGCGGAGCAGCGCACACCTGAAGAAGAATTATGGATGAGATTTGATTATATCAACAGTAAACTAACAGGTCTCTGCCACCAGATTCACGCGGCCCATTCAACGGATGAACGCAAGAAGTTTGAAGAACGAATCGGACTCTTGCAACTGCAGCGTATAGAAGTAGCTCGTAAAATTAAATGGGCTAGTCGCAGATAGATGCGTATTTGAATTTAATATGATCTGCAATTGAAGAAGCGATCCCCAGCCTGGTTGGGGGATCGCTTCTTTTGGTTTACTTTTGGATCAGGGAACGGGTGAAGCATAGAGAAGTTCTATAACGTTATCAGGATGTCCTATTAACATATATATTGCCTAGGTATGACATACGATGCTATTCTTTGTTCAACCTAATTCCGACTATACAAGTGTGAATGGTTAGTTAAATCAAAGATGAGGAATGGGAGTACACATCATATTGGCTGAAATAACAGCCTGTGGAGGAGATCGGGAATGGTTAATCAATGGGGGATTCAGAAATTCCGGACAGCATTGCTGTTCATTACTATGTTGGTGGTACTGGCGGGTTGCAGTTCAGGCAATGCATCGAATGAATCGGATTCCGCATCTGCGTCCGGTCAAGATAAAGTGAAGAAGATCATTGTGGGTACAGGTACTCAATTCCCGAATGTTTGCTTTATTGATGAGAATGGCAAGCTGACGGGGTACGATGTAGAACTGATCCGCGAGATTGATAAACGATTGCCTGAATATGAATTCGAGTTCAGTACAATGGAATTTAAAAACCTGCTGCTTAGTCTTGAAACGAAGAAAATAGACCTGATCGCTCACCAAATGGAAGTGAATGAAGAGAGACAGGCCAAGTTCCTTTTTAATGACGAGGCATATAACATTTTCCCTAATAAAATCGTTGTAAGCGAGAAAAACCAGGATGTAAAATCCATCGAGGATCTGAAAGGTAAAAAACTGATTGTTGGCGCTACGAGTAATGCGGCTGTACTGGCTGAGAAATGGAATGCAGCGAATGGAAATGCCATCGACATTGTGTATTCCGGAGCAGGGGAAGATACGAATACTCAGATCAAAACAGGCCGGGTGGATGCAACTATCAGCACGCAGTTTGCCATCGATTATCAAAATAAAGTGGTGGATGCACAGTTAAAGACTGTGGGAGAGGCTCTGTCCAATTCCAAAGTGTATTTCATTCTGAACAAGGATGAGGAAGAGCTCAAAACAAAAATTGATGAAGCGCTCAAATCAATCAAGGAAGATGGAACATTGAGCAAATTGAGCACAGAGTGGCTGGGAGCCGATTACACGGTTGAGGAATAGTTCGTTGAGAAAGGTGAGCGACGGTTATGGGTAAATCATTCGATCTGTCATTGGTTCTGGATTTCGTCCCTGAACTGCTGCGATATTTGCATATTACACTGATTGTACTGGGCGGTTCCATTGTGTTCGGTTTGGTGGGCGGTGTACTTCTGGCGGTCCCGAGGTTATACCGGATTCCGGTGCTGAGCCAGCTCGCGACCCTGTACGTCTCTTTCATGCGGGGCACACCGATTCTCATCAAATTGTTTCTGGTCTACTACGGATTACCTGAATTGCTCAAGCCTATAGGAGTCGATCTGTCCAGGACCGATCCGCTGGTATTTGTCATCGTGACTTATGCGTTAAGTGATGCAGCGTCCTTTGCCGAAATCTTTCGCGGAGCTGTGCGCAGTGTGGACAAGGGCCAGACGGAAGCAGCATATGCGGCGGGCTTGACCACGTTTCAGTCGTTTCGGCGAATTGTGGTTCCGCAGGCGCTCATCGTTGCTTTTCCAAATATGGCGAATACGTTGATTGGTTCGTTAAAGGATACGTCACTTGCTTTCTCGATTGGGGTCATGGACATGGTGGGCAGGGGGCAAACGCTGATCTCGGCTACATCGCATGCACTTGAAGTGTATATTAGTCTGTCGATTGTTTACTATGTTATCGTGCTTGTCCTTGAAAAAGGGTTTGCTATCGCAGAGCGCAGACTCCAGCGTCACGAACGTAAGAAAGAAGTCCCTGGGCCAGTGGTTAGAGCTGAACGCCTGAAACGAATAGCGGGGTGAGCGAATGTCTATTGATTTCAACTTTATCTACACATCTTTTTTCCAGATTCTAAAGGCATTGCCACTAACACTCGTCATTACGATTGTACCGTTGATCGCAGGCTTTGGCATTGGTCTGGTTACTGCTTTAATTCGAATCTATAAGGTTCCCTGGGTCTACCGGATCGCTGATTTCTATGTTTCGTTTTTTCGGGGGACACCGATGCTGATGCACTTGTTTCTAATCTATTACGGGATTCCGTTGATCATCGACAAACTGGCTGCCCGGTACGGCTGGGCCTTTCAGTCTTCCTCCATCCCCATTCTGGTGTTCGTGCTCATCGCCTTCTCGTTGACTGCCGGATCTTATATGTCCGAGATTATCCGTTCCGGTATTCTTGCAGTGGACACTGGGCAGATGGAAGCTGCACATGCCGTGGGCATGAGTACCTCCCAGGCAATGAGACGCATTATTTTACCGCAGGCGGTGGGTGCGGTTCTGCCGAATCTGTGCAGTATGTTTGTTGGTTTCCTGCATGGATCAACACTCGCGTTTACCGTATCACAGATGGATATTCTCGGGAAAGCGGATGTGGTGGCTTCGGTCAGTCTGAAATTTCTGGAGGCTTTCATTGCTGCCGCATTGATCTATTGGGGTCTGACGGTGATTGTCGAACGGATTACAGCTTTGCTGGAACGCAGAGTTGCCGTGTACAGCAAAGGAGGGGTGTCATGATATCACTGACGAATATACACAAATCTTTTGGTCAGCAGGAAGTGTTGAAAGGTATTGATCTGACTGTGGAGCAGGGGGATGTTGTTGCCATTCTTGGACCGAGCGGGTCCGGCAAAACGACATTGCTGCGCTGTGTGAATTTTCTTGAACGTGCCGATGAGGGCAAGGTACAGATCAGCGGATTAACCGTAGACTGCAAGCATGCCCGCAAACATGACATTGTGCAGTTGCGGCGAAAAACGGCGATGGTGTTCCAGCACTATAACCTGTTCAAACATAAAACGGTACTGGATAACGTAACTGAAGGATTAATCATCGCTCAGAAAATGTCCAAAGCCGATGCTCGTGAACGAGCCTTGCGTGTACTTGAACAAGTGGGCCTGTCCGCCAAAATTAATGAGTATCCCAGCATGTTGTCAGGTGGACAACAGCAGCGGGTAGGCATTGCTCGGGCGCTGGCACTGAATCCAGAGGTAATTCTGTTCGATGAACCAACCTCGGCGCTTGATCCTGAACTTGTAGGTGAGGTGCTGTCGGTCATTCGATCGATTGCCCAGGAAGGCATCACCATGATTGTTGTCACCCATGAAATGGGTTTTGCCCGTGAGGTGGCAAATCGAGTTGTATTCATGGATGGGGGTTCCGTAGTGGAAGAAGGCACACCGGAGGAAGTGTTTGTGCGGCCCAAACAGGAACGTACCCGCCAATTCCTCAGTCGATACTCTTCCGATTGGAGTTATGTCATCTGACGATATAGGCGCAAGCTGGAGTAACTGACGATCCCGGCCCGGCATATGCTGTAGCAGGCAAATGCTGATAGGCCGGGTTTTTCTATGGGTGAAGCAGGCCGTGACGGTAAGGAGGAGGACCATGCAGAGCAAAATCGATGAAATACTCACACATATTGCACATTCTCACCAGCAGGTTGCACGTGTACTGGATGCCAAACGTCAAGTCGCTGTGCGCATGTCTGAAATCATCAATCATTTGCCGGATATCGAACCGGAGCTGGATGGCGTTGACGGTCTGCTGGATAGCTCGGGACAAATCAACAAAAGCATCATCTCCTATTTGGGAGGCCTGGCAGACTTGGAAGAAGCCGTAGCCGAAACGCTGACTCAGGTGATGCGGGAGATGGCGGGTCAAGAGGAAGAATAAGCCCGGAAGGCGGGTGAATGGACATGAGCAGAGAACAAAGTCTCATACTGATGCTGGATGCAGCAGCCAAGATGCAGTGGAATATTGCCCTGATTTTGGAGGCCAAGGCGATTGAAGCCGAGAAGGTAAGGAACTGGGCGTTAAATCATTTGAATGGTGAGTCTTTTCTGACGCATAGCGATCAGGTGGCAGAGCCACTCAAAATGCATGATCAACTGGTGGAAATACTAGAAGGATTGACCCGAATGGAAACCGGATTATGCAACAACCTGAAGGCCATCATGGTGCAGAACGATGGTGAAGAAGGCGGCATGGACGGTGGCATGTTTGGCGGCATGGATATGGGGGATCTCGGAAAATGAGTCTGTTGCGGCGTGAGCAGGAAGCGAAACTGTCCCTCATTGAGTCCATTGCACACAGTCAGCAGGCGCTCGCCCGCATTCTGGACAGTGTGGCCAGCGTGTCTGCCCACTCGGAAGTATCCGCCCGCAGTCTGGCCGAGAACATTCGTTTGCTAAGCCGTTATCAAGAGGAGATGTCCCGGATGGTTACGGGGATAAGGCTGGCCCGAATCCAGCATGGGGAGCCTGGTGTGCCATGGCTCAAAGACCCTGGATATGCGATACGCATGGTCCGGAACATACAGGAGGAATGTTGACATGTTAAAGAAGAAAAAAATACGTCTGAGAACCAAAAGAGCTTTGCTTGCTCGCGGGGCCCGTCTGCGTAAAATCCGTAAACTGCGTGCGGTAAAAGGCAAACGTGTGCTTCACAAACGTACCCTCAAAGGACGCAGTGCGTGGCTCAAAAAAAAGAAACGTGCGGTACGACGGCACCGGAGTGTGAAGCCCGCACAACCTGTCGTCCCGGCTACCCCTACCGATCCGAACCCGGACAGCGCGTACAGCCAGGGGTACAACGAGGCGTACAACGAGGGATTCAACGCGGGTTTCGCCAAGGGATTCGAGGACGGACATCAGTTGGCTTACAAAGCGCAATAACAGAGTAGGGTACATTTTCGGATGACTATAGATGCATGTCCAGTGTATGACGATTGCCCGGGGGGACGGATCCCTCCGGGTTATTTGTATCGCTGCAAAAGCGGACATGCCCGTGCAGGCGGTTGTGGAGGGCAGACGCCAATTTTGCGCCTTGCAGGACACCCGTCCATGATGCATCTGACCCCGGGGCATATCCTTTAGAGGGAACACCAATCTCGGGGAGAATCTGAAAGTGGAATCTCCTGAAGGAAGACAGGGTGAAGGATGTGGCAAAACGACGACACCGGCCGCCTACAGAAGCGGAGATAGCTTACCGTGGCGGATATGCAGAAGGCCGCAGATTTGGCGGCTGTCAGGCCATGATGGAGCGAGTGCAGATGTTTGAGCCGACCGTGCGGAATATGAAAGTGCTGTACATTCCGCAAGGATTCGATGCCATCGATGAAGGCGTCATTGGAGCCTTGCAGCAATCTGTTCGTGAATGTGTTGTCGGATCGCCGGCAAACATGCTGCAGGAAGCCAGCCAGCACATGCCCGATCTGGTGCTGGTCATGAATGGACTACACGTATTTCCTCCCGATCATCTGGAACAGGTGAATGGCATAAGGGGACTTGGAATACGAACAGCAGTATGGTTTGTGGATGACCCGTATTTTACCGAAGATACGACAACCATCTGTCAGCATTACGATGTCGTGTTCACGCATGAGGAAGCGGCCGTGCCGTTCTATACTGCACATGGAGCAGGTCGGGTGATCTATATGCCGCTGGCAGTGAACCCGGGAATGTTTCAACCAAGGCGTACGGCGCCGCAGCATCAGTATGACATTTGTTTTATCGGCACCGGATTCTGGAACCGAATTGCACTGTTCGATGAGCTGGCTCCTTTTCTGGCGGACAAAAAGGTATTCATTGCCGGCAGCCAGTGGAACCGGCTGAAACGCTCCGACATCCTGGGCCGATTCATCCATGAAGGCTGGATTGATCCTGGAGCGACAGTGGATTATTACAATGGCGCCAAAATCGTGATTAACGTACACCGGACTTGCGAGAATGGGGAAGACAATCGCAATACGCATCATCTCCAAGGCCATTCCATTAATCCGCGGACGTATGAGATCAGCGCCTGTGGCACGATGCAGATAACGGATGCACGCAATGATCTGCCACGTTACTACCGGCCTGGATATGACATCGAGACCTTTACAACCGCGGCTGAACTTCAGCGCAAAATCAAATATTATCTGCACCATGAAGAGGAACGGCGAGCCCTGGCTTGGCGAGGGCTGCTTACCACACTGAACCAGCATACGTTCACTCGTCGTATTGCTCAGCTGCTGGAGCACGTGTAAATTCTCTTTCTGCAGGGCAACAGCGTTAGAAAACCCTATCCCAAAAATAAAAGGAGTGGCGGTATGTCTCTCAAACACCGTAAAACGAGAAAGTCTCATGCACCAGTGCTCAGTCTGGCTGACCAAGCACGCAAAAACGGGCAACATGCCGGATATGATGCGGGCAAGGAAGAAGGATATTTACGTGGCCGTGCCAACTATATCGTCAATTGTGCACAGGAGCCATTGCCTTTCCGGCAGCTTCACGTGCTGTATGTATCTTCGGGTAAAGGATTCCCATATTCCCCACTGGACGAAGCCATCATGGCAACATTGCAGGGCATGGTTGCCCAGGTAACTCTTTCCGATCCACGTCAGCCTGTATCCGAAATTGCGTTGCAAACCCGTCCTGACCTGGTGCTTGTGCTGGATGGTATGGATATTCCGCTGGAACATCTCGATGCGATTCGCCAAGCAGGCATTCAGACGGCAATTTGGCTCACGGATGATCCGTACTATACGGATATGACGCTTGAGACAGTACAGCATTTCGATCATGTGTTCACATTGGAACTGAACTGTGTCGAGTTGTATCGACAAAACGGCTGCCCTTCCGTTCACTACCTGCCCTTTGCTGCATTCACTAATCATTACTTCCCAATCACCACACCATCTGCATTACACCGGGATGTCAGTTTTATCGGATCGGCCTACTGGAACCGGGTGTATTTCTTCAATCCGATCATGGCACAGCTGATGTCACACAATACCGTATTTAATGGCATCTGGTGGGATCGCCTGCCAGACTATGCTGCTTACGGTGAGAAGATCGAACTGGGTCGCTGGATGAGTCCGCAGGAAACGAATGATGTCTATAACGGCACTAAAATTGTCATCAACCTTCACCGCTCCCATGAAGACGATTCCGTTAACAACAACCATGTTAAAATTTCACCAGCCTCCCCGAATCCGAGAACATTTGAAATTGCGGCGTCTACGACCCTTCAATTGACCGATGCGCGGGATGACCTGGCACGTTTCTATAAACCGGGTGTGGAGATCGAGACCTACTCTTCCCCTCAGGAGTTGCTCGATAAGGTTGAATACTACCTCACTCATGAGAAAGAGCGCCGTGAAATTGCACTTCGAGGGCTGGAACGGACATTGAAGGATCACACGTATGGCAAAAGAATCAACGAAATATTGAGCATTATATTCCCTTAATCTTGTCCGGAAGGAGGTGTGCACAGAACCCTGCATATTCGTATTCAGGGTCCGTGCGGCCATGGCGACTAAACCCAAACTCATGTTGTTTTCCCATGTGTGCAACACCCGCAGCATTACGGGTGCGGAGAAGCTGTTGCTTCATTTTATGAGGGAGATGGGTTCCATCTTTGATTGTGTACTCGTGGTTCCTCAGGAAGGAAAGCTTGCCGGACTTGCACGGAGATTCGATATCCAGGTCAAAGTATGCTTCCTGCCGATGCTTCACGGTGTGTACACACCTTACCGGGGGATTGCAACGGATGCAGAACAGCTTCGCCATAAACCAGCTTATCAGGACGTGGTCTCCCTCATCAGGGAGACTGCACCTGATCTGGTGTTAACGAATACCTGTGTCAATGTGATGCCTGCCGTAGCAGCGAAGTCTCTGCAAATTCCGGTGATCTGGAAGATTACCGAGATTATTGCGTTGAATGAACATACAAACGAAGCTGTACAGATGATTGAGCGTTACTCCGATTGGATCATAGGCATATCCGAAAGTGCAGTAGCACCATTCAAACAAGCCGGCATGAGTGCCAAATTAACCGTGATCTCCCCAACCTGGGACCCGGCCTTACCGGACCCGGAGCGATGGGTTCACTTGAGGGAACGCAAACGCAAAGAGCTTGGTTTTAAGCCATCACAGATCTGTATCGGTTACATCTCTTCCTTCATATATGATGCCAAAGGTCTGAAACCTTTTGTGGATATGGCTTTGCAATTGTGTGAAACCCATCCGCGCTGCCGTTTCTGGATTATTGGTACATCAGCGGACAAAAAGTACTATGACGAATGTGTATCACGGGTGAAAAAATCCGGTTATTATCGCAGATTTACCTTTACGCCGTTTGAAGAGAATGTATCTCTAGCCTATACGGCTATGGACATGGTGGTCATTCCGAGCATGGTCAAAGAAGGATTTGGCATGACCGCGCTGGAGGGGCTTTATTTCGCCAAACCGGTTATCGCTTTTGCCCAGGGCGGACTCAAGGAATTGTTGGAATCGGTAGGCAGCGGTGCATTTTTGGCCCCGGCCGGGGATTCTCAGGCGCTTACTACTCTGGCAACAACTCTGCTGAATGATCCTGAACTGGCCTCCGACACCGGTTGGCGTAATCGGACAGAAGCGGAAAAGCTGTACGGTATTGAAACCTACAGGGCAAAGCTGCATACGATGGTGACACAGTGGTTGATTCGTTTTCCCGGATGGTTTCCGTACATTCAGCCTCCGAATGGTCCAGTGTACGCATGGGGTGAGGGTCGTTTGCGAACCGTGCTGATTCTGGAACCGGCTTCGGTTCGGGCACGATTGTTCCCATTGACTGTGATTCAGGCGTTGCCACTCTCGCCCTTGCCTCCGCTTGCCATAGGTCAGCCTGTTCATGAAGATACAGAACCTCGCTCAAGCCATAGATCAGGACGAAGTCGTTACCCGCATTCAACCCACCGCAGCAGGATCCGTGACCGAATGAAACGAGGAATGGGAACAGGCAGGAGGAAGCTGAAGGCAAGCAAAAAGAGGAAACAACGTGTGCGCGTGGTGCAACCGACTGTTCGCAAACGTGCGCCTGGCAAAGCCAAACGAAGCCGGGTTCGCCGGAGATTATCCAATAGACGATGAAGGCAGGGATTACGATGAAGATCATGACGGTGCTGGGTACGCGACCTGAAATTATACGGCTCAGCCTGATCATTTCCAAGCTGGACCAGTACGCGTCCAAACATATTCTGGTACACACGGGACAGAACTTCACGGAAAGTCTCAGCGGTCTTTTCTTCAAGGAAATGGGCTTGCGTGCGCCGGACTACGTCCTTCAGGATGAAGCGGCCTCGTTGGGTCGACAGTTATCCTCGATGTTTACGCAAATGGAAGATTTATTAAATCAGGAGAAACCGGATAAAGTGCTGCTGCTCGGCGATACGAACAGTGCATTATGTGCTGTTCTGGCTGAACGGATGGGCATACCCGTCATTCATATGGAAGCAGGCAATCGATGCTTTGACCTGGATGTGCCCGAAGAGAAAAATCGCAGGGTTATCGACGCCATTTCCACCATTAATATGCCGTATACCGAACAGAGTAAGAAACATCTGATTAGTGAAGGGGTACCTAGTCGCCGAATTGTGCTGACAGGCAACCCGATCTATGAAGTGATGCGTCACTACGACGCACAGGTAAGTTCCAGCAAAATACTGAAGAAATTGAAGCTGAAGTCCGGGCAATATTTTTTGGTTACGACCCACCGGGCGGAGAATGTGGATCACCCTCCTCATTTGCTGGAGATTATGAAAGGTTTGAACCAGGTTGCTGAAGAACATGCCATGCGAGTCATATGCAGCATTCACCCTCGAACGGCTATTCGAATCGCCGAGCATCTGCAACTGGAGATGCACCCGCTGGTGGAATTTCACGAACCATTCGGTTTTTTCGACTTCGTGATGCTGGAGCGACATGCTCGCTGTGCACTTACGGATAGTGGTACCGTACAGGAGGAGTGCTGCATCATGGGTGTGCCAACGGTAACCATGCGTCGCACGACAGAAAGACCGGAGACGGTGGATTGCGGCAGCAACGTGGTCTCAGGTCTGGATGCGGAGCGTATTGCGGGCTGTGTGAAAGTAATGACCGAAATGTCAAACGACTGGGATTGTCCACAAGGCTACAAAGCAACCGATGTATCCAGTAAAGTGGTCAAATTTCTGCTTGGAGGGAAATTGCATGTTTGAAAATAAGCGTATACTCGTGACTGGCGGTACGGGATCATGGGGTTATGAACTTGTGGCTCAACTGCTGCCCCAGCAGCCCAAGGAGATTATCGTTTACTCCCGGAATGAGTCCAGCCAAGTGGCGATGAGTCGTGAATTCGAAGACCCGCGTCTTCATTTTCGTATTGGTGATATTCGAGACAAGGATGCCTTAACCGTTGCATGTCAACATGTGGATTATGTATTTCATCTCGCAGCGCTCAAGCATGTGCCGGTGTGTGAAGACCAACCTTATGAAGCACTCAAAACCAATGTGATCGGAACACAAAATGTCATCGAAGCTGCGATTGAAAATAATGTAGAAAAAGTCATTTACATCTCGACCGACAAGGCCGCCAATCCATCCAATTTCTACGGCATGACGAAAGCGATTGGTGAGAAGTTGATCGTATATGCCAATCTGCTTCACAGCAATACGCGGTTTGTCACCGTACGTGGTGGCAATGTACTTGGAACGAACGGCAGTGTCGTGCACTTATTCAAAAATCAGATTCGATCCAAAGGTCAAGTTTCCATCACGGATATGAAAATGACTCGATTTTTTCTCACGCTGAAAGATGCGATTACTTTGCTGTTCAAAGCTTCGGTGGAAAGTGTCGGTGGTGAGATTTTTGTCATGACGATGCCAACGTGCAAAATCGTAGATCTGGCAGAAGTTCTGATTGAGGATTCAGGTGTGGAGAATGTCTCCATTGTGGAGCGTGGTACTCGGCCAGGTGAGAAGATTCACGAGATTCTGATGAGTGAATTCGAGAGCATGACCACAGTGGTATACGATGAGCAATACTTGGTGATCTTGCCTACACTCGGCATACCGGGGTTGAAGGAGCATTATACGAACTGTCCTCCAGTATCCTTCAGCAGCTTCAGTTCCGAGCATCAGCTAATGACCAAACAGGAGATTCGTGACATTCTGCAACGCGGAGGGTTCCTGTCATGAAGTTGTTGATACTTGGGGGAAACGGAATGGCCGGCCATATTATGGTCGACTATTTCCGCCGTCAAGGCGTCCACAGCGTCTTCTATACGACCCGAGATGTATCGGACCCTAATGGTCTTCTGTTGGATGTAAATGACTGCTTTATGGTCGACCGTCTGGTGGAGGTGGTGCACCCGGATGTCATCGTTAACGCGGTGGGTGTTTTGAACAGTTTTGCAGATGAAGACAAAATTACCGCTTATCATATTAATGGATTTCTGCCGCATCGTTTGCGGCGGATCGCTGACACGATCGGTGCACGTCTGATCCACATCAGTACAGATTGTGTGTTTAGTGGGGACCGGGGGGCGTACCGGGAGGATGATGTTACCGATGGAACATCTGCCTATGCAATCACGAAAGCACTGGGTGAAGTTCAGGATGCGGGTCATCTGACGATCCGTACGTCCATTATAGGACCCGAAATTCGGAAAGGCGGCATTGGTCTGATGCATTGGTTCATGTCCTGCACAGGTGAGGTTGGCGGATATACACGCGTCTTCTGGAATGGGGTGACCACCCTTGAACTGGCCAAATGGGTAGATCATTATCTGGCATCTCCGGTCAGTGGTCTAATCCATCTGGCTCATCCGGTGCCTGTCAGCAAGCATGACCTGCTTGTGCTGTTCAAGCAGATATGGGATAAACAGGATGTTGTTATCTTACCCGATGATAGCGTTGTGCAGGACCGCACGTTAGTTTCCACACGTGAGGATGTGAAGACAGACCTTCCGGATTATTCTACGATGCTGAAGGAGCTGGCATTATGGATGGAGCAGAGCTAACTGGCAAAAAGGTACTGATCACGGGTGCTTCTGGCTTCACTGGACGGCATGCGGTTGCTTATTTCAAGGCAGCCGGTACGGCAGTCGCAGCAGTGGTCAGGCGGGCAGGGATACATTCGTTTGGCGATGGTGTGGCTGTACATGTCTGTGATCTTAACGATAAGCAGCAAGTCCGCCTTCTGATTGAAGAGGTGAAGCCGGATTATGTGCTGCATCTTGCAGGTAAAAATTCCGTGCCCGATTCGTGGTCCAATCCGCTGCTGGTGCTAGAGACTAATGTGATGGCTGTTCTCTATTTGCTGGATGCACTAAGAAGCTGTCCGGCGGCACGGACCGTTATTGTGGGCTCCCGATTAAAGTATACTCCTGAACCCGGTCGGCCACCGCAGCCTCCGCACCCGTATAGTCTCAGCAAAGCATTAGAGGAAATGGTATCTCTATCATGGATGTCTCTTTTTGGACAGCAGATTATGCTGGCCGAGCCGGGGAATCTGATCGGGGCAGGCCCTTCAACGGGCATATGTTCGCTGCTGGCACGTCATATTGTTGCCTGTGAACAGGAAGGTAAGACGGAGGCCTTTCGTCTATCCGGCCGGGATAATACCCGTGATTTTCTAGATGTGCGGGACGCAGTCCAGGCCTATGCAACCTTGCTTGTTCAAGGCACAACGGGCAACGTATATCCGGTTGTATCGGGCACGGAGCGCAGCCTCGGAGAGATTGCGGATACGCTGCTAACCATGACCGAAGCGGAGGTGCCGGTACGCTGGGACGGAGCTTCTTCCGGGCCGGACGGGGCGGGAGATCAGGAGGAGTTCTCGGCACTGCGCAAGTTGGGCTGGCAGCCGCTGATTCCATTTACCCAATCTCTTCAGGACATTCTGAGCGATGTTCGTACTCAGCAGGGGAGGGCGACTACATGAATCCGAGCGTGTCCATTGTCATTCCGTTTTACAATGATCCTTATGTACCTCAAGCGATCCAGAGTGCACTGAACCAGACATATACCGATGTGGAGATCATTATCGTCAACGATGGCTCTACCCAGAATGAAGAACTGCTTCAGCCGTATCTTCCCTACATTTATGTTCTTGGCAAAAGCAACGGTGGTACAGCTTCGGCTCTGAATCACGGCATTCGTCATGCTTCCGGGGACTATATCGCCTGGCTGAGTTCAGATGACCTCTTATATCCAGATAAGATTCGTCATCAGGTTGAATTTATGCAACGGGAGAATGCGCTCATCTCACATACCAACTTTAATTACATTAATGAGCACTCTACAGTGACCAAGCTGAACGGTGGAGCTCAAGCGATGGCCGAACCGGATTGGCTGCGCCTCTTCGTAAACGGCAATCCGGTGAACGGCTGTACCGTGATGATCCGCAGGGATCTGTTTAGTGGGGTGGGTCTGTTCGATGAACTATTGCCTTATACGCATGATTTGGATCTATGGATGCGTATTCTGCTGAACGGCCATCGTTTTCCATATCTGAATGAATCGCTTACGGCATATCGTCGGCACGGGGGAATGGGGACGGTACGTCACGCGGATGCCATCGGCCGAGAGGCCTCTATGGTATGGTCCAGATATCGGGAGCCTTTGTTGCAGCGCATTGCTGCCATGGGAGGATAAAGAACTTTGGTGGGGGTTATGGAGGCCGTGAGCTGGCCGAATAACGCCCTCTTTATTTATATGCATTTCGATCTATATCTTAATGATGGAAAGCCGCTCCTTGGATTGATGCAAAATGCTCCATGTGCGTAATTTATACGTCGCTATGCAACAGATGCCTGATACCTAACGGACCTATCTACATATAATAGGGAGAATGGTATTATTCACGCGGGGAAAGGGGAGGACCGAATGGAGCCGAAAGTATCAATTGTCATTCCTTTTTATAATTGCGCGTACATCGAGCAGGCTGTTCACAGCGCCATTCACCAGACGTATCCGCATATTGAGGTCATTGTGGTGGATGACGGCTCTACGAAGCATGTGGAGCGGCTGCAACCATTCATGGATCGCATTCGCTATATTCGAAAAAAGAATGGTGGAACAGCAACCGCGTTAAACGAGGGAATTAAGCAGGCGACAGGTGATTACTTTGTCTGGCTCAGCTCCGATGATGTAATGTTGCTGGACCGGGTAGAGAAACAACTGAAGTTCATGCTTGACGTTAAGGCTTCGTTCTGTCACGGGGCTTATCATTATGTTGATGCGAACAGCGTATGGATGGACACGGTGAGACCAGAAGTAGGGAGTCGTCTGGAGATGCTTCAGGTACTGACCGAAGGTTGCCCAATCAACGGTTGCACTGTAATGCTTGAGATGGATGCATTTCGAAAGTTCGGCGTATTTGACACCAATTTTCGCTACACGCATGACTATGAGATGTGGTTGAGACTGTTTCCGCTCTATGAGCTGTTCTATTACAATGAGCCACTGATGTGTTATCGGGTTCATGAATCGATGGGAACCAAGAAACACTTTGAGGCATTAAAAGCCGAGATGGAACTTGTTCAAGCGAAGCATCGGCCCGTTTTACTTAATCTGCTGCAGGTTGGCGGTTACTGGAAATAGAGGCTAGAAGTCTTGGAATCACGAATGCTAGACATATGAACCTCACTGCAATAAAAAGAGGGTATTCGGTTGCCGTTAAGTGATTGCGGCACGAACGAATATCCTCTTATTTGTTCCTGTTTGTAAAGTACTTGACTCTAATTTTTCTCGGATGTGAGAATGTGCATGGTTGCCGGATCAGGGAAAACGTACCCTTTGGGCAGCTTCCTCATTAATTCGTTCATTACAGCGTAATCTACCTCAATATGTGTCGTCGACACAGGGGTGGAGAACCAACGATTATACAAATCACTGGGGACGAGCAATGTCATATCCTCTGACCTCCCAACTGAATGGCTTCCTGGTAGACATGCAGCGTGTGCAATCCCATCTCGTCCAGTGATCGATGTTGTTCAGCCCATGCTTTAGCTGCTGCTCCTACCTTTGCACGGGTGGCACCATCTTGCAGAAGGGCATTTAACAGTGCGCTAAGGGCTTCGACATCCTGCGGTGGCACGACCCAACCGGTATGTTCAGGCTGCACCATCTCAGGCATACCTGCCGTACCGCTTACAATGACAGGCAATCCGGCGAGCTGAGCCTCTGTAACAGAGAAAGGCTGCGTATCCTGCAAGCTGGGCTGCACATAAATATCGGCATGGCGTAAGAATGAAGGGATATTATCGAGTTTACCCCAGAAAACGATGTCAGCACCTACTCCAAGATCATTGGCTAGGGAGCGCAAATCCTCCATCAGATTGCCTTCCCCAGCAATCCAGCAGATCCAATCCGAGCGATTCTTCTTCAGGCTGGAGAGAGCTTTAACCAGAATATGAACCCCTTTAATGTGCTCCAGTCTGCCCGTAAATGCGATCACTTTTTTGCCCGCTGGCTTCCTCTGACGGAACTTGACTGCTGCTTGGGCACGGTAGGCTGGAATATCCACAGCATAAGGAATAATTCGAAATTTGGACTCGGGAACATGGAGATCCGTAAGGGTGCTCTTAATCCAATGGCTGGAGACCAGAATAAGCTGGGATTGCTCAGCGCTTCGCTCTTCCAGTGACAGGAAGTAACGTCCTCGTGTGGATTGCAAATATTCGGGAAGCGTGAGCTTCGCGTTAGAGTTTTGAGCATCGTAAAAGGCTTCGCGCGCAAGCGCTCCGTGATAACTCGTTACCATGGGTGTATTGCGGTTTAATATACGTCTCATCGCGACCGCTGCTACCGGGTCCTGCGCATGGATGACATCGTAATGATCAACGCCGAGATAGGCGGCTCCCATTTCAAAGGCATACCTGTTCAATTCATAATAAGCCACGAGAGAATCGGCAGTGAATTGAGGCAAATCTGTCGGATTAAGTTTGGCTTGAAGCATGGGCCATACTTTATCTTTGGAGAAGGAACGATTGAGATTGCGAATGTATACTTCATTTTTGGCTCCGTTGGTGCCCATAATATCCACCTCTACGCCAAGAGCCATCAGCCTGTCAGCTAGCTGTTTCACATATGTCCATATTCCACCCATCTGTGTAAGCTCCCAATAGGTCACGAGCAGAACTCTCATAGGTACCTCCTTGTCACGGCCTGCACAGGCCGATCTTCTATCCTGTTAGTCTATGAAAAAAAGCAGACGAAAGGGTGGGCATTTCCGTGGAATTGATTAAAATGGGTGATTGCAAATAGCAATGGACGAGAGCAGGCATACCATATCTAGAGAAAGGTTCAACTCTGCTCTACAGGAGGGATATACAGTGGCCGCATATGTGCTGGAGATTCACGAAAACTTGCTGCAAACCGTTGTTCCGGTGAGATATATGGACATTGAATTGTCATTTGTGGGGAATGACGATGTGGATATCTTTGTCGGAGGAATCAGTCACACCCATGGGGAGTTGTATCGCTATCTTTGTCGGATTGGGGCGGATACGGGAAATCACATTATTCATAATCTCGCGGTCCCATCCGATCCATCCGAACTACGCATCATTAGCAACAGTTCTATACCAAGTCATCTGGTTATTCGCATGTACTGCAGAAGTGACCAAGGCCAGACCCTGGGTATACTTTCGGAGCATCAGATGATCAAATTGGCAGATTAGCAAAGATCACCATAATGAGCATCGATTAACCAAATGGGTGGAGCAGGAGAAGACCTGGTCCATTTTTTGGCATACATACGTGATCCGTTATCCAATAAAAAATAGCTTGACAGCAAAGGTATTTTCATTAGAATTAACCTATGCTCAAACAAGAGTTTAAAACGACGGTTTAAAACAAAAGTTTGAAACGTCGTGAATATAAGGCCGATGGAGAGGCACATACAAAGATAATGCCTCCAGGCCGGAAAAGAGAGTGGAGAGATTGAAACAACAAACAGCAGTACCCCAGGACCCGGCGGAATTCTCGATTAAAACGATTATTCTGCCGCTACTGGCTATTATCGTCGGGATGATTATGGTCATCTTGGACAGCACGGTGGTTAACGTGGCGATTCCGAATCTGGTTCAATATTTTGAGACCGATCTGAAGACCATTCAATGGACGGTTACAGGTTACACGTTGGCCTTGTCAGCCGTCATTCCGCTGGCGGGATGGTTGACCGACCGATTCGGTGCCAAAAGAGTATTTCTGTTCACGATTGCGATGTTTACTCTGGGTTCGGTCTTATGTTCGATCGCGCAATCTCCTGAACAATTAATTATTTACCGTATCATTCAGGGACTTGGCGGAGGCATGGTTGCTCCGATTGGTATGGCGATGGTATTCCGCCTGGCTCCTCCTGAAAGAAGAGGTTCTATCATGGGTATGCTCGGGATTCCGATGCTGTTGGCTCCTGCACTGGGTCCGGTATTATCGGGCTGGTTCATTGAATCATTCAGCTGGCACTGGATCTTCCTGATCAATCTGCCGATTGGTATTGCCGCTTTTATTCTATGTATCAAATTCCTGCCGGATACGGATCGTGGACGCACGCCTGCGCTTGATCTGCTCGGTATGATTCTGGCACCAATCGCATTCTCGATGCTCGCATACGGTGTAAGTGAAGGCGGAACAAGCTGGACGTCTGCAACAACACTGACAGGTGTGATTGTCGGAGGCGTGGCGCTGATCCTGTTCGTTATCGTGGAACTTCGTCACAAAAATCCGCTGTTGGAACTTCGGGTGTTCAAATCATCTGATTTCACACGGGGTATTATTCTGGCATGGGTATCACAAGTCGCTTTGTTTGGGGCGATGATTTTGATCCCACTTTATCTGCAACAAATCAAAGGCTACACTGCATTGGAAACAGGACTCATTCTGCTCCCGCAGGCGCTGGCTTCGGGTGTGGGTATGCCACTTGGTGGACGTTTGTTTGATAAAATTGGTGCAAGACCACTTGCTTTCGTGGGTCTGGGTATCATCTCGGGTGCACTGTTCATTCTGTCTTCGATTACGGCGGAAACGGGCCTTGGTCTGATCATTCTTAGCCTTGTCATGATGGGATTGGGTATGGGCTTCTCCATGATGCCACTCAATACGCATGTACTGAATGCTGCTCCACGTAAGCTGGTAGGTCGGGTTACCCCGCTTACTGCTGCTGCACAACAAGTGGTTGTGTCCTTTGCAGTTGCTGGCCTGACTGGATTCCTGACCTCCCATATTGCAAGCAATACAGCTGGAGCTACTGACGCTACAGGTATGGTGAATGGATTAGTGGCTGGTTTTAACGACACCTTCTTCCTGGCCGCGTGTATTGCCTTGTTTGGATGCCTGCTCAGTCTGATTCTGCGCAAACCAAAACGGATGGAGGAAGATACCCTTCAAACAGGGGATCAACCTGATCCTGCAATGATGATGGGACACTAATTTTTATAAGCCGATCTTAAGAAAATAAATTAAGGCAGTTCAGAGCATCCTTCTGAACTGCCTTTTTTGTTTTGTTTAAAAGAAAATGCTCAAGGCTGTCATCATTTCTCGAAATGAAGTGGCGTAACGATCAGGGGAGAAGGAGATGGCCATATGCTGTCTGCCCTGAATGCGTATATACTCCCGCAGCTTTTTGTTGCGCATAAGGTCTGCAGCTTCGGATACAGCCGTATTCACGTTGCCAATCGGATAGAATTTACCCGTTCGGTTATGTGTAATAAAGGACCTTACGCCATCCGAATCGGTACTGAGTACCGGACAGCCGCAGCTGATGGCTTCAGCAACGGCGTATCCAAAGCCTTCAAGCAGCGATGTGGATAGCATGATACCCCCGGAAGCTGCAACCATGGAGTAGAATGTAGGCATCTGGGAATGGGGCACGTTGATAAAGATGCCAATCCGATCTTCAAGCCCGTACTCCGCAAGCATGTGTCGGAACATGACCTCGTCCTCGGGATTAGCCAAGGTCGGATCGTGGAACAACCATAGTCTGGCTTTTGGAATTTTTTTAATGATTTCACTAGATATCATCAAATATTCCCGCCAGTTTTTGTTGTGTTCGAGCCTTCCTACCCATGCAATTACTGGATAGGGAGGGCTATCCACCGAAATTGGGGCAAAGGTATTGGTATCCAGCATATTGGGAATGACAAACCGGTGAAGCCATGGGCACATATGGATGAACAGCTCCAGTAAATGATCGGTTGGAGGAATGAGCGCAGCATTACAGTGGGCTTGCAGATAAGGTACTCCCATCTGAATGGTTTCCATAGCTTGCTCACGTGTCCCAAGTCCCTGTGCTTCATAGATAATGCGTCCTTTATACCCGAGGGCTCTTAATCTGCCCGGCATGGCAATATCGGAGGTAACAATAATGGCATCATATCGATGATGATGAATCAAACTGTGAATTTCCTCATCACTGGAAGCGGTGAAGACCGGCGTGCTGGTATTGTTCTGCATTCCCGAGCCAGGGTACAGATACAATACATGCGCTTCGATGCCATGGCGTTGCAGAACGGCTGTGCGCAATCGATTTAAAGTATCCACACCGCCGCTTGGAACAAAAAATGTGAATAGTACTTTCACACGGTTCACCCTCTGACTTTTGTGCAGGTGCTAATGCTCCTGTACTTTAAGGTACGTTGCCCCAGAGTGCAGGGTGTGGGTGAATGAAGTGTTGTTCACATTTTAGACACATATTTTTAAGCTCTCTTTTAAGTGACTTTAAGCTGCATTTAGGATACAACACGTAAGATACAAGGAACTTCCCGTGTTGACCATCAGAAGAAAGCGATGATGGCACACGGGTATTTTAACGGGAAAGGATGAATGATGTGCTCGAAGTGAAACAGGTAAGCAAAGTATTTGATGGACGGCGCGGCGTGCATCAACTGGATTTCACAATGGAGCGCGGTGAGATTGTTGGATTTTTGGGACCGAATGGTGCCGGGAAAACTACAACGATGCGAATGATCACGGGCTATTTACATCCAACGGCAGGCTCCATTGCAGTGGATGGCATATCAGTGCACGATCAGGGCAGGAGCGTCCGTTCCAAGATCGGTTATCTGCCGGAGACACCTCCGCTTTATCCAGATATGACGGTACAGTCGTATCTGAAGTTCGTCGCTAATCTGAGGGATGTCCCGACACGTGAAGTGAAATTGCGAATCAGTGAGATGGTGAGTAGGCTGGGTCTTCAAGGTCGCGAAAAGCAATTGGTTCGCGGACTGTCCAAAGGGTACAAGCAGCGTCTGGGTCTGGCTGGAGCCATTATTCACAAACCGGATCTGCTCGTGCTGGATGAGCCGACTTCAGGACTCGATCCAAATCAGATTATGGAGATACGAGATCTGATCCGTGAACTGGGTGAGAATCATACAGTGCTGCTCAGTACACATATTTTGCCGGAAGTGAGCGCGCTGTGTAATCGCATGTTGATTATTAATCAGGGACAGCTCGTATTGGACGGTTCACCGCAGCATTTTGGCTCAGCGATGGGGGATCAGTTCAAGGTGTCCATTGAAGTGAAGGCAACAGAGCAGCAATTACATAATGTGCTGACACCATGGGAGAAGGTACGAAGTGAAGTCATTCAAGCAGCAGATGGACAGACCTCCACTGGTTCTACTGATACGGTCAAAATGCTGCTTACCGGTGAATCTTCCGAGGATTATCGAGAAGAACTGTTCTATCTTTTGTCTGGTGCAGGCTTGCCGATCCTGGAGATGAAGAAAGAAAATCTCAGTCTGGAACAGATTTTCCTGAAGCTGACCACAACGGAAACGGAATCCGAAGTGAAACTGGCAACGCAGGAAAATGAAGCTGATAAAGTGCAGCTCGCCAATCAGGCAACAGAAGAAGAGGCCAATTTGGACACCACTTCAGATCTGAAGCAATCGACTAAGTCCGAGAGCGCTTCATCTGATTCTCACACAGGGGAGGGTTCCAAATGAGACGAATGATGGCGGTTTGCAATAAAGAACTGCAGGCATACTTCCTGTCACCGACGTCGTATTTCGCTTTTGCCGTATATGTACTGATGACAAGTTTGCTGTTCTATTCCAGCTTTGTGTATTACCAGCCAAGCATTGTGGATTATCGCCTGGTGCTCGGAGACACGTTATCCATGCTGCTGTTTGTGGTGCCGTTGCTGACGATGCGACTGGTGGCAGAGGAATTCCGGCAGGGAACGGACGAACTGTTATTGACTTCACCTGCACGGGTGACCGAGATTATTTTCGGTAAATATTTGGCGTCACTCGCCATTCTTGTTGTACTTATCCTGTGCAGTCTCGTTTATCCGTTTATTATGTCCTTCTTTGGTGAATTAGATCTGACATCCGTATGGTTGTCTGCACTGGGTCTCTTTTTCCTGGGCGGAAGCATGATGGCGATTGGACTGTTTGCTTCCACGTTATCTCAGCACCAGATGGTGTCTGCGGTAGCCGGTTTTATTATTTTGCTCGTATTGTGGATGCTTGATTCATTTGCAGGCAATTCCGGATCTACGTTACAGCAATGGCTGGATCCATTTGCGCTGACGAACCGGTTTGACAGCTTCACGAAAGGTGTACTTAGTGGCCCAGATATATTGTATTACGTGACGCTCTCAGGTGTGTTTCTGCTATTAAGCATTCAAATTGTGGAACGGAAGCGGTGGAGGTGAGAAGATGAAAAAATGGTTGAGTCATACCAACAGTACCGTGCTGTCTGTAGCGGTGATTGGCATCTTTATTTTGCTGACCCTGTTTCTGAATTCGCTTGGCGGCTTCCAACTGGATCTGACCTCGAATAAACAATATACCTTGTCAGACCAGTCTCTTACCGCGATCAAAAATGTAAAAGAAGACGTCAACATTCTGGTATTAACCGTCGAAAATGCGAATAATACGGTCTTGAACCGCGAAGTATCGGATATGGTTCAAGAATATACGAAACGCAACAGCAAACTGACGATGAAGCAATACAATCTGACGCAGGAGCCTACACTGGCCTCCAAATATGGCATCACAGGCAGCTCCATTGTATTAGAGCAGGGCGATCAGCATAAAGTCATTGATATCGCCAGTCTATTCACGGCTGTCGGGGATGGAAGCGATGGATCGTACCAGTTCACAGGTGAGGAAAAGCTGACACAAGCCCTAATGAATCTGTCTTCCACGGAGATGCACAAGATGGTTTTCCTGACAGGACATGAAGAGCTCGGCCTGGATCAACTGACTACACTGCGCTCATCTCTGGAACAGAATAATATCACGACTGAAGAACTTCAGCTGAATCAGGCAGGTCAGGTTCCGGAAGATGCGGATGTACTCGCGATTATTGGACCACAGCGGGATATTAGTGATACAGAATTGAAGGCTATTCGGACTTATCTAAGTAACGGAGGAAAATTGCTGTTATCCCTCGGTTTTCATGAAGACATGAAGTTGACTTGGAAAAATATCGATGCACTCATGACGGATTATGGCGTGGTTGATGAGCATGCAGTCATGGTGGATAATCAGCAAGCCAGCACAATGGGCCCACTGTGGGTTGTGCCGGAGTATGGCACACATGCCATCACGGATAAACTATCAGAAAGCAAACTTTACCCGATGTTATCCTTGTCCATTGCCTTGACGAGCAAAGAGCAGGATAAATACACCTTGTCGCCGCTCATTCATTCATCGGATGACAGTTATGGCGAGACGAACATTGCAGGTTTATTGCAAAACGAAACAACCAACGATCCGGATCAGGATGTACAAGGTCCTGTTGAGCTTGGATATGCGGCGGATACAACAGATGGCAAACCGAAGGCTGTAATTCTGGGTTCATCTATTTTCATGCAGGACTCGGAAATAGTGAACGGTGGGAACCGAGATTTTATTCTGAATACCGTCAATTATTTAAGTGAAAAAGAAGATGGATTAACGATCCGGCCACGGGTGCAATCCGGTTATCAAACGGCGTACCTGGATGGTAAACAAGCCAGAACCATTTTCTTCGTGGCGATTGTCGCATTCCCGCTCATCTTTGTTATGATAGGTGTACTCTTATGGTGGAGGCGCAGACGCGTATGAAAAAATGGGTCCCAACGATTCTAGTCTTATTGGTCTTGATTATCGGGTGGGTCTATGCGGCCAGTCAGAATTATTTTCGTGAAGAGGAAGCGGAGAAGGTCAAGTTACTTGGTATTAAGTCTGCCGATATACAGTCCATCACGATTCATGATAACAATACAGACACATCAGGTGCTTCAAAACCCTCATCTTCACAATTGGAACTGAAAAATGGCGTGTGGAGTATGGTGGAACCCAAGGCATATCCTCTGAATGGGTATACGGTTAGCAGCTGGCTTGATGCCTTAAGTGGTGCGGATCAGGAACTGGTTGTGGAGGAAGAGCCGAAGGATCTCGCCAAATATGGATTGGGTTCAGATGCAACGTTGCTGGATATCCAACTGAAGGATAACCGTGAGATCAAACTGAGCATCGGTGGTCAGCTGCCAGCAGATGACGCTCGTTATGTGCGAGTAGACTCTGGACCTGTCGTAGCAGTACAAACGGAATCCATAAGTAATATAGAAAAATCACGGCAGGATCTGCTGGATACAACTCCGTTTAATCTGGATGAAACCAATGTCACTACGCTGGAATGGGAAGGCGAAGCAGCCACCTGGATGCTCAAATCTTCCTCCGAGGAAGGTGCGGCAGAGCAGACGTGGAAGCTTAATGGTGAAGCGGTTGAAGCTACCGATGCTGTATCGCTGATTGGCAAAATTAAAAACCTGTCCACAGCTGACGATGTGCGCAAAGCCTCTGAACTGAAAGGCACCGTGCCACGCTTTACTTTATCTGTTGAGCAGACGGTTAATGGAGAAGCTGTTACGGATGTGTACCGGGGACTTACTATTCCATCAGAACCGGATCAGATCTGGGTAGTCACACCGGACGGTCAGTGGGCCTATCCGATGGATGCAGCTAGTCTGAAGGAAGCAGAGCAATTTCCGAATTCGATCAAAAAATCAGAATCAGATGCAACCTCTTCTTCGAGTGGAGAAGGTGCTGATGCGAATTCCTCATCCACATCCAAGTAAGGGAATGGCTCCTTCAACATAATAATGAAGGTTCTCACTTGAACAGGAAATACGCGGTTATAAAGAGCGGTGCTGCACTTTGTGCAAGCATCGCTTTTTTATGTGGAAGAGAACCCATTGAGCCCAGATAAAGGAGGCTAATGTTCCATATCCTTTCAGCATATCGCTCCGTACAGAAGAGCATCCTATCCTTGTGACCAAAACCAACATAATTGGAGGATGAGACATGCCAGCAGCCAAAAAGGCGACAGCAATCAGCTTATCTTTGTCTACTGCAATCTTCGTAATGGCCGGATTGACGGGTTGTGGAACAAGTACAAAAGATAACAATCTGCACACCCAAAGTGTTCGTCATGAAGTGAAAGGCATTAACCGTTATGGTGTTGAATCCAATGGGATGGATGGCATTCGTGCGAAAAGTTATCGTACGCATAACGTCACCGACCTGAAATCAAGTGACGAGCTGGCTAAACGCATTACGGAAATGAAAGAAGTGAAGTCAGCACATGTCATGCTGACCGATCGTAACGCGTATGTTGCAGTCCGTTTGACAGATGGTCACACTGGCAAATTGGAAAGCAAATCTTTGCGTAACCGGGCAAATGGCACTATGCGTACAGAAAGCATGGGTCAGGATATGGGCGGTTTGCGTGTAAATGGTGGTAATGGAACCATGTCTCCATACAGCACCAGTGGCATTGCTCCGGGACTGAACACCAATGCAGCTACGGATCGCAGCCACATGGGCAATGATCGCAGTATCTATGGCACCATGGGTACTGGATCTTATGGCATGATGCGTGGTCTGACTAACAGTGGCAATGGCAATGCACGTACAATGACCGAAGGTCACTACGGGATGAAGAGTGAAACATCGCGTATTGACAGCACGGATGACAACACATCCGAAGAGATTAAATCCAAAATCTCGGCGAAAATCAAACAATTTGCACCTAACGTCGAGAACGTATATGTATCGGCTAACCCGGAATTTGTTCAACATGTGGAGAGCTATGCCACAGATATCCGTAACGGCAAACCGGTTAGCGGCATGATTAACACGTTCCAATCGATGGTTGAACGTATTTTCCCAACGAATGCGATGAACACAAATCACCGTGACGGCGTGCTTGATGATGGCATCATGAATCGTAACAACAACGATGGCATGATGAACCGCATGAATCGGTAATTTAAGTTGAACAAGTATGCCTTTGCGCTGATGGTCAACATTAGTTGCAGGGGCATGTTTGTTTTTTAAGGGTTATTGAAAATAACGATTAAGAAGGATGATACATAGTATGCTCTATAATACTTAGTCCAAATTGACGATTTTGGATTACTACGTTTGTACCTACATAGCGATTATTCATTCAAATTACAATTCACTGCCCATTTTTTTGATAAAACTGAACCAACGCCCTTGACCTTACATAAGATGAGTTGACTGTATCCCCTTAACCTTGTTACACCAACACAACCCAGGCAAGGAGGGGTGAACATTGAAGGGTATCGATCATAAAAGCAAATTTCTGTTGACCCACCGTGAACGCGAAGTATTCGAATTACTGGTTCAGGACAAAACGACGCGTGACATCGCAGGGCAGTTATTCATCAGCGAGAAAACGGTGCGCAACCATATTTCGAATGTGATGCAAAAACTCAATGTTAAGGGTCGTTCGCAAGCAGTTGTAGAGCTGATTAAGCTCGGAGAACTGAAGATCTGACGCGATACTGCACAGTTGATTGAAGCAGCATGAAAGTCTTTTTCTATTCTTCATGATGAAGAATGGGGAAAGACTTTTTTGTTTTAGGTTGGAAAGCAAAAACAAGCGAATTCCTAAAATGAAGGAATCGCTTGTTTTAAATATTCATTCTCAGAAGTCTGGATTCAGAAGCTGCTGATTGCAGTCCGCTATTCTGGTTAGCTCAGATTTTGGATAGCCTAGCCGCTTTGTCTTTTCGCAGCACCACCAGCAGGAACAATGAATTTTTCCTTTGGCAAAAGTCCCTTCGAACTTGTAGGACCAATCGTACCGCATAGCGAGCTGTTTTTTACGTTGAATAACACGCTTTCTGTGGTGCCTGTAGTAGGCTTGATTTCTTTGCTGAGATTTCATGGATCATCACGCTCCCTTGGGAAAAGGCTCAGCCCGCAGAAATTCCAAGGGTATAGATTGCTACGGGCAGAGCGTGATGGAAATCGTATTCGTATATGGCATAAGGGTTCACCTACATATGGTTATTGGAATGTTCCTCAATAAAGGATCTCCATTGTTTCTTTGAAAAAGGCTGATAGAAGAGCTGCTCCAATTCCCTGTATTGTGTTTCATCTAGGTGCAGATAGAGTGCTTTTTTCGCAATTTTGGCAGCAGGTTGGGGGGAAGATTTTGTACCGCCAGTTTTACGTTTGATTGGAATATGAAACTGCAGCAAGTCTGCGAGGCTATTCCAACCTTCCCAGCTCAGTCGCGCTCCGCGCTTCCAGTCGATGGCATAGAGGGCAAAGTATTTACGAGCTTCGGTCTGTTTTATGGCAATAATCCAGGTGGAAGGAATCATTTTTTGACGTTGTCGTTGATTCATCGAGTGTACCCCTTCCTTAGAAATGAAAATGTTCACATTCACTTCAAGGTTTATCTCCAATATAAGCGGAATCCCATTCCTTAATCAAGAAGATACCTTTTCAAAAATTTCATCATACATACCGCGAATACATGGTTAAAATCCTCTTGATTTGCAACAACGTATTGATTAAAATGAAAATATAAAAATAATTTTCTTTATTTATAATGAATTAATAAAAATAATTTTCATAAAAGGAGAACTCATGGCAGCCATACTACATGCGTTGCAGCAAGAGCTGAATGAACTTCCGTCTCAGGAACGACGAATCGCAGAGGTGATTTTACAGTCCCCATCTGATATTCCTGGCTGGACCATTAACCATCTTGCACAGCAAAGCGGAACAAGTGCGGCTACGGTAACCCGCTTTTGCAAATCATTCCATTTCAAAGGTTTTCCTGATTTCAAAATGAAGCTGGCCGCAGAATTGTCGCATTCCACCAATGAAACAGCATATCAGGATATCGTGGCAGGTAATCCTTTATCCAAAATTGTGGAAGCCATTGAAGCCAATCATCTTGCATCCATTGCGGACACTACCCGTTTGCTGGATCTAGGAAGGCTGGAGCATGCAGTTCAGTTACTATGTCATGCCCGTCGTATTGATCTCTACGGTGTCGCAACCTCTTCCATTGTTACGCAGGATTTCTACCAGAAACTTGTGCGGATCGGCAAAAGCTGTACTGCCTTCTCGGATTCACATATGCAAATTACGTCGGCTTCTTCACTGGGTGAGGGAGATGTGGCGATGGCGGTATCTTATTCGGGTGAAACACCGGAGACGATCGATGCCTTGCATTGTGCCAAACAGGCGGGAGCCTCTACCATTTCACTGACATCCTATGGAAATAACAAACTTGCGGGGGTGTCTGATATTCCGCTCTTTACGTCTTCGTTGGAAGAAGGCATGAGACGGGGGGATATGGCTTCACGTATTGCACTGCTGCATGTCGTCGATATTCTATTCACGGGCATGGTTAGTGCCGACTTTGACCGTTTTATCCCCAAATTGGAACAATCGTATCACAATGTACAGTCTTATCGAGTTCAACATAACGGAGGTGCCTAAGAAGATGAATATTCGTATTTTTGAAAATGAAGAAGATTTGAATGCAACGGGTGCAGGGGTGATTGCCAGTTTGCTACAGACAAAACCCCGGGCTGTACTGGGACTCGCGACTGGAAGTTCTCCTGTGGGTATCTATAAACAGCTTATTGCTTTGTATCAGAAAGGTCTGGTCAGCTTTGCGCAGGCCTCTTCCTTCAATCTGGATGAATATGTCGGTCTTCCTGTAGAACATCGCGAAAGCTACCGCAGCTTTATGAATGAGCAACTGTTTTCGCATATTGATATCGATCTCGCCAGAACCCAGGTGCCGAATGGACAGGCTTCGGATTTAAATGAGGAGTGTGTTTCCTATGAACAACGGATTGATGATCGTGGACCAGTAGATCTGCAATTGTTGGGTATCGGACATAATGGCCACATTGGCTTCAATGAACCCGGAACCGAACTCACAGGACGAACACATGTGGTGGATCTCAAAGAAGAGACAAGAAAAGCAAACGCACGCTTTTTTAAACATATTGATGAAGTTCCGACTCAGGCCATCACGATGGGTGTAGGTACGATTTTAAAAGCCAAACAAATCTTGCTGATCGCCCGTGGTGAGGAGAAAGCCGAAATTATTCGTGAAGCCTTTATGGGGCCGATTACAACACAATGTCCCGCTTCGCTACTGCAATGTCATCCCAATGTGGTGGTATTGCTGGACCGTGCTGCGGGGAGGTTGGTGAAATGAACGTAGAACCTATGGAAAACCAGGAGCAAGAGAGTGAAAAAACCATTTCTCTTCTTCGAGGTAAAATCGTACTGCCCGATGGTGTAATGGAGGATGGTGTACTTGTCTGGACGGATGGGAAGATCCTTTATGCTGGCGCACCCGAGGGATTATCTGAACAGATTCGCCGTGAAGCCGTATCTGTACCTGTTTCCAAGCATGGCGTCATTGTGCCTGGATTTATAGATATCCACGTACATGGTGGCAATGGCGAAGACTTTATGGACGCGAGTAAGGATGTGATGGATAAAATCACTTCATTCCACAGCACACAGGGGACCACTGCCATGCTGGCAACGTCTATGACAGCGCCCAAAGATAGTCTGGACCGGGTATTGGCTGAAGTGGACAGCTACCGTTCCGGTGACATGCCTTATGCACAGCTGGAAGGTGTACATCTGGAGGGTCCTTTTTTCAGTCCGAAGTGGCCCGGCGCACAAAACCCGGATCATATTGTATTGCCTAATGTGTCCTGGCTGGACGCGTGGGAAAAACAATATCCCGGCCTGATTCGTCAAGTCACCCTGGCGCCGGAACGTGAGGGAGCGCTCGAAGTCATTTCATGGCTGCGCGAGCAGCGAATTACGGCAGCATTAGGACATACGGATGCGACCTATGAAGAAGTACAACTTGCGGTCGAAGCCGGGCTGCACCATGCCGTGCATACATTCAATGCGATGACACCGCTGCATCACCGCAATCCTGGAGCTGCCGGCGCAGTGCTTAGTGATTCCCGCATCAGTGCAGAAGTCATTGCAGACGGTATCCATGTGCATCCGGCGGCGATGTCTATTTTGGCTCAACTGAAAGAACAAGCAGATCAGCTTGTGTTAATCACAGACGCGATGTCTGCTACCGGGCTGGATGATGGTGAATACAAAATTGGCGATCTGCCTGTGATTGTTACGAAAGGTGTGGCACGTTTGAAAGACGGAGGCGCACTGGCAGGAAGCACGCTCACGATGATTCGTGGTTTCCGTTATCTGGTACAGGAAGTAGGCTTGAGTCTGAATGCAGCTTCACGCGCAGCCAGCCTGACGCCGGCACGTCTGCTCGGCATTGATCACCGCACGGGTTCCTTTGCTAAAGGCAAACAGGCGGACGTCGTTTTGCTGAATGGTGATTTGAAAATTGAGGAAGTGTGGGTGAAGGGAAGACGAATCGGCGGTTAATTCTACATTTGTAGTGTTGTCGTGTGCCTCAACAGGCAATAGCTTGCGTAATGTGTTAAAATAGATCTCAAAAAAGCCGGGATCTGCGGATCACGCATTACGGAGGCGTGAAACATGGAACGTAACGCTATGCTCGAATTCGACCCGTTCATCACAGAGCTGGCGGAAAAGCTGCACGTACACGGATATTATGCCTTTTATGGCGAGCACTACAATGAGACCGATATGGAGCAGTACCGTAGACACCTATTCACCTCATTCAGCAATATCGTATGGGTGGAGCTGGATGCACGCAAAAAGTATATGATTGTGGATCATCGTGGACGCAACACGGTCATGAAGTTAATCGACGGTATGCTGAACACCCGTAGAACGCTGCGGGCCAATCTGGCGATGGCAGGTACAGACACCTCCGAAGTCCAGCAGGAAATCACGCACATGATGCAGCTTGTGCATATGTTAAATTTCACAACCTTCCGCTCATAAGTGGAGGATGCTACGTGCTAGGTTCGTTAAAAGGTAAATAACGAGCCGTTGTAACGAATGTAACTGTCTCAATTGAGAAGCAAAAAGGGGAGTCCAGTAATGAAGATAACTGAACTCCCCTTTGGTATGTCACTTATAAGGCGAATAGCTTAGCCTAATGCTTGCATGCGGAAAGCTATCATTTTACACCTCATATAAAGTTATACCTAATCTACTATCCAATTTTAAATCTCACTTACGCATAGAATTCACTTTTCTCGAAATAAAAACGACGACCTCTAGGGCCGTCGTTTTTTTGTTGTATCTACCTACCCTACTACTACCCTTCATTTGTAAAGTAAGCTCAGTCTTAAAATAAGTTCATGGAAAAGCTGCAAAGTAGTGAAGGGGACGAAATCGATTCTGGAAAAGCGAAGCGTTCGCCTAAAAGCTTTCTGCAAGAAAGCTACTTCGGAAGCATATGCTATCGTCGGATCTTACCCTTTGAGAAGGGGAATCCAAAAAATCCGACGATAACAGCGATCGAAAGAACGATTCGTATCCGGAACGGCCACTTGCACGCTTTCCAGCACTTATTTTTCACATGAACTATACTTTACAAACTTTTTAAAAACTGAACAATCGTCAACAACCCTTTATCAAAGTTCTCCAGGTTGAAATGCTCATTCGGTGCATGCAGGTTCTCATCTGGCAAACCGAAGCCCATCATAACAGCCGGAATACCAAGCACGCGTGAAAGTTTCTCCACGATCGGAATGGAGCCGCCATCTTTCGTAAACAGGGCACGAACGCCGTACACTTGCTCATAGGCATCAGCTGCTTTTTGCAGTACCGGATCGGAAGGATCAGTATTGAACGCAAAGGCTTTCTCGATCTGTTTCACATGCAGCGTTGCGCCAGGTTGAACGTGCGCGCGCAGATGTGCTTCGATACGGTCCAGCACCTGCTGTGGATCTTGATCCGCAACAAGGCGGCATGTAATTTTGGCATGAGCTTCCTTCGGAATAACCGTTTTGGTGCCTTCACCTTGGAATCCGCCCCATACGCCATTCAGTTCCAGCGTTGGACGTGCGCCAATACGCTCTACGAACGAGTAGCCTTCTTCCCCGTACAATTGCTCCAATCCGAGGTCTTGACGAAGCTGTTCTTCATTGAAGCCTTGCTTCACGAACTCTTCTCTCATCTCAGGAGAGAGCGGCAGAACGCCATCATAGAAACCATCTACGCTCACGCGACCTTGCTCATCATGCAGCGAAGCGAGCAGGGATACGAGTGCGTGCAGTGCGTTCGGTACACCGCCTCCAAATGAACCGGAGTGCAGGTCCGTGTTGGCTGTATTCAGATCCACTTCGAGCGAGCAAAGACCACGCAGACCCGTAGAGATCGCCGGTTTTCCTTTTTCGAGCAGGGACGTATCCGAGATTAGTACCATATCTGCACGCAGCTTGTCTGTATTGTCGTTCAGGTAGATCGGCAGGTTCGGGCTGGAGATTTCCTCTTCACCTTCGATGCAGAATTTCACATTAACAGGAAGTTCCTTGTTTTCGGCAAGCAGAGCTTCAACCGCCTTGATATGTATGAAGATTTGTCCTTTATCATCCGTAGCACCACGTGCAAACAGTTTGCCATCACGAACGGTAGGTTCGAATGGAGGTGTTTCCCACAGGTTAAGCGGATCGACAGGCTGAACATCATAGTGTCCATAGATCAGTGCGGTTGGTTTGCCGGGTGCATGCAGGTGATCTGCATATACAATCGGATGTCCCGCTGTTGGAATAACCTCTACATTTTCCATACCTGCACGAGTGAGTGCATCTGCAGCCCATTGTGCCGCACGGTTAATATCCTCTTTATGTGCCGAAATGGCTGAAATACTTGGAATGGACAACCATTCGTTCAATTCCGCCAGGTGTTTCTCTCTATTTTCTTGAAAATAAGTTTGTTCCTTCATTAAAAGGCCTCCTTCATGTTTTGCTTTATCCTATTGTAATCCATTTTGATGCGTTAATAAAACATTGGTTAAAAAATGATCTGCTACATACCGTTTCATTCCCCCGGAAATTATGCGTATAATACAAGAAACGGATTTCATCCATATATTCTCATGTAAACCATTCAGCAGGGGAGTTGAGGGAGTTCCCATGACAGTCAGAGCATACGCAAGCAAGCAGGTGAGCATTGATGGAACCAGATAGGAAGGTAAGATCCTCTGGTAGACTCACGCGTTGGCCAGGGCTAACCACAGGACGACATAAAGGGCGTTTTTATCGAAACAGCCTGATGCTTATTTTGCTCATTGCCAGCATTCCCGGACTGATCACAGGCATCGTGATGTATCAATTGGTCGTTGGCCGGATGGAAAATGAATTTAATCAGATGCACCAAAGCCAGATTGAGAACCGGGCGCGAAACGTGGACGACCAACTCGCTTATTTGGAGATGACCTTGTCCCATTGGGCTTTTGAACCCAGGTTTGGCAATGCGCTGCGAACACTGGATTTTGTGTATTATTTCAATGAAACACAGGAGATCGTAACCACACTGTACGTATTGCAAGGCTCTCATCCGCTTATCAAATCCGCGCAGCTATATTTGCAGGAACCGAAACCGATTTTGTTTAACCGGGATTATAACGAATTGAAGGATGATGCAAAAATACAGGCCTACAACCGCTATCTGACGATGGGCAACCATGTGTATTGGACAGACTGGATTGCGAGCCAGAGCAGTGATAAAGCATCTCAAACGAATGATAGTATACTGCATACCGATCCGGGTAATGCACTGGTTCTTGTACATAAGATTCCGGGTGAAAGCATTAATCCATTTGGTGCGCTGATCATTACGCTGGATAATGAGAAAGTCGCCAGCTTGTTGAAAACGCTTACTCCTTATGATGAAGGGTTAACGTTCCTCATGGATAAACAGGGTAATACACTGGTTACCGGTAATCCGGTAGCAGGGAAGACCGATCTTGCTTTTGAGCAGCAGCTAAAAGAAGAAGTAGCCCTGCATGCAGACAACCATTCATTCCTGTTCAAATATGAGGACGAAACCTATTCCGTGTCCTATGGATCACTGAGTCGGATTGATTCGGACTGGACGTATGTCTCCGCAGCTCCGCTGACATCGGTGACCTCACCGGTGAAGCTCGTATCCAAAATCATCGTCATTGCGAGTGCTGGCAGTCTTATCCTGGGGTTGGTATTATCCTGGTTTGCTTCACGCAGAATATACTCTCCCGTAGCAAGGATGCTCCATTTATTGACGCCGGGCAGGAGTGAAACGACAACAGATACCAGGCTAGATGAATTCCAGCTGCTGGAACAACAGTGGAACGAATTGACTTCGCAGAGTCTGACCGCCCATCGACAATTACAGGAGCAGCTTCCCCATTTGCGGGACAGTTTTGTATTACAACTGGTGCAGGGGCATCTGTATGCCTATAACGAGCAGGATCTTCAGCAGCGGATGAGGAATCTTGGATTTGAGGTGGAAGACCAGCAGTTTTTGCTGCTTCAGATGTATTTTACGGGCTATGCCCAGTTACAGGGTCGATTTGGGAGCCAGGATACAGGGCTCGTTACCTTTGCAGCAGTTAATATCATTGAAGAAGTTGCCAAAAATGTTTTCAGTCAAATTAGTGTAATGAACTTTCACGACCTGTCTTCAGCCATGCTTGTGATTGCTCCCAACGACGAGCCTGTGAAATCACAAGCGTTATTATGGGGACAAGAGTTGGTGGAGGTCATAGGTCAGACTTTGAAAATGAACGTGACGGTGATCGTAAGTCGTCCTGCTGCTTCCCCGCAGGAATTGCCGGGATTATTCATGGAGATGGAGCAGGCGGTTGCTTATCGCAGCGTGGAGGACGGGAGCCAGATTCTCGATTTGGAGGATGAGCAATGTTTCCGCAGAACGGAAGAAGCCTCGTATCCACTGGGGCTGGAACGTGAGATCCTTCAGGCGATCAGGCTTGGGAAGAAGGATGAGTCTGAGCGTGTACTGGAGCAATTTGTGACCGAGATCACCCAAGCGGGCAGTTCCGAATTCCAGGTGCAGCAGATGATGCTTCAATTGCTGGGAAGTATTCAGCATATGATGCTGCAGACCGGGGTAACGCCTTACAAGCTGTTTGGTGGCTGCAACATGTATGAGCGCTTGTCCACGATTCGCGAACCTGCACAAATGATGAAATGGATGATCGGAGAAGTATTGCTGCCATATGTTCAGGAGATCGAGATGCGTTCCCAGGAGCCGCTGAAGCAGGTAGTGGAACGTACGATGTTGTTTATTGATGAGAATTATAGAAACGAACTTTCCCTGGAAGGCTGTGCAGATGCGGAGCAGATGACCCCTTATGCATTAAGCAAGGCATTCAAGCAAGTATCGGGCATGAATTTCATTGATTATTTAACACGGGTACGAATGGATGCGGCGAAGCAATTGCTGCGTGAGACCACGATGAAAATCAATGATATCGCAGGAGCTGTTGGATACCAGCACAGTTACTTTAATCGGATTTTCAAGAAACAGGAAGGTTTAACCCCGAGCCAGTATCGGGATCGATGGCTAGGTAAATAAACCTGTTCATAAGACTTCATCATTGACCGGAATCCCGCTTCATGGGACTCCGGTTTTTCATGTTTCACCTCGGAAACAAAGAAGGATAATGCTGCAAAAATGTGCAATAACCTTTGCCAAAGTATATCCGAATTGAAGAAGGAATGGCGTTATAGCGGGCTTTCGGACCACTTTGCGCAACCATGCAAAAAATGAAGGTTGCCTGAAACAAGGCAGCTGTATAGTCTGAATAACAGGTCGATTGATAACGCTTACATAAATGGGGAGGGGAGACATTATGAACGGGAAGACGGACTGGAATGGAAATGGCGCTACAGCAGCTCAAGTGGATATGGCCGCATTGCCGATGAAGCGGGAGTCCAACTGGAAGAGGCAGATCAAACGAAATAAATGGCTGTACGTGCTTGTGCTTCCCGGATTTTTGTACTTTGTCATTTTTAAATACTTGCCTATGTGGGGGATCGTTATTGCCTTCCAGGACTATCAGCCTTTTCTGGGCATTCGCGACAGTCAATGGGTGGGTATGGAGAACTTTACGAATTTCTTCTCCAATCCGGACTTCTTCCGATTGCTGAGGAATACGCTCGTCCTTGCCCTATATGATCTTATATTCTTTTTCCCGGCACCGATTATCATCGCTTTGTTACTTAATGAAATCCGGGTCGCTTTCTTCAAAAGAACGATTCAGACGCTGGTCTATGTACCTCACTTTGTTTCCATGGTCATTATCGCGAGTATCACTTATGTATTCCTGACTCCGCAAGGCGGGGTACTCTATGACCTGATTTCCTGGATCACAGGCAAACCGATCGATGTATTGGCAAGTCCGGGGTCATTCCGTCCGCTCATTATTGTTCAGATGATGTGGAAAGAGATGGGCTGGGGAACGATTATCTTCCTCGCAGCACTTGCAGGTGTGGATACAGAGCAGTATGAGGCTTCAATTGTGGATGGTGCAGGTCGATTACGGTGCATGTGGCACATCACGCTTCCAGCGATCCGCACGACCATTGTTATCTTGCTCATTCTCAGGCTGGGGAACTTCCTGGATACCGGTTTTGAACAGATCTATCTGATGACCAACTCTCTGAATCGTGATGTGGCAGATGTATTTGATACGTATGTATACACCGTCGGGATTACGCAAGGTGCATTCAGTTACAGTACCGCGGTTGGGTTATTCAAGTCGGTGGTCGGAATTATTCTGGTGCTGGGCAGCAACAAACTGGCCAAGAAATTCGGACATCCCGGAATCTATTAAGAGCATGTTCGTCATCCATTGATAAGGAGGAAATCGCCCATGAACAGCCGTCTATACAACAGCCCTGCCGGCAGAGTATTTGATATTTTCAATTACGTCATGCTGGGGATTCTGGGCATATTAACCGTCCTTCCTTTCCTGTATATTATAGGAAATTCATTCGCGACCGAAGCCGAGATTACCGAACGCAGTTTTTTCCTTATTCCGAAGGTGTTTTCGTTCAGTGCGTATGAGTATATTTTTTCCTCGTCCACCATCTTCCGCAGTATAGGGGTTTCGATATTTGTTACGGTTGCAGGTACATTGGTCAATCTGTTCTTCACACTGACGATGGCTTACCCACTGTCCCGAAGTGACTTCTGGGGCCGAAATGTCATGATGAACATGGTGATTTTCTCCATGTTGTTCGGCGGCGGGATGATCCCGACCTATCTCGTCATTCGTGGACTTGGACTTCTGGATTCCTACTGGGCCCTCATGCTTCCTGGCGCGATCAGCGCTTTTAACTTAATTGTTGTCAAAAACTTTTTTCAACAAATGCCGCCAGGGCTGGAGGAAGCGGCCCGCATCGACGGCTGTTCGGATCTTGGGGTACTGTGGCGAATTGTTCTGCCATTGTCCAAACCGGTGATTGCCACCTTTGCGTTATTCTACGCCGTAGGCCACTGGAACAACTTTTTCTCGGCACTCCTGTACATTTCTGACAGTGACAAATGGCCATTGCAAGTCATGCTGAGACAGATCGTTCTGCTCTCACAGGCCAGTGTCGGAGATATGGCAAACATGGACCCCAATTTTGTACAGCCACCGGAGCAGTCCATTAAAATGGCGGTCATTGTGGTTGGTACCATCCCGATTTTGCTGGTGTATCCGTTTTTGCAGAAGCATTTTGCCAAGGGTGTCATGTTAGGTTCAATTAAAGGCTAAAGCCAAGGGGGAGAACGTATGGGACAAAAGACGGGATTCAAAAAAGGCGCATTGCTACTCTCTGCATCATTGGTATTGAGTACGATTCTGGGAGCTTGCTCCACGGACAAAGCAGGTTCAGGAACAGCTGCGGGTGGCACGGATCAGATCACGATTATGCTTCCGAACTTTGAAGCGGAGAATCCGCCGGATAACAGTCCTGTGATTCAGAAGCTTGAGGAATTGACCAAGATGGATGTGAATCTGCAATGGGTACCGAGTAGCTCCTATGAGGATAAATTCAATATCACACTGGCTTCGGGCAAGCTGCCCGATGTTATGGTTGTGCTGGGTAAGTCCCCAAGTTTCATTAATGCGGCTCGTACTGGAGCTTTCTGGGAGCTTGGACCTTATTTGAAAGACTATCCGAACCTCAGCAAGATGAATGAAATTATCACTAACAATGCTTCTATCGATGGCAAAACCTATGGCATCTACCGCGCACGTGCTCTCGGACGTAACGGTGTCACGATCCGCAAGGATTGGCTGGAGAAGCTTGGTCTGGAAGAGCCAAAGACCATTGACGAGTTCTACAATGTATTGAAAGCGTTCACGAAGGATGATCCAGACGGCAACGGTAAAGACGATACCTACGGTCTGGTGGCGAGCAAATTCACAGGTCCTTGGGATAATATGCAGATTTGGTTTGGTGCACCCAACAAGTGGGGCGAGGATGGTAACAGAGGTTTGATGCCGGCACACGAGACTCCAGAATATATGGAAGCTTTGAAATTTTTCCGTCAAATCTATAGCGAAGGTCTGGTCAACAAGGACTTTGCCGTGATGGATGCAACCAAGTTGTCCGATCCGTTTGTGAACGGGCAAGCAGGCGTAATGGTGGATGTAGCAGATAACGCACAGCGCATGGATCAGAAGATTCTGGAGAAAGATCCGTCAGCAACTGGGCATGTGGATGTGCTTCAGGCAATGGAGGGGCCGAACGGTTTGCGTGACATGCCAACATCCGGCTATTCCGGCATGATTGCCATTTCCAAAAGCAGTGTCAAAACGGAAGAAGACTTGAAAAAGGTACTGAGTTTCCTGGATCAGCTGAATGAACCTGAATTGCAGGCGCTGCTGGGGAACGGTCTGGAAGGCAAGCAGTATGAGAAAAAAGAGGGTTACATCATTCCGACAACTGACAAACTGGCGCTGCGAGATGTACAGGGTCTGAATCAGATCCTTATGTTTATTCCAGAGGACAAAACACTTCGTGTGCAACAGACACCTGTTCGCGAAAAGGTTGCACAAGTGCAGAAAGCCAATGAGGAAATCGTCATTGCTAATCCTGGCGAACCGCTGATTTCCGATGTGTATGCCCAGAAAGGACCACAGCTGGATAACATCATTAATGATGCCCGTATCAAATTCATCGTGGGGCAAATTGATGAAAAAGGTTTCCAGGATGCTGTAGCACTGTGGAAAAGCAGTGGTGGCGACGATTATGTCAAAGAAGTGAATGAGCTGTACGCTGCACTGAAGTAGATTGATGTTCCAGAGCCCGGCAGCCTTTCTTGTAGTGCAAAGGTGGCAGCCGGGCATTTCCGTGTATCCCTAGTTAGTTCAGGCTATTTAAAAAACGATCTTCATCTCTTTTTTTGTGAATTATAGCTTCCAGTATTTAGATTTTGATGTATAATCAATGCAAAACAAACCTATTTGAACTTAAATGAACGTTATCGGTAGATGGACGACCACTCTTGCACATACAGGGAGGAAGCGACATGTGGAACGGGGATGCATTTGAAAATCCCGAGGCGCAGTACCGGGTTCATCCCTTTTGGTTTTGGAATGGGGATATGGAAGAAGGGCAAATCAAACGACAAATAGCCGAAATGTCTGCACAGGGCGTAGGTGGTTTTTTCATCTGTCCACGTCAGGGGCTGGAGATTCCCTATCTGTCCGAAGCATGGTTTGACAAGGTACGGATTGCAGTGGAAGCGGCGGCTGCCTGCGGTATGCAGGTATGGTTATATGACGAGTATCCCTATCCAAGTGGGATGGCTGGCGGTGAGGTGACACTTGATTTTCCCGAGGCGAAGCAGCGCCAGCTTGTGCATCAGCAGATTCGTGTTCATGGCGGAGATACAGTGGATCATGAGTTGCCGTGGGGTCGAATTCTAGTGGCGAAGGCAATACCCAAGGATGCGCAGGGCAAACGATTGTGGCATGAATCCATTGATTTGCGCAATAACATCGGCAATATCCAGACGGATCAGGTCTATCAGGAGACAGGACTCACGTCGTATAATCGAAAGCGGTTTTTTACATACCGAACGGCTTTCCGCCTGTCATGGAAAGCTCCCGCTGGGGAATGGGACGTGATTATATTTCAGGAAGAAGAGATGGATGATTTCAAATATTACGGCAACTTTGTAGACCCGTGTCACAAGGAAGCGATGAGCCGTTTTATTGAACTGACCCACGAACGGTATAAGGAAGCAATTGGAGAACAGTTTGAAAGCGTAATCAAAGGCATGTTCTCCGATGAAATTGCGCCGCTTGGGCGTATCCCCTGGTCTCCACAGCTTCCCGGCTATTTCAGTGAACGCTGCGGTTACAGTCTGATCGAGTCCCTACCTGCTCTGCTGCATGGCGATGTCCCAGACGCAGAACGTATCAGGTATGACTATTATCAGTCGCTACATCTGCTGCTCAGGGAGTCGTATCACAAACAGGTACATGACTGGTGTGAAGAGGCAGGGATTCAGTATGCGGCAGAAGTGCCCGGGGTACGTATGACCACGCAGTTGTTCAGTCATATGCCAGGTGGAGATTCGGCACATGAGAAAATCGGACGCTCCTTATCCTGGATTCTGGAACGGTATGGCAAGAAGATGCGCGACAATCCGAAGATGGTCAGCTCGCTTGCCAGACAGCTTGGCCGAAGCCGCAATCTGATTGAGTGTTTTCACAGTGTGGGCTGGTCGATGACTTTACAGGATGCCAAATGGATGATTGACCGAATGGCAGCCATGGGCACCAACTTTTTTAATTTCCACGCCTTTTTCTATACCATCGGCGGACTCGCCAAGCATGATGCACCGCCGTCCCAGTTTTTACAGAACCCGTATTGGCGTCACTTCCGGCAGTTGGGAGATTACACAGGACGTTTAAGCTATCTGATGAGCACCGGGACTGCGGATATTCGTATTGCCGTGCTTGATCCAACGACCACGTTCTGGAGCCTGATGGGCAATCCGTTACACGGGTTCGAATATGGCGGAGAAGACGAAGCAGAACGGGCGAAGCTGGATCGTCTCACGAACGATTGGATGCGGATCACCTCGCATCTGCTCGAAAACAGACGTGACTATGATCATCTGGACCCCGAGTTGTTAGCGGAAGCTGTGCTGGCCGAGGGCACAATTCAGATTGGTGTTGCACGTTATGAAGTGCTGATTCTTCCGCCGATGCTGAACCTGGAGGCGGCAGCCTGGCAGCAGGTGAAGCAGTTCGTAGAACAGGGGGGGACGGTTATATCGGTAGGTATGCCGCCGCATGTAGCCATCCAGCCAGGAAGCCCTGCAGGAAATGAGGCTGCACAGTTCTTTGGTGCAGGTAACCAGCCGCACGAGGCATATTGGGGCAATACGGGAGAAACAGGTCATGACAGCAGCGAATTGATGTGGCAGCAGGGACAGGGAAATGCCTATTTTCTACCTGCGGGAACAGGTCGCGGGGATGACTTCTCCTTGGAACTGATCTCCCTGCTGCTGGATCAGGTACTGCCCGAACCGATCTGTTGGATCATGGAAGAAGAAAGTGCGTCGCTGCTTATGCAGACCCGTCAATTATCGGACGGAGAGTTTATGATCTTTTTGTCCAACCAGGAAGGACAACAACTTGAAGGGCAATTGAAAATGGTAGCCAAGCGGTTATGGACGGATGTGGATCTTTCGACGGGTACACGTCTGCTGGCGGAACGGCTCGATTTGGAGACAGGACAGCGTGAATCATTGCCGTTTACCAGCAGTGGTGGTGAATGGTGCATTTCGTTAAAGCTTGCTCCCTATGAAGCACATGTGGTGAGGCTTACTTTACAACATGCTCAAGAGGCATCAGAGGGGAATTCTTTTGCTCTGAACCAAACAGGGACGAAGTCTGGCGCGGATCGTTTAGTTACCGAGACTGAGAACGCACCCTATACGATTCAGCTTCCTGCGGAGGGGCCATGGCGACTGGAAACGGTGCAGTCCAACACTCTTCGAATGGGAGAGTTCAACGTAACAGCTTCCAATGACAACGGTGTAATTTTTGAACGTAATCATGTTACAGTCAAGCCCTTTATTGATCAGGCGGCTGAATTGTCGGAGAACCATCATCTGCCGCTCCAGTTTAATCAGGTATTTGGTACACCGAAGAAAGCATCCGTTGCCTATCCAATCCAGTGCAAGTATACAACTACATTTGAGCTTAGAACGGCATTGGCAGAATGTCTGTTATTCATGGACAGGGCAGCGATATCAGGTGACTGGACCATGGAAATCAACGGTCAACCGATCGGACCTGATCTATTTGAGCCAATTGAAATTACCGATCACCATAATATTGGCTGCAATATAACTGAGTTGTTGCGCAGTGGCCTGAATGAAATGATCGTTACCTTAGAGGTCACGAGGGATGAAGAAGGTATCGTTGATCCGCTGTATCTACAAGGGCGGTTTGGCGTGGAATTCCATCATGAAGGCATGGTCTCTCTCGTTCGTGAGCCGGATACGTCGATCCGAATTGGGCCTGAGCCACAGCCGTTGTATCCCCATTTTGCAGGAGAGATGAGTTACAAACGAAGCTTCTGGGTGGATCAGCCTGCTGAAGAGGTGGCGTCTTTTGAACTGGAATTCAGTAACTGGCAGGTGCAGGATGTGGTAGAAGTACGGGTGAATGGTTACAGTCTGGGCGTTCGATGCTGGTCTCCATATCGCTGGACGGGAGAAGCCTCGTGGCTGCGAGCAGGGGATAACGATATTGAAGTACGAGTTACCAATACACTAATTGGACTGCTGGAAGGTACTTATTTTGACTCGGGCAGCCACAGTTTGCAGGAAGCCGGTCATATATCAGCTGAAGAATAAACCTCCCAAGATAAACGGATTTATTCCCAAAGGAGAGATAGCACATGAGCTAAATAGAGTTATGTGCTTGTAGTAACAGGTGGAAGAGCGGTTTTTTTTATACAGTACTAGCGAAGCAGTGGTTGGATCGTTGATCTGCTGTTATACAGAAAGGAAAATGAAAAGCCTCAAAAAAGCAATTGAAGTGGGAGGAGGAATAAGATGGGACATCGTATCCAGTTTGACCGCTACCCAGGTGGCGTGATGAAGGCCTTGACGTTCAGTTATGACGATGGTGTGGTGCATGATCGCAGACTGGTGGAAATTTTCAATCAACATGGGCTGCGGGGCACATTCAATCTGAATTCCGGTACCCTGAGCAAGCCTGGCCGAATTGAGACGACAGAAGTTGCGAAGTTATATGCCGGGCATGAAGTGGCTGTACATACGGTCACCCATCCCACATTGCCCTATGTCCCGGATGAGCTGCTGACCGAAGAGATCATGGAAGATCGGAGATCGCTGGAACAGCTTGTCGGTTATCCGGTACGAGGTATGGCCTATCCGAATGGAGGTTATGACCGTTCACTCAGCACCAAGCTCGAATGGCTTGGCATCGATTATGCACGCACGGTTGAATCCCACGGCAGGTACACACTGCCTGAGCGGCCGCTCGAATGGCATCCAACCTGCCACCACAACCATGATTTGGCGGCCCATGCCGAACGATTTATCCAGCATACGAAGACAGGTACGCCACTCTTGTTATATGTATGGGGTCACAGCTATGAATTCAATGATAACGACAATTGGCAGATTATAGAGCAGTTTGCTGAGCAGATTGGTGGCCGGGATGATATCTGGTACGCAACGAACATCGAAGTGATTGCTTACTGGAAAGCGGTCAAACGCCTGGAGTGTTCAGCAGATAGGTCCATCATCCACAATCCGTCCGCGATCACCGTCTGGTTTACGGCGGATCAGCAGGTGGTTGAAGTGAAGGCTGGCGAGACATTGCGACTAACCGAACGAATCAAGGTATAGGAAGGGAGCTGATGATCATTCGTTATTTTCATGAGAACGAGGCGATTGCAGGCAAGGTGTATGATTCAATTCCGGATATTTTGACTACCGTGGCACAGCGTTATATTGGGGATCATCCGAAACACTCCTTTTTGTTCCGAGCGTACCACCGTGGAGGCTTCCGCAGACTGGGGGATTATCGTTATGATCTGAATCTGGATGCCAAGTGGAAAGAGGCTCGTGCAGGACAGTACGTATACGTATGGGGCAAGTTGTGGAGCCAGCAAGAGGCTACGTTAAATACGGGACTGAATTGTTATAGTCCGGTGACGGTCTATGTGAACGGAGAAGAGATTTTCAAATCTGAGCTATTGCAGGAATTATTTCCCGAGCGCAGAACCCAGATTCCGATTTCCGTGAAATATGGCTGGAACGATGTAATGCTTTGTTTTGTAAAAACAGAGGTGGGATTCGGCGGGATCTACGGAACGGCCTCATTTAAAAACTTTCCGCTTCACTTCCTCACACCTGGTGTGGACCACCATGGACAGGAGGGCTGGCTGTACTCGGAACCCGTCGATGAACCTTTATCATCACTCCCTCGTGATGGCATGACTGAAGAAGAAACGGGCCTGTCCTGGTATCCGCGCAGGGACTGGACAGAAGGGGAACAGAACGCTGGAGCTTTCGCCAGAATCTTTGGGACAGAGCAGCCTGCTGTTGCGTACGCATGGTCCAAACTGGATGTCATCCAACCGGGATCGTCACCTGTTCTTTTGCAAGGAAAACATGAAGGTGCTCTCACCCTGTACGTTGATGGCAAGGAGATATATTCCGCTGGGCAAAGCGGCAATTACCGCATTGAACTGCCTTGCCGCTACGGTCCATCTGATCTGGTAGCAAAGGGTGAAACCAAGGCTGGGAGCGAGTTGTGGGGATTCACACTGGACGATGCGAAGGATTCCACTGCAAAAGGATGGAGATTAAGACCACCTCATCCGGTTGCAGGATGTCCCGATGCGTGGCTGTATACGGGTGCATTTTCCCCAGGCTCTGAACCATCTCCCCAAGACATCGTGGTCACAGATACCGTATTTGATGATGGAGCCCAGGGCGTGTACTGGCATGTAGATCTTCCTGAAACGAGTGTCCGTCCCTATTTGGAAAATACCCATTATGGCAAATGGAATTATCCACTCGGTGTTACCCTCCTTGGTCTTCTTCAGATTGGACAGGAGTTGGGACGTGACGACTATGTTCAGTATGTGCGGGACCATATCGGCCTGAGTACATCGTTTGACCGTTATGGTCTGTGGGATCGGGAAGGGTACGGCGCCGCGGGAATTAATAATCAGCTGTCTGCAATCGACAGTCTGGATGATTGCGGTTCGTTTGGATCTACTTTGCTGGCAGCGATGGAACTCGGCGACATTCGTGGAGGCAGGGATACCGCAGATCGTATTGCGGGCTATATTACGGATGAACAGGAACGTCTGGAAGACGGGGCCTTTTACCGTGTTCGTGGCAGCGGGGAGATGCGCCAGGAAACGATGTGGTGTGATGATCTGTATATGAGCACACCTTTTCTGATGCGGTACGGTCAGTTGACGGGAGATACTTCTTATTGGGAGGATGCAATCAACCAGTTCCTGATGTTCCGCAAATATCTGTATATTCCCGAGCAACAGATCATGTCCCATGTGTATGATTTTGTGCGTGGACGGGCGACGGGCATACCATGGGGACGCGGAAATGGATGGGTTCTGTTTTCGCTAACCGAACTACTGTCGATTCTGCCAAGTGATCACGTCAAACGGCCAGAACTGCTGAGCTTCTACCGGGATTTATGTCAGGGGTATCTGGCGCTGCAAGGTGAAAATGGTCTCTGGCATCAGGTGCTGAACCGCCCGGATTCATATGAGGAAACCTCCTGCACGTCGATGTTCATCTACGCTTATGCCCGCGGTATTCGTGAAGGCTGGCTGGAGCAGCCAGAGGCCTACCTGGATGCGGTGCGCAAAGGATGGGAGGGCATGACCCATCTGTCCATTGATTATAAAGGCAACGTCTACGGTGTATGTCGGGGTTCTGGTTACTCCTTTACCGCACTTTATTACCGGGACGATTTGGGATGGATTCTGAACGATACGCACGGTATCGGCATTGTGCTTCTGGCCGGGATTGAGGCGTATAAAATGAACCAGCAGCTCTGCGAGGCGTCTATCGATTCTTCGGTTACAGCCGTGCAGCGCTGATGTTTGATTAAGTCCATATGAAGTGAAATAAGACTATTTAGGCAACTTAATTGCCTAAATAGTCTTATTATTGTTCTATTGCCACAATTATTCTGGATATTCTGGATCAAACGACAAATTTTGATAGATAGTTACAAAATGTATTTATTATAATAGGGAAGATCCAATTATTCTGTCATAGGGAGGAATTGAATTGAAAAACAAAGGAAAATGGAAAAGCTGGACTGGAACATGCGTATTAGGTCTGGGAATATTGTGTATGGCTTCATCAGTACAAGCGGCAGGCAAAACGACCTATGTATATGATTCCAACAATCGATTAACATCCGTGACGACCGCTAATGGAAAGGTATATACATATCAGTATGATACCAACGGAAATCTATTAAAAATAGTTCAGCGATAGGTCAGCTTGAATTCTTAAATTATCGTAGTAGGGACGATCCAAAGTTAGTGCGCGTTCGTCCAACGGGGAAGTACAATCCATATGAGGAGAGATTAATGATATGAAAAAAGGGCTATCCATCCTGCTTATTTTCGCTTTTTTGGCATCCATGTTATTTCCGCCAGAACCGGGGATACAACGTGCTGTAGCTTCTCCATCCTATGACACACCGGATACCGTGAGTGTGACAGAAGATGTATACGGTAATGCTTCATTGAACCCAGCGTTGGGAAGCGCTGTGGATTCGAATGATCTGATCACCATTACGACCATATCTGAACGCTTTCAAGTGGAACGGGACTGGATCGTTCTTGAACTGGGCAAAGGCTACGCACTAAATGAAATCTATCAGGCATTACTTGCTCAGGAGCAAGGAGGCTCCTATGAAACATACATACAAGAGAAATATCCAGACACCATGAATCATTCATTAACAGTTAGTCCTGAATCAGTTACATTTGAAAACGAACCCGGTTCGTTGGGCCGGGTGGATGAGCCCTCGGTGACAGAGGCTACATACAACGATGAATATGTGTCTCCTTCTGTAACAGACGAGGTGTATGCATCACCTCATTCATTCGCTCTCGCTGCCAACGGTTATGATGACATTGCCTTGCAACGTCAGTCCATCAAGTTCGATCAGGCTCCTTATGGAGTGGGATCGGTAAATGATAGTATCTCTACGAGCGATGGCTCGCTCAATATAAGTGTGGTGGATCTGGTCATGCCGGGGGCCAACGGTCTTGATTTTACTCTGCGTCGCAAGTATGACAGCTCGCTGGGCAAGGACCAGATTGGTGCGAGAGTAAATCCTGATTTTAAAAACACAACCGAATCGACAACAGAGGAACAAAAATTTCCAATCGGTAAAGGCTGGACCTGGGATTTGCCTTATGTGAAGCATGAAGGTGGTGGGACGTATGTTCACATTCCGGGAATGGGTACATTTGCCCGTCCTGAAACGGGCGGATTGGCAGGGTATCCATGGGAGAATCTGGACTTTGGACTTGTACACTCCGATCTCTATGTATCGGGAGAAAAAGCGTACTATGTTTTAACAGATTACAATACCGGTATTGTTCAATATTTTGATCAGGCAGGCAACATTCTGCAAATTCGTAATCAGTATAATAACACCATTGAATTTTATTACACTACCAACTTCAATTACGGCACCGTTCTGAGTTTTGTTATGAGTCGGGCAGGCAAGGGACAGCCTGTACAGACGATGGATTTTTCATACAGCACCAATCAAGTCAAAGTATCCTTTGATGATCGGGTGGTCACCTATAAAACACGAAATGTGACGAGTAACAATCGTACACAACGATTGCTCGATCACGTCATTGATGCAGAAGGAAGAATAACGAAGTATGGGTACCTTCGATGGAATGGTCTCCTTTTCAACCTGATTGATTTCTACAAGGATTATACGGGAGAAAATCAGCAGGTCTATTGGGGATGGAATGACTGGCTCGTGTTGGCCTCCATTGAGCATCCAACCAAAGCGATGACGCAATATACTTTTGGTGGGACTGTACTGCGAAAACTGGGGCCGACTGGTGCGGAGACTCAACCTCGATATGGTCAGCGCAGAGTGTACTACAGCACAGCGGGACAGGAAGTATCCAACCAAATCAATGTGAGTTATAGCGGCGATATTGGTGCGATATACGGACAAAACAATACCTTTACGACGACGGTGGAGGATGGGCTAACCCGCAGCGAGTACAGCTTCAAGAAACAATTTGTTGCACATAACAAACCGGACGTCGTCTATAACACACAAATCAGCACCCGCGCCATCGAAGGAAACCAGCGGCGGGTTACAGCCTATACGTACAATGAAGCCGCTTATCGGAATGTACCAACCCGCATTGAAGAACGTTCGTATGATACGGCCGGTGCCTCCAGTGCAGCGGTGACTTCACTCCAGTATAACGACTGGGGGCAGGTGATTGCCCGAACGAATCCACTGGGTGCAACGATCAAGTCCACTTATGAGATGAAGTTTTTTAGCGGATACGACTTGTCACCGCTAATCGCCCTTACCCAAAGTACGGAAACGGGCGGTAGCAGCCAGCAGGCAACCACCAATTACAGTTATGATTCGGTTACGGGATCATTAACACAGTCCGTCATACGGGACAGTCAAGGCAATCTTCTGGGCCAGACTAATTATCAATATGATGGATACGGGAACCCGATTGTGCTCCAACTGAAGGGAGAGACGGCGGATACCATCGTTCGTCAGGAGTTTGGTTACAAATCCATGTTGCCTACCCGGCAGGAAGCCCAAGTTACGGATGCGGCTGGGAAGAGTTCTACCGTTACTGTGCAAGCAGGGTATAACGCCACTGGTGAAATGAACAGCTATAAGGACGGCAATCAGAATACGACAACGACGACCTATGATAAGCTTGGGCGTGTCATTTCTGAGAAGAATCCGGACGGAAGCATGACCACCTTGTCCTACGATGACGTAAATAATACGTTGACGGTAAAGACGCCTGATCTGAGCCAAACGGTATACCGTTTTGACCCGCTGGGCAGGTTGTCCAGTGAAACGAATGAACGGGGAAGCAAGACGTATACGTATGATGTCTATGACCGGATGATCGCTCAGACGGATGCCACTGGTCAGACGACAACGTATGTCTATGATGCATTCAATCGGGTTATTCGTCAGCAGGACGGGACGTCCACCACCCAAATGGCTTATGATGATGCGGCGCGTACCCTGACGATCACCGATGGGGAAAACAACCGGATTCGGGAGACGCACAATGTTATGGGTCAGGTGACCAAGAAGGAAGAGCTCAAGGCTAGCGGCAACGTAGCTCTGGCCACCTACACGTACGACAGCGTGGGCAACGTCATCTCCATCACTGACGGAAACGGCAACCTGACCACGAATGGCTATGATGCCTTGTCCCGTCTCACCTCGGTGACCGATGCCGAGAATAAAAAGACAAGTTACACTTACAATCTCGGTGGTGACTTAACCAAAGTAACCTATGCCGACGGAAAGACCGTCCAGAAACGTTATGATGAGATTGGACGTTTACTCGTCCAGACAGATCCCCTGGGACAAGTCACGACCTATACGTATGATGCGAATGACAATGTGACCAAGGTGCTGGATCGCAAAGGGCAAGAACGAACTTATGTATACAACAACCGAAACTTCCTGCTGGAGAACCGGGCCAGTGACGGAACGATCTCGTACACCTATGATGCCATGGGCCGGAGAACCGGTATGGGTGACGCTACCGGAAGCACGCAATATGTTTATACACCCGTCGGTGAACTGGAGCGTATTACTTACCCGGATGGGGCGACATTAACGCTGGGCTACGATGCCCGAGGTGTGCGGACCCGTCAGATCTTCCAGCAAGGCAGTTATACGCTCAACCTGGGCATGTCATATAAGGGAGCCTCGGCGCTACCAGCAACCCTGAGCTTGACGAACGGTAGCGGAACGGCCCTCGGTAGCTTCGCGTACACGTATCGCGGCAACAACAATCTGGCACAAAAAAGTGCAGGGTCCGGTTGGAAGGAAGTCTATACCTACGATGGCCTGAACCTGAAGGGACTCACGCATACATTCCAGGGAACGAATGGCCCAAGTTACAGTTATGCCTATGATAACAACCGAAATATGACGAGCAAAACAGATCAGGGGATTGCTTCCCAATTCACGTATGACAAGCTAAATCGAATTAAAACATCCAGCCCGTATCAGGAGACGTATACGTACGATGTGCGGGATAACCGGAGCAGTCTGGAAAGTGACCGGGAGTGGAACCCGCCTGTGCCAGCTTCTTATTCCTACGATGCTCGCAATCAACTCACAGGTGCTACGGTTAACGCTCAGACCGTGAGCTACCGTTACAATGGGGACGGTCTGATGACCGAGCGAAGTACAGGAGGTCAGACGACTCGTTACTACTACGATAATCGTGGACTGCTGGTGGCGGAAGGTACAGTCGGCAGTACAGGAGCGGTGCAGATCACGGTAGGGTACGTCTACGATGCCACCGGCAAACTGACTGCCAGGCAGATCGCCGGAGCAAATCAGCTCCAGTCCTATGTGACGAACGGACACGGGGATGTGACCGAAGTCCGAGATGCATCCGGCAACGTATTGAACCGTTACACCTATGATATCTGGGGCAACCCGGAAACAACAGAAGAGACCGTCCCGAACGTCTTGCGTTATGCGGGGGAATATTGGGATGAAGTGACTGGCCTCCAGTACCTGAGAGCACGTTGGTACGACCCGTCCACGGCTCGTTTTATAAATGAGGATACGGTGGAAGGGGAACTTACGAATCCATTGAGTTTGCATTTGTACACGTATGTGGAAAACAATCCGTTGATCTATGTGGATTCAAGTGGGTATGGCAAACGCCCTGCGAATAATACAATTGAGGGAATGGGACTTGGTAGTGGAAGTGCCAGTGGAGGGCGAATGACCCCAGGCGGAAGCATGGGTGGAGGTGGAAGTAAAGGTGGAAGCGGAACGTCTGGTAGTAAGCCGTCGACATCAGGTAAGGTTAGTGGTTCTCTGAATGGTTTAAGCAATGCAGAGAAGAAAGTTGTAAATGATCTGATTAACAGTGGCAAAAATGTTGAAATTATTCCGAAAGATCCATATTCAAAAGTTAAAACACCTGATTTTAAAGTCAATGGAATTAAAACAGAACTCAAAACTTTAGAAAATGCTAATATTAACACTGGTATAACAAGGATACAAAAAGGATTGAAACAAGGAGCAGACACAGTGATAATTGACGCTAGGGCCGCAGGATTAACTGTAGACCAAGCAAAGGAGATTATTAAGCGTGCTTCTGGAACATACTCTAACAAAACAATTCCTGGTAAGGTTGAAATTTGGACGAATGAGGGGAATATAACCTATCCGTGAGAGGAGTGCTTTTATGGCAAGATTACAATGTAAATGTGGTGCAACATTATCGAATTCAAAAGCACCTAATGACGTTGAATTAAGAGTGTATACAGATAAAGAATGGGACGATATTATAAATTTAGGGGACTTAATTGACCCAGTAACAATACCATCTCCTCGATACGATGTTTGGAGATGTTTACATTGTGAGAGAATTTATGTTTTTGATGAGGATACTGTAATAAAGACATATTTGTTGGAAAGCAAAGTTTAGATTATTGGGCAAATGTCTGTATTGAATAATATATACACCTTGAACGACCACTTGCTTTGAGCAGGTGGTCGTTCAACTAAAGTAACCTATACAGACGCAAAGACTGTCCAGACAACGCTTTGACGAGATTGGTCGTTTGCTCGTCCAGACCGATCCCTTGGTATACGTATGATGCGAATGACAATGTGACGAAGGTGCTGGATCGCAAAGGGCAGGAACGCACCTACGTATACAACAGCCGCAACTTCCTGCTTGAGAACCGGGCCAGTGACGGCATGATCTCGTACACCTATGATGCCATGGGGCGGAGAACCAGTATGGGCGACCCTACCGGAAGCACCCAATATGCCTACACACCCGTTGGAGAACTGGAGAGCATCACGTATCCAGACGGAGCTACGCTAACGATGGGTTACGATGCCCGAGGCGTGCGGACCCGTCAGACCTTCCAGCAAGGCAATGACACGCTCAATCTGGGTATGTCGTACAAGGGAGCTTCTGTACTTCCAGCATCGCTTAACGTAACCAATGGGAGTGAAACGACGCTCGGCAGCTTCGCCTACACCTATCGGGGCAACAACAGTATGGCCGAGCAAAGTGCCGGGTCTGGCTGGAAAGAGACCTACACGTACAACGGCCTGAATCTGACCGGGCTCAGCCATACTTTCCAGGGAACAAACGGCCCGAGCTACAGCTATGCCTATGATAACAACCGAAATATGACGAGCAAAACAGATCAGGGGATCGCTTCCCAATTCACGTATGACAAGCTAAATCGAATTAAAACATCCAGCCCGTATCAGGAGACGTATACGTACGATGTGCGGGATAACCGGAGCAGTCTGGAAAGTGACCGGGAGTGGAATCCGCCTGTGCCAGCTTCTTATTCCTACGATGCTCGCAATCAACTCACAGGTGCTACGGTTAACGCTCAGACCGTGAGCTACCGTTACAATGGGGACGGTCTGATGACCGAGAGAAGAACAGGAGGCCAGACGACTCGTTACTACTACGTAATCGTGGACTGCTGGTGGCGGAAGGTACAGTCGGCAGTACAGGAGCGGTGCAGATCACGGTAGGGTACGTCTACGATGCCACCGGCAAACTGACTGCCAGGCAGATCGCCGGAGCAAATCAGCTCCAGTCCTATGTGACGAACGGACACGGGGATGTGACCGAAGTCCGAGATGCATCCGGCAACGTATTGAACCGTTACACCTATGATATCTGGGGCAACCCGGAAACAACAGAAGAGACCGTCCCGAACGTCTTGCGTTATGCGGGGGAATATTGGGATGAAGTGACTGGCCTCCAGTACCTGAGAGCACGTTGGTACGACCCGTCCACGGCTCGTTTTATAAATGAGGATACGGTGGAAGGGGAACTTACGAATCCGCTGAGTTTGCATTTATACACGTATGTGGAAAACAATCCATTAATCTATGTCGACTCTAGTGGAGAGTCCAAAAGACCAGCAAAGAACTCTTTAGAAGGATTAGCATCTGGGAGCGGAAGTGCCAGTGCTGGCGCAGGTCGATCATCTGGAGGAAGTTTTGGTGGGGGCGGAAGTAAAGGAGGGGGGAGAGGAAGCAGTAGCAGCGGATCAAGTAGTAGTAAGCCATCGACATCAAGTAATGGGCAATCGAGCCAGGGGGCGGCTAAACTTTCGGATTCGATTAGTAGTAAAGCTTTTAAACAAATATTTAAAAAGTGGGGTAAACAAGGTGTCGACGCCTTTGTAAAAGCAGCAAATAAGGGATTAGTGGGCTCGCAAGGACAGAATGGAATAAAATTATTAAAAGGTGACGGATTAAGCATTGGTGGTAAAACTTATACTCATGAAATTAAGGTTTTGAATAAAGACTATGGTGATTATCGAATTTTTGGATATCTTGATGAGGCAGGTAAATTTATTTTTGATCAATTTAAAAAGGGATTACATTAATAATCAAGGAGTTGAGAAGTTTGAACACCGATGAACTCTTAAACTGGGCTTCAACGAACGATATAATTGAACGTGCTAAAAAAGCCTTTTGGTCATATATGGAAAACTATAAAATGGAGGAGCCGGATGAGTATAGAGAGTTATTTAATAATGTGGATTTGAATCTTCTAGATACAAACATTAGCAAAATAAGCTTAACAATTAATTATAGATTTGACGAGCCGATTAGTTTTGTATCTGTTTTTATAGAAATTATTTATGAGGAAGAAGAGTTGTGTATTTATGAGTCCTTATTTTCACTAGATGGAAGTGAGTTAGATGATTATTTAAGAATGACAAATTAGAAGAAAGTTCTATATTTGGTGGAGTTACGAAATTTAAATCAGGTATGAGTAGTGCTAGACATGAGATTGCAAAACAAAATGATGCCACTTACTCTCTATACTCAAATTCGCGGATTCCTCAAGCGATTAAGGATTGGGTTACAAAGAAGAGAATTGTCTTAAGGGATTTTTAGATTAAAAGGAGAGATGATCCATGTCTGTCTCATCATCTATTGAAATATTCTTATCAAAGCAAATATCAGGAATGACTATTCTAAGCAAATTAGAAAATTCGGTTGGTCGTATAACGATCACGGACATGCAACTTTCCTGCCCATCGGTGACGAAGATGATTATGGTTGGCAACACGTAAGTATTTCTAAAGAAGAGTTGTTAAAGATTCTAAGTACAAAAGAAAAGCAAAGAGAATTAATCGGGGTTGGAATGACTTGGAAGGATACGAATATAGGAGGCACTTTTTTAATTAGTGATAATGGCACTTTTGTAATGAGTCCTGATATTAATCGTAAAGTTGTTGAAGTAGAGAGTTACAGCAATATAACAGATATAAATTGGTACATGACCAAAATGATGCCTATATTTGGTCCATTATTTGAGTCAATTTCTTACTACAAACATGAATAAGTTCTTTCCCCTAATGAAACCTTGAGGCGAAACATCCTCAAGGTTGTTTTCTTATAAAAAATTAATCAGCACCTCTCCGCTTGACAAACCTTCGGAGAACGTATGGTTTGTGAGAAATGATTTCAGGTCTCAGGTCTTCTCGGTCAGATCAGTTATCAATATGATGGATATGGGCAATCCAACTGTGCTCCAACAGGAAGCCCATGTTACGGATGTGGACGGGAAGTAGGGATGAAGTGACAGGCCTCCAATAACTGAGAAGTGGTTTGGACGAACTGAGTGTCGGGCAATTTATTAGTGAGGATTTGCCCGAAGGTGAACTGATGAATCCGCTAAGCTTGAATCTGTAGCTTATTCTAGTTTAAATCTTGAGTTGAAGCTTAAAACAGTTCCAATTGCTCCGGCCCCTCTTCCTCCTCCCGCTCCGTACGGTCAGGAAAGGGCTTCACAGGCTGCTCCAGCAGCTCCATCATCATCTGTGCATTGGCAGCTGCGTCACCGCCCGAGTTGTTGTTGAAAATCACATAGACATCTTTGCTCTGCTCTTGCAATTGCTCCAAATAACCTTTCCACTCCAGCAGCTCTTCCTGGTTGTAGCGATACAGATAACGGGTCTCGCGCCAATTGGGTGCACCATTCTGATGCCAGCCTGATACATTGCGCCCATGCATACGTACCAGCGTCATCTCGGCATCGGTAGCTTCGGGTACAATAGGGATAGATCCTGGCCCCGCCTGAGGTTCATCACAGACGCTGTGAATCCAGCCTTGTTCCTTCAGAAATGCAAGCGTTCGTTCGCGCATGCCCTCTTCATACCAGCTGCGATGACGAAATTCGAGGGCACACGGGATGCCTTCCATTCTCAGTTTTACTTCACGCAGTTCATTGACATTGTCCCGATTGCATTCAAACCACGGCGGGTACTGGAACAAGGCCGCTTGCATCTTGCCTGCTTCCATGACAGGCTCCAGGGATTCGCGAAAAGCCTTATACATCTCCGAGGTGCTTGTGAAATAGGGTTTTCCCCGCAGATGTCCTGTCATCCCTTGATAGGCTTTGACGATAAAAGCAAAGGACTCCGGCGTCTCCGCTGCCCAGCGTGCCATCCGATCCCGAGGCTGAACGGCGTAGAAGGAACTGTCTACCTCCACGGTCGTAAAATATTGTCCATACAGACGGAGCTTGTCTTTCGCTTTGGTACGGTTCGGGTACAAATCTTCCTGATCTCCCCAGCCCGTAAGTCCAATCCGAATCATAAATAACACCTCCTGCTGCTTCTTCTGATGTCGCGTTATATTTCAACTTCTCATGGCGTTCATAAAATGAAAATACAATAGTGATTCTATATCAACTTCTATGTATAGTTAACCGATTCGCGTGGGCCTGACTATGTTTAACATTATATCGTGTGGTTTCCGGCCGTTCAATGTGGGCGACGCTTGGGAATTTTTGAGTTTGAAGGATAAAGACGGTACAATGGCTAAAAGCTATAGAGATATGATCCGGCTGATAGAACAGCGTATTACGGATAGTTGGGCCAGTGACCATGTGGAGGGCGATACGTAATGACGGAATGGTATGAAAAGAGTTTTGGAGAAGATTACCTTCTTGTGTACAAACATCGGGATGTGCAGGGTGCATATCAGGAAGTACATAAAATGATTAATTGGTTAAAGCTTCAGCCAAAGTCCAAGGTACTTGACCTGTGCTGTGGTATGGGCCGACATTCTCTGGCCCTTGCAGATGCTGGTTTTCAGGTGACCGGAATCGACCTGTCTGATGTGCTTCTGCGTGAAGCACGCAGCATGGATACCGAACATCGTGTAGAGTGGTATCACGCCGATATGCGCGAGCTTCCACTGAAGGGCGGATTTGACGCCGTGGTCAATCTATTTACCTCATTTGGCTATTTCCGAGAGGATGGAGAGCAACTAAGAGTGTTACGCGCCATTCATCGGATGCTGAAGCCGGGGGGCAGCTATATTATTGATTTCATGAACACGGCTTATGTGACTCGTCATCTGGTGCAGCATTCAACACGTGAAAGCGAAGGACAGAATATTGAGGAATTTCGCAAGATCCAGGATGGATTTGTGCAAAAAGAAATTCACATTACCGATACCGAATCGGGCCAAAAACCACGAATCTATCAGGAACGCGTCAAGCTGTACACTCGCGAACAACTACGTGATCTGCTTCACGAGGCAGGACTCGTGGTGGATCAGGTACATGGCGGTTATGATGAAGAGAAGTACGATGAGCAGACATCGCCGCGGATGATTTTTGTCGGTCATCGGCCGGAGCAGTAGAGTTGGAGGAGAATATTAATGAAGCGAACGGAATCCATTCCCATGCCAGCAGGCATGCATCGGGTCAAGATTACTATGGCTTTTCCACTGCGATGGGTGAACAGCTATGTGCTTCATGAACCGGATGGAACAATAACGATTGTTGACCCGGGACCACGCAGTGCTGAGACGGAACAGGAGTGGCACGAAGCACTCGCAGATTTAGATTTAACTTTTCAGGATATCAGTCAGATTGTACTGACCCACCATCACCCCGATCATCTGGGGTTGTCCGGCTGGATACAGCAGCAAACGGGTGTGCCTGTTCGAATGTCCATACGATCCCGCCAGGAAGCGGATTACATGTGGGGAACGGAGGCAACTATAAATACAGTTTTGCCTGAATATTATAGTCACCATGGAATGCCGGAAGACAAGACGCAGCAGATCCGTGAACATATGGAGGGATTCATCTCACAGATTACGCCACTTCCCGTAGTGACACCGATTGAAGATGGCGAATGGTTGGTTATGGGCGGGAAAAATTGGCGTGCTGTAGAAACAGGTGGTCACGCGCCAGGACATCTATCCTTCTATGCGACAGAATCTAGGGAGATCTTGTGTGGAGATGCCGTATTGCCGCAGATCTCACCGAATATTAGCCTGCAGCCGGGAAGTGACGATCAGCCTTTATTGTCTTATATGGAAGGGCTGCATCGACTGGGGGCTTTGGATGTAGAAGTGGCATATCCAGGGCATCGGAATCCGTTTGGCCATTTTGGCGATCGAACGGTTCATCTGCTTACTCATCATGAAGAGCGCCTTCAGAAGATGATGGAGCGAATCCGGGAAGCACCGACGAATGCGTATGATATCTGTGTGTTTATGTTTGGTGACCGATTGGGAACACATCAGCTTCGTTTTGCGATGAGCGAGACTTTGGCGCATCTGCAGGAATTGATCCGGCGGGAGCGTATAGTACAGGAGCAGCAGCCCGACGGAGTGTTCTTTTTTATCGAAAATACTTAGAATTACAAGACTTTGACCAGGAGAACTGCCTGTTCAGAGTCTTTTTTGCGTGTAACGACTCCAATAAATGAAAGCTTTAGTCTCTCTTAACCGTCCATTCATCTTCTTTTAAGCCAGCACTTCTATGATAAATGCATGAACTTCGCCAGAGAAAGCAGGGAAGAGCGATGACTAGGAAAAAACGAAACCAATGGAGAAAATGGCAAGCCTCAGCGGCAGCAACGTTGACCGTGGCTGCACTCTTTCAATATGTAAGAACTTCTGATGCCTTTGATGTCGCTTATGCGGCGGCTAATGGTACCGATATAAGCAGTACAGCTTCTACTCAGATAGATGCTCAGGATGATGTCATGGACGAATGGACGAACAACGCAGATGGCAATTCCGATGCATCGTCCAATGAGGGCTATAGCCTGGATGAGGGAACGGCCGATGGAAGCAATGCCATCGGTTCGAATCAAGGCAGGTCTTCGGGCGGTTGGATAACAGATCAGAACAGCAATCAGGATACAGACTCCGGATACAGCCGTGGCAATTATCAGTCACGCACGGGTGCATCATGAGCCGCACGGAGCAAGTCTCCCGTCTTCTTAAGTTCCGCTTCCGGGCGATGAACACGGACGTGGAAGTTCAGTTAGCCGCAGGACGGGAAGAAGCTGAGCATGCGGCAGCCTTGGTGAAGAATTGGTTCGGAGCGCAGGAACAGCGTTTCAGCCGATTTATGGAAGACAGTGAATTGAATCGTCTGAATCGTTGCACAGGATGGATGCCCATCTCCGCAGCAATGGATGAAGTGTTAAGTTTGGCATACGGATATATTGGACAGACGGAAGGGATTTTTCAGCCAGGTATTTCTCAGGCTCTACGGGCTTCTGGTTACGATGTCAGCTTCGAGCAGCTGCAACAAAGAGAGCTTCAGCAATCTGGAACTGAACGCAGATTGGACATTCGACAATTGGATATAACAGATATGCTGAGAGACGAATATGACTATAGCCGCCCACGTTGGATTCAAAGGGAAGGCAGCCGAATGGTTCATAAGGACCCCGGGACTGAGCTGGACCTTGGGGGCATTGTTAAGGGGTGGGCCGTTGAGCGTATCGCCGATTGGCTGCAACGTACACTTCATATTTCGGCCGGATTAATCAATGCAGGTGGAGATATTCAGGCATGGGGGACAACACTTCATCCGATGTGGTCCGTGCAAGTCACCGATCCTTATCAGGAGGAGCGTAATCTGATAGGGAATATTCAATTGAGGAAAGGTGCAATTGCTACTTCAGGAGTGGTACGAAGACAGTGGCAGAATACGGACGGAAGCCTTTCACATCACTTAATTGATCCCCGGACGATGGAGCCAGCAGATACGGATGTGCTACAGTGTACCGTTCTGGGCCAGCATGCTTCGCAATGTGAGATTATTGCCAAGACCGTCTGTATTTTGGGAAGTGCCGATGCAGTAGGTTGGTTAAACCGTCATTACGACCGGCATGATGTCCTGTGGATGACCCGGGATGGGAGCACTTATTTTAGAGGAAATACCGACACGCTCGCTGAACGCTGGCCTGGTTTCGATCCGGATCACCGCTTCAGTCTTATATAAACGACAAGTCTATCAGATATGGGGGAGCCGGTTATGGCGCAATGGATTGTAGATTACCTGCCGACGTGGAATATCATTCGAATTAGTGGGATCGCCGCTTATTTGCTGCTCTTTGCGGGGGTATTTCTGGGAATTGCTCAAGGCATGCCCATGGCTAAAGGCAAACCTAAAGCGGCCATGTTTAAATGGCATACCCGAACGACCTGGCTCGCCTTTGGACTTGGGCTCGTGCATGCGTTAACCCTATATATTGATCACTATAGTCCATTCACCTGGAGTGAACTGCTCATTCCGTTTACGGCTTCAGTACATCCGATCGGCAGCGGACTGGGCACGTTATCCTTCTATGGTTTGGTGATCGTTCTGCTATCCAGTGATCTGCGTAACAAGCTCGGCCGCAAATGGTGGTTTATGTTCCATATGTTGTCTTATCCCGTATTCATCGGTTTATTGTTCCATGGCATGGTTACCGGCTCTGATTCAGGCAATGTGATTTTGCGTCTGATGTATGTGTTTACTGGCTTGAGCATTCTTGGTATTACGGTACTTCGTGGCATGCTGAGAGAACGCAAAGGCCCGGAAATTACAATTGGACCCAGTCGTGTACAGCCTAAGCCATCAGCGGAACAGAAATGGGCTGAGGTGTATCGTTTGGCGGGAGCGGGAAGACAGGAGCATCTGAAATAGCGTATTACAAAAATAAGTGAATCAACACAAAAGAAGCGGCCTTCGTGGCCGCCTTTTTGTCATGATCAGAAGAAGTCTGATTGTTGAATTTACTTGGTTCGTTCATTTCCAACTCCTATTACACATGCAAATTATACGATATCATCGCTGACAGGTTTTTCTCCCAAAGCTTCTTCAAGCTCCGATTGTTTGCGATGCGCAATCCGGCTGCTGGCCGCTGAGGCAATGGCCCCCACGATATCATCCAGAAATGTATGCACAGGCCCGAGACTCTTGTCGTTTAAACGTTCAAGCACACCGGGTTTTAGCTTGTCTACATAACCGTAGTTCGTAAATCCGATACTTCCGTATACGTTGACGATGGAGAATGCGAGAATCTCATCCACGCCATATAACCCTTCATCATTCTCAATCATCTCCTGCAAAGGAGAAATGAGTAAGCCTTGCTCTGCCAGCAAGTCCAGTTGAATACCTGTCAGGACTGCGTTCTGCACCTCACGTTTGCGTAATACTTTCTCCACATTGTCGATACATTCTTCCATCGTAAGACCTGGGTAATACTTATTCTGCAGCATCATGACCAGTTCTGCGATCTCAGGGATCGTAACGCCCCGCTTGTGCAGCCATTCCCTCGTTGCCTCTGCCACTTTACGGCTATTCAGGCTGTAAGGGATTTTTTCTTGCTCCGGATGTTCCATGGGCGATTCCTCCTCTGAAGTTAGCAATGTCCCTACACTTGTATCCTAATACGTTATTAACCGTTTTGGGTTTCTTTGCTATCCCTCGATGGGGATGGAAAGCCTGTTTTCAGTTTTATGCATGATGAGCTTGTTTAAAAAGTAGTTATTTTTTGGGCAAAGGCTCGTATACATGGTAGTACAAACTGTAAAAATGATGAGGGGGAACGTGATCATGAGTAAGATCCGTTATTTGCGTACAGCTTCTGCAGCTGCGCTGTTGAGTATTCCTGTGGTGTTATCCGGATGTGGTATGTTTGGGGCACAGTCCTCCGAGGCTATTGATCCGCCGCCGCCGATTCAGGAAGCGGCCATGATTCAGGCGGCCGAAGGCAACGGATCACTTGCCAAGCTGCCACTTACAACCGTGTATCTGCAGGACCAGCAAGGTTTATTGGCTCCAGTATCCATGACGCTTCCGTCGGGCACGGACGTCAGCAGTCCCAAGACCGCTCTGGATACACTTGTGACGGGTGGTCCATATGCTGGGATGCTGCCTGAAGGATTTCAGGGCGTTCTCCCGCAGGGTACCGTTGTTCAGAACGTAACGATTCATTCGGATGATAAACTGGCAGTCGTGGAGTTCTCCGGCAATTTTGCCAAGTATGATGCCAAGAACGAGCGCAAAATGCTGGAGGCTGTCACCTGGACTCTCACGGGCACACCAGATGTGCAGAACGTACAGATTTGGGTAGACGGCAAAAAGTTAACGCAAATGCCAGTAAACAGCACACCGCTGCCGGAACCGCTGAATCGGGCGGTAGGCATTAATCTTGATTTGGGTGATACATTCACGACCAACAGCAGTCCGGTAACGGTTTATTTCTCAGCCGCTTCGCCAGCAGGCATTCAATATTACGTCCCGGTTACACGTCTAGTGACACCAGGTGGAGACCGGGTGCAGGCGGCGTTGAATGAACTGATCAAGGGGCCAGCCAAAGGCGGCGAGCTGGAAGAGGTTATGACGGGCGGAACGCAGCTGCAATCGGTCAAAACGTCTGAGGATGGAACCGTAACGGTTGCACTCAAAGATGATATGTTTACTGAGGGAGATGTCGTGCCAAGTGAACTGCTGCAATCCGTTGTATTGACTACGGCCGAGAATACAGCTGGCAAGGAAGCTAAAGTCCAGATCGAATGGAATGGGCAAAAGACAGTCATGAGTGATGATAATCGGGATTACAGTGCCCCAGTATCGAAGCCTGAATATATCAATGAAATTCCAATTTAATCCACAAAGGCGTTTTAGCCTACTGTTGGTAGAACTCTTTGGGGGACAGGATGCTTTTAAGTGAACTCTTTGGTAATATAGAAGGGATTAGTAAAAGTGTGAACAAGCTCGACATTACAGGATGCTTAAGTCGTAGGAGGCAGAAATGATGAGATCTAACGGACGAACCAGCGACCAGCTGCGCCCGATGAATTTAACAATTAACACGAATAAATACGCCGAAGGTTCTGTACTGATTGAAGTGGGAGATACCAAGGTTATTTGTACAGCTACGGTGGAGGAACGTGTTCCTCCCTTTATGAAAGGGCAGGGTAAAGGCTGGGTAACGGCTGAATACTCCATGCTGCCACGTGCAACACATACTCGTAATCAACGTGAAGCGAACCGCGGCAAATTGACTGGACGCACCATGGAAATTCAGCGTCTAATTGGCCGGGCACTGCGCTCGGTCGTTAACTTGCAGGCGCTTGGTGAACGTACGATTACACTGGACTGTGATGTAATCCAAGCTGACGGCGGTACACGCACAACGTCCATTACCGGTTCGTTTGTAGCTCTGGCGCTCGCGGTGAACAAAATTGCCCAACAGCATAAACTGCAAGTATTCCCGATTACGGATTTCATTGCAGCGGTAAGTGTGGGTGTAGTTGGAGAACAGCCGGTGCTGGATCTGAACTATGATGAAGATTCCAAAGCCAAGGTAGATATGAACCTCGTGATGACAGGCGGCGGGAAATATGTGGAGCTTCAGGGAACAGGTGAAGAAGCACCATTTGACCGTCGTGAGCTGAACGCGATGCTGGAGCTGGGTGAGCAGGGCATTCTGGAGATGATTGAGCGTCAAAAAGAAGTTCTCGGACCCATTGCACTCAAGATCGGTGCTCGTGGATTAGGAGAAGCCTAACATGAGTCTGGATAGCCCAATTATCATTGTCGCAACCCGTAATGCAGGGAAAGTACGTGAATTCGCTCATGCATTCGCTCCACTGGGCAAAGAGGTCAAAAGCATGTTCGACTATCCGGAGCTGCCGGATGTTGTTGAGGATGGCGTAACCTTTGCAGAGAATGCCTGGAAGAAAGTCAAAGCAGTGGGCGATGCTCTTGGTTTGCCTGTCCTGGCTGACGATTCGGGATTGTGCGTGGATCTGTTGGACGGTGACCCGGGAGTATATTCTGCGAGATATGCAGGCGAGGGTGCAACCGATGAGAAGAACAATGCCAAACTGCTTGAAGCGCTGGAATCGCTCAAATCCGGTGAGGATACGGAGCAACCGCTTTTGAGTCCAGCAAGATTCGTCTGTGCATTGGTGCTGTATGATCCGGCAACCGGAGACAAGTATGAATCAGAAGGCATGGTGGAAGGCTGGATCACAGCTGAGGCAGCCGGTGGTGGCGGTTTTGGATATGACCCACTCTTCTATGTGCCTGAATACGAGATGACGATGGCCGAGCTTACGCTGGAGCAAAAGCAGGCGATCAGTCACCGGGGCCATGCCCTGAGAGCGCTCGTATCCAGCCTGAAAGGCTGAGATTCAAACGAATCAGCTCATATGAATATGAATGTATAAGGTGAATTATGGCCTTGCTTAAATATCAAAGCGTTAGTGGAAGGTAAGAGTCATTCCTGTGGAATGCTTCACCGACCATTAACGTTTTTTTATTTTTATGAGTGGAGCAGATTCGTTTAAAGCCAATACGTGGGACCCAAAATAAATCCCGCTTTTTTTAGTGAAAATATCGGAACGTACGTTCTTGTACCTATATAAAAAATACGGATATTTCACGTTTGAGCAGCGCATTAGGACCGGGGTTGGAAGAAGTTGCAAGTCTTGTACAGTATGGGTTAACATTCAAGTTAACGAATCATCAATGAACTCAAACGGAGGGGATTTGCTTATGCAAGAAGTGAAGCTTACGGTGTCTTATGATGATTATGAGAACGGTATTCGTATGGAAACGTTGATTAGGGAACTGGCTGCCAAACCGGAGGCTGGTTCGCTGGAGAGTCTGATTATTGGAGACTGGGGGCAGGCTTATGAAAATTCGCCGGATGAATTTATGGGCACGCTCATCGAGCTGGCTCCCAGCTTTCCTTCTTTGAAGAAACTGTTCATCGGAGATATGGGCTTTGAAGAATGCGAAGTATCATGGATTATTCAGACGGATCTCACACCACTATTGGCTGCTTTTCCTGAATTGAAGTCATTCTCAGTGAAGGGCAGCAGCGGACTAAGTCTGGAACCCATCGAACATGCCAAACTTGAAGAATTAATCATTATTTGCGGTGGTCTTCCCAAAAGTGTGTTGGCTTCAATTGCCCGGGCTAAGTTGCCTGAATTGCGTAAGCTTGAGCTGTATCTGGGCGTGGATGATTATGGATTCGACGGTTCACTTCAAGATGTACTACCACTTTTGGAACAGGGCTTATTTCCAAAGCTCGTATACCTAGGTCTGAAAGACAGTGAAATTCAGGATGAGATTGCGAAAGCTGCAGCTGAGGCGCCAATTCTGGATCAACTTGAAATCCTGGATCTGTCAGAGGGCACGTTGTCTGATGAAGGGGCAGAGGCGCTGCTCGCTAGTGATAAGATCAAAAAACTGAAACATCTCAATCTTAGTTACCACTACATGACAGACGACATGCTCATTCGCTGGAAACGTTCAGGTATACCTGTAGATGTTAGCGAGCAACAACAGAGTGATGAAGATGACTGGCGTTACCCGTCGTTAACGGAATAAATGATGTCAGGCATGACAGAAATGGAAGAAAATTTGCAAAGCCCAGTTAAGGATTCGGATATGACGCTGGAGCAGCCGTTATTGTTAATTGGAAACCCGAATAATCGCCGAACCCTTGGATTACAGGAGGCAAGACAGCGTATTGGCTTACAACCTGCACTTGTGCTGCCTTATGACCGGTTGCTAAAGACTTGGAGACGGGGCGGAACCATGGCGGATGCCGTACAGCAATGTCTGGAAGGGCGAGGGACTACACACGTTAAGGGAGAGCCGTGGATATCTTCACCAGCATCGATATTATATGCGAATCATGATTTAGTTCATGGAGTGAATAGTGTACCTCTTATTCGACTGGATGCCCCTGGTGAGGAATGGGAAGTAGAGCGTGAGCTGCTCTTTCTTGGAGCTGTGAATGATGTATCTCCGTTAATCGATGGCCTTTCTGCGGGAATGATTCCGGCAGAACAGACACTCACTCTTGAACAGGAGTGGGGACGGATCTACGCGCCCAACCAATGGTTTCGTGGCTGGAAGGCCTGTTTGGAACGAATTCGCCATGAAGCTCTGGAATATTGGCCTAATGCCCGGTTCATGAATGATCCTCATGACATTGCGATCATGTTTGATAAAAGGAAATGCCAGCAGCATCTATCTGCTCATAGCGTTCACGTTCCCCCAACACTCCAATCTTCGGAGCCGATCCGCAATTATGCGGACCTGCGTACAGCGATGAAAACAGCGGGTATGAATCGCGTTTTCGTGAAGCTTGCGTGTGGCTCCGGTGCTTCAGGCGTTGTTGCCTATCAAATTAATCCGCGAACGGGTGCCGAAATCGCTATAACCACTGTGGGAATGGAACGGGTTCAGGGAAAGGTCATTTTTTATAATGAAGGCCGGTTGCGCAAGTACACACATACTTCAGAGATTTCTGCGCTGATGGATTGGCTGTGTGCTGAGGGTGCCCAGATTGAACGTTGGATGGCAAAAGCCTCCCTGGGTTCAAGCGTATTTGATATTCGCCAGCTTGTGGCAGGCGGACAAGCAGGTCATGCCATCGTACGGCTTAGTCAGACACCAATCACCAATTTGCATTTGCGTAATGAGCGGTTGCTGCCTGCAGAAGCAGGGCTGGATGAACAGCAGATGGATAGAGTACAGACAACAGCGAAAGCAGCAATGGCTGCCTTCCCCAACTCATGGTCAGCCGGGATTGATGTGATGCTCAGTGGAGGTACTGAGCCGCGTGCTTATATTCTGGATGTGAATCCGTTCGGAGATTTGTTGTACAGAGTGCAGCATAACGGACTTGGAACCTATGAATGGCAAATGGAACTTCTGCGAAAGGAGCCTTACAACCATGACTGATATGAACAACATCGTAGGCTCCCATGATCTATTAATGATTACGCTGGACACGTTAAGGTATGACGTGGCCAAGCTGGAGGAACAGAATTGCCCCAACCTGTGCGGTACGGGTCCTTGGGAGAAGCGCCATACTCCGGGAAGTTTTACCTATGCGGCACATCATGCTTTTTTTGGTGGCTTCATGCCTACACCTGCCAATACGGACAAAGCCTCCCACGTACGACTTTTTCATTCCCGGAATACCGGATTAAAGACTCATCCGCATACCTGGCTGTTCGACACACCAGATATCGTATCGGGTTTTGCAGCTGAAGGGTATCGTACAATTTGTATTGGCGGGGTCATTTTCTTCACCAAGAAAAATCCGCTCGCCAAAGTGCTGCCAGGTTATTTTCAACAGAGTTACTGGCGGATGAATTTTGGGGTAACCAACCCTAAATCAACTGAGCATCAGGTTCAGCATGCCTTGAAGCTACTGGAGCAAAGCGCACCAGATGAGAGGTTGTTTCTGTTCCTGAATGTGTCTGCCATCCATGGTCCCAATCGCTATTTTGTGGAGGGTGCAAGAGAGGACTCGGTAGAAACACAGCGTGCAGCGCTTCGGTATGTGGACGAGGCCCTTGGGCCATTGTTTGATGCAATGAGGCAGCGTTCACGGCCTACGTTTTGTTTAGCTTTTTCCGATCATGGCACGGCGTATGGTGAGGATGGCTATCAGGGGCACAGGCTTGCGCATGATGTTGTCTGGAATGTGCCTTACCGTGAATTTATTTTATAGAACTAATGATTCATATCATCAACAACTACAAACCGGATACAGGGAGGAAACCGATGGACGATCAATTTCAACATACGACAGCAGGTCATTCCGCACAGTCCGGATCCAATACAGCTACAGGTCTCAGAGAAGTGCTTGCTTCCCCCTATCGCTCTTATTTATATTCGTATCCCCACAAGACCGCATATCGGGAGTTGACCCCACCTTTACCGCTCGGTCCATTGTGGGAACGTGAGAATACCGATACGTATTTTTTATATATGCACATTCCGTTTTGTGCCGCTCGTTGCGGATTCTGCAACCTGTTCACGTTGCCTGATCGTCGTAATGACACCCATGTGCGTTATGTGGATGCGCTGGAACGGCAAGCCAAACAGTGGGCACCACTCACATCACGGAGACCGTATTCGAGGTTTGCCATCGGTGGTGGGACGCCCACATTATTAAATGAAATTCAATTGAACCGCTTGTTCGATATTGCGGAACAGGTGATGGGGCTCGATCCGACTCAAGCTTCGATCTCGGTAGAAACGTCACCGGATACCGTGACAGAAGCCAAATTGGCGATCATGAAGGAGCGAGGTGTGGACCGGGTAAGTATGGGCATCCAAAGTTTTATCGAAGCCGAAGCCTCGGCCATTTACCGTCCGCAGAAACCACAGGAAGTGGAACGCGCGCTTGAGAAGCTTACACGGTATGAATTCCCTCTGTTGAATCTGGATCTGATCTATGGTCTGCCGGGACAAACGGTGGAATCATGGCTGTATTCGCTGGAACGTGTCCTTTCATATGAACCGGGTGAGATTTTCATTTACCCACTCTACACCCGCGAGAATACCATTGTGAAACCAGATGATATTCAGCGTCAGGGACCGGATATTCGGATGGAGCTGTATATGGCTGCGCGTGAGATTTTAAAAAGCAGGGGCTATGTCCAGTATTCCATGCGCAGATTTGCCAAAGAACAATCATCTTCTGGAAGCAAAGAGCTTCTACCCTACAGCTGTCAGGAGGAAGGCATGGTTGGTCTGGGTTGCGGTGCACGCTCTTATACCAGTGAAGTACACTATGCTTCCAAGTATGGTGTTAGTTATAAGGCCACACAGAGCATCATCGCCGATTATGTGGCAACCGAGCGTTATGATGTGGCCGATTACGGCATTGTACTCAGCCGGGAGGAGCAGAAGCGCCGCTTTATTCTGAAAGCCCTGCTGCATCGGGAAGGTTTGGCGCTGTCGGATTATGATCAGCGATTCGGGACGGAAGTCCTGTCAGACTACGGATGGTTGAGTGAACTGTTGTCTGAGGGCATGGCTGAGCTTGAGCAGGACGATAAGGGTAACCAGGTGCTGCGTCTGACAGAAGAGGGACTAGGCTACTCGGATGCCATTGGAGATTGGCTCATATCCGCTGAGGTTCGTGAACAAATGGAAGGGTTTGTGTTCTCATGAGAGCAACCTTGTATTATCGGGGGAAGCTGTCGTCCTGTAATTACGACTGTCCATATTGTCCGTTTAGCAAAACGGTAGATTCCAAGGAGACGTTGGAAGTGGATGAACAACAACTGCGTCAATTTGTGAATTGGGTGAGGGATCAGGAGAGTGCTGGTCATCAATTCTCGATTTTCTTTAACCCGTATGGAGAAGCTCTGGTAAGACGTTGGTATCGGGAAGCGATGATTGAGCTATCGCATATGCCACATGTGGACAAAATTGCAGTCCAAACCAACCTATCTGTCAAACTGGACTGGGTCCGTGAATTGAACCGAGATAAAGCGGCTTTCTGGGCGACCTATCACCCACGTGAGACGAAAGAGGCTTCCTTCGTCAAACAATGTTTGACTTTACGTGAGATGAGACTTGCTTTTAGTGTGGGGACAGTTGGATTGCGCAGTGCATTCCCTGCTATTGAATCGATGAGGCAGGCTTTACCCGATGAGGTGTATATGTGGATCAATGCATTTAAAGATCGACCCAAATATTACAGCGTGGAAGAGGTCGACTTTTTACGATCCATTGATCCACTGTTTGAAGGGAACCTGCGGGATTATGAGAGTCTGGGCAAGCGTTGTTCCGCTGGTTCGGAGGTATTTTATGTGCAAGGGTCAGGGCATGTAAAAAGGTGTTACAAGGACCGTCGAATTATTGGGCATCTCTACCGCGATGGTTTGCAGGCTTTGGCCGCAGATCGGCCGTGTGGCATGAAGAAGTGTGGCTGTTACATCGGTTATATTCATATGGAGGATTCTCCGTTCAGAGATATCTTTGGAAGTGGATTGCTTGAACGTAATCCGGTACTGATCAATCCATAGATATCGGTAAAGGGGTGCTTGATGAACAGCTATTATGCTGCTCATCGGCACCCCTTTTAAGAATGAAAAAATCGCCTTATTATCGAATGGCCACTTTGTACGTACGCAACCACGAGTTGATCTGTGTCAGATATGCAAATAGCTGTGGACCCGACATTAACTGTCCAAACCAGGGCAGGTTCGATGAAGCATCCGGTGAAGAGGCCAATTTACGAATTTGAGCTTTGTCGATTAAAGGCAAGATCGGTGAGCTTGCGTCATCCAGAATATCAAGCACCTGTTGTTTAACGGCAGCAAGATACTGCGGATTATGTGTTTTCGGATAAGGACTCTTTTTCCGGTACAACACATCGTCAGGCAGTACACCTTCCAGCGCTTTACGCAGGATGCCTTTTTCCCGTCCGCCTGTCATTTTCATGTCCCAAGGCACGTTAAATACATATTGAATCAAACGGTGATCACAGTAAGGTACCCGAACCTCAAGCCCGGCTCCCATACTCATCCGATCTTTCCGATCCAGTAGTGTAGGCATGAAGCGGGTGATGTTCAGATAGGACATTACTCGCATTTGGGCTGCTTTACCGGTCTCCCCATCGAGTAAAGGTACTTCAGCCACAGCATCCGAGTAGCGGTCCGCGAGATAGTCGAGTGGCCTGATCCATTCCCGAATGTCCGGGGATAACAATCCTGCTCGCATATCAGGCGCTACAGACCATGGGAATGTACCGGAGTTCAGCATCTCTTCCCGGTGGAACCAAGGATAACCGCCAAATACTTCATCCGCTGCTTCGCCCGAAATGGCAACGGTGGCTCCTTTTTTGATTTCTTTACAGAACAGATAGAGAGAGGAATCTACATCCGCCATACCCGGCAAATCACGCACAAGCATTGCCTGGGTCAGTGCGTGAACCAACTCGCCATTTTCAATCTCAATCCAGTGATGATCTGTCTTCAGTTCATCCACCATACGCTTAATCCAGGGTCCATCTGCACCAGGCTGGAAGGAATGGGCCTGAAAATGCTTTGCATTATCCACATAGTCAACAGAATACGTGCTGACTTGGCCTTGACCTGTACGGTTATAATAATCTACCGCTAACGCAGATAGAGCGCTTGAATCCAGTCCCCCCGACAAAAGAGAGCAGACCGGAACGTCAGAAGCTAATTGGCGTTCTAATGTATCCTGCAACAGTCTGCGTACTTCGGCAGCTGTCTCTTCCAAATTATGTTCGTGATTCTGACTTTCCAGCTTCCAGTAAGCATAGGTTTTAATACCGTTTCGGTTGTAGATAAGCGCATGCGCAGGTTTGAGCTCGTTAAGGGAGGAGTATACGCCGTGTCCAGGTGTCCGGGCAGGACCGACAATAAATACTTCTGCCAAACCTTCAGGGCCTACTGCAGCTTCTACATCCGGGTGGATGAGCAGTGATTTCGGTTCTGAGCCAAATACGAGTGCATCCTTTGCATGACTGTAGAACAGGGGTTTGACACCCAACCGATCACGGGCGATAAAAACCTGTTCACGTCCGCCATCCCATATGGCAAAAGCAAAAATTCCGTTAAACCGGTCAACGCAGGCCGGACCCCACTCAATATAAGAGGCGAGCAGCACTTCCGTATCACATTGTGTGCGGAAATGGTGTCCGCGCTGGAGCAATTCCTTTTTCAACTCGGGTGCATTGTATAGTTCTCCGTTATACACGACGGTATAGGAGGTGTCTCCCTGTAACGCATGCATGGGCTGTGCCCCGTTCTCCGGGTCCATAACGCTGAGACGCCGATGTCCGAACGCACAAGGATTGGAGATCCATGTACCTGAAGCGTCGGGCCCCCGGTTCGACAAGCTGTCCGTCATCCGGACCAGCAGCTCTGATTCCTGGGTCAAATCCCGATTCCACTGTATGAAGCCGGTTATACCGCACATGGTTTGTTCATCCTTTCTTAGTCGAGTCATTCATCCGTATGGCTGCTTAGTTGCTAACAGCCAGCAAATGTTGTCTTTTTCGTCAGAAGTCGTAACAAATATATGCCGAAAGCAGGCATAAAATGTCTGTCCTCTTCGGAAACTATATCTAGGGACAACGGCCTCAACATGCCTGTGAAGGAGAGAACTTGCAAATGGACAGTATGACCTATTATGTATCTGTCATGGGGCGCTCTGTTATTCCGAACCCGCACGTAACATCGTATGAATGGGTGATCCAGGCGACGCCGCAGGAGGCGGAACAATTACTGGGACTGCTTAATCTGATGCAGGAAAAAGAGGAAGAGGCCTTTCCAGGAATGGTATTCCCTTGGCCGGATACGCCGGAGGAGTCTGTAAACCGCGCATATGAAGCTGTGTTACAGCAGGTGTATCGGGAGATTTACCGTTTGGGAACACCAGAGACCCGATACCAGATCGAACAAAGTACATGAAATGGACAAAGGAGCGCGATAACAAATGTATGCCATTCAGGATGCCAAAATACGCAGATTGACCGAAGTGGATGGATTGTCTTGTGCAGAAGTTGAGGTACAGCCTGGAAATACGGGTGATCCGTCTTTGCTTGTATACGTTGCGGCTACCCAGCCAGGGAATTCGCTTGAAGTCGTTCGAATTGTACGCAATCATTCGGATGCAGTCCTGGATTGGTACAATAACAATATGCACACCGCGTTTGAAGATGCTACGGAAACGGCGTTTGAGAACAGTGAAGGCATTACAGCAGGAGAAGATAAAGCCCGGTTTCAGAGTGAGTTACTTGCTTTTGGATTACTGGGACCGACGCTTCAGCGTTATTTGGTGGGGCAAGGTTAAGGTGGGCGTTCCAAGAAATGCCGATAGCAACAAAGGATAAGCGAAATTACCCGGGGCCATACTATATGCAAGTTCCGGGGAGGTGATAGCAGTGGCTTCCAAGTTCAAGAAAAACAAAGGGAACCTTTATGCGCATCATACCGAGTTTGCCGAGGAAGTGCTCGCCATTAACAGCAAGCGTCCTGCCCAGAGAAATCCGTGGCGTCAGGGAAACAAGTAACCGGAATGCAGAAACCCGCCCTTCTTTCGAAAGGCGGGTTTTTGAATGTTTAATTGAACGTGGATTGTGAAGCTTGTGCTCAGGCATATTCACGTAGTACTTGAATACCTTTGACGATATTGTACACAAAACTTAATGCATAAATGACAAAGAACAGAATTACAAATCCGACAGCGGAACCCAGACTGTGGGCGGTAACGAAGAAATAAAGCAGCGGGATTGCCGCAAGAAACGGGAATATATGCGAGAATAAGGCTCGTTTCGCATGTCCCTCAATATAGTTGTCTTTGGCTACAATCCAAATGATGATGGGAAACAAGAACGGTGCGAAGAAAATACTAAAATAGGATAATGCTGATAAAAGTTGTCTCATAGCGGTTTCTCTCCTTTATTTGGTCCAGTAGAATGTATGTATGCAAATGATTACCCAGCAAGTCTCATCCTGAATATGTCTGCCCATTTTAAATGCAACTGAGCTTAATATCCTCAATATTGCCTGCTTAAAGCATTCATATTCTGTATCTGTGTTGAGTATGAAAATAATACGTTCAAGTCATGTGGAAGGATGCAATTATTAATTTTTTTATAAAACTATTGAAAAATATAGAAATGAGAGTATAATAGGAATCGCGCGGTATTTTTATTATACATATTTGTCTCAGTAGCTCAGCAGGATAGAGCAACGGCCTTCTAAGCCGTCGGTCGGGGGTTCGAATCCCTCCTGGGACGTTAGAAAAAAGCTTCCTTCGGGAAGCTTTTTTGCGTACAGGGGATGAGAACCCCAAAGGTTCGTCGGAGCATGGGCTTCGGTAGGAATTACTTCGCAGTCTCGACTGGAAGGAGAGTATCCCTCCTGGGACGTTAGAAAAAAGCTTCCTTCGGGAAGCTTTTTTGCGTACAAGGGATGAGAACCCCGAAGTTAGGAGGTTGGTAATTATTTATAGGTGTAAACTATCAAGTGTATAGAATTTATATATTTAATTAATAAACCATCTTGTGACACAATGAAGATATCAATCATGAAAGCGATGGTGGTATCCATGCAATCGATTAATCAATGGCAAGCGGATGAGTATGACAACAAACTGGCTTTTGTATCGGGTTATGGTAAAGTTTAATCTCATGGCTTCAACCTCAAAAAGGGGAGTATATCCTTGATTTGGGATGCGGGACAGGGGATTTGACGTACGAAATTACTGCAGCGCAGGCTGAGGTAGTCGGCATGGATGCATCACCCGACATGATTCGTCGTGCAAGAGAGAAGTTTCCCAATATCGAGTTCATGGAGGGGGACGGACATCAGTTTGAGACGAACAAGCTCTATGATGCCGTCTTTTCCAATGCAGCTCTACATTGGATGCGAAGTCCGCGACTTGTAGTGTATAGTATATGGAAGTCTTTGAAGCCTGGGGGACGTTTTGTAGCGGAGTTCGGTGGCAAAGGCAATGTACAGATCATTGTAGATGCATTAGAGGAAGTGTTTGAACGACACACTGGCATTCCTGGATCAGAGCGCAACCCTTGGTATTTCCCGACGATCGGGCAATATAGCAACATTTTGGAACAATGCGGGTTTTTGGTGCGACAGGCCTACCACTATGACCGTCCTACTAGACTGGCGGATGGTGAACAGGGTATAGAGGGCTGGTTGGCTTATTTTGGAGGGGACTATTTTGATGGTTTGAGTCAGGAACAAATTCAGGAAATCTGTAGTGAAACGAACCAAATCGTTGTGCCGAAGCTCTGGAAAGAAGATGCAATCTATGCCGATTATAAGCGTCTTCGAATTGAAGCAGTGAAGCCGGGAAGTTAAATAAACAAAATATGTATCTTTGTTAAATGAATTAATAGAATGTTTTTCATGAAATCCATCGATCACAATTAGGCTAGGAATCTCTTTCAGAATGAAGAGGCTCTTGGCCTTTTTTTCTATGCTGTATTTAAAATTTGAAATATTCAATCGACAAATAAATACAATTTCACGCTTTTCTCTTACTCAAGAACCATATAAGTAATTTTGATATCATATTTGTAATTATTTAGAAGGAAAATGTGTTATTTTAGTAGAATAATTTACCAAGGGTCAATCTTCTTGCAGATAGGGCGGTGAGTTGTTCACAGGTATTGCAGTACTTGTCATAGCAGGACCCAAGCGATTGGTGAGGTACTTTCATATTGAGAAGGAGGGGCATAGCCTTGAATAAACGATTGATATCCATATTGTTAAGTATCCTAATGACTTTTTCTATCATCATGCCAGCGGCCGGAGCCGCTCCTGTAGGTGTTCAGCTTGAGAACTCGCTAAGCAAGGGCGAAGCCACACAATGGAGAGAGATTCTTGCCCAGCGGGAAGGAAAGCTTGCAGCAGATCCATTTTTGGACAAGAGCCTAGAAGGTCTTGGGGGAGAGAAAACAAGAGTAATTGTTGAGCTCTCCAATAAACCAGTTGCTGTTGCGCAAGGCGAATCTACCCTCTCAGGAAAATCTTTTACCTCCTCTATGGAAACAAAGGCTGTGACTCAAGTCGAGCAACAACAACAGTCATTTGTACATAGCCTCACTCAGAATAAAATCAAACACGAAGTATTGGAAAACTACGCATATGCCCTGAATGGTGTAGCCATTGAACTTAAGGGTAACCAATTGGGACAGTTGCTTCGCATACCGGGCGTTGTCAGTGTATACCCTGACCTTGAAATTACCGTATCCCCGGAAACAGATGAAGTGAATCCTTATATGAAAGATACCGCACCATTTATTGGCGCCCCTGAAGTATGGAATCTGGGATACAAAGGAAAAGGTGTCAAAGTTGGTGTTATTGATACAGGAATCGATTATGAGCATCCTAATTTGCAAGACGCCTACAAAGGTGGATGGGATTTCGTAGGAAGTGACAATGATCCTTACGAAACAACACATGAAGAATGGAAAGTGTCTGGGGCACCTGAGTTTAATGCCAATGGAAGCGCCTATTACACATCCCACGGTACTCACGTAGCCGGTACCATTGCTGCTCGAGAAGCAGGGGACTACGGCATTGTCGGCGTTGCACCCGAAGCTGATATCTATGCCTATCGTGTTCTTGGACCCTATGGTAGTGGACAAACCTCATGGGTATTAGGGGGAATCGATCGTTCCGTTGCCGATGGTATGGATGTAATCAATCTCTCGTTGGGTAACGCTGCCAATGATCCAAGTTACATTACTTCGGTTGCTCTTAACAATGCTATGCTATCTGGCGTGACTGCAGTTGTGGCAAGTGGTAATGATGGCCCGAATCGTTATACATTAGGTTCTCCAGGAGCATCGGCTATGGCAATCACTGTAGGTAACTCCACAGGGCCTAGCCAAAGCATTACAGCCAACACTCATTTCTGGATTGGTGAGGAAGGTAAAGGTACGCTTCCAGAAGAACAGCCTGTCCCTGAAGTTGAGCCATCTCCTGAACTGGGAACAGCACCGGGAACGGAAACTCCTGAAGTTCCGGCTCAAGGTGAACCATCAACAACACCGGAAGGTGCGACAGGCGAAGAAGCTTCATCAACAAACGAAGCGGCATTATCTGGAACAGCGTCTGCTGATGTTACAGCTCTAGATGTGGAAACCAGCCAATCCGAAGAGGGTGTTCAGCCAGCCTCGCCTTCGGCACCAGTCGAAACCTCTCCAGAGGTTGCACCTGTGAAAGAAGAGCCTGCGATTGCTCCAACTGAAACGGAGCAAAATCCATTGGCTGTTACTGAGTCGGTGTACCGACTTGATGTAATGGGCTGGAGCCTCTCAGCAGATCCGGAATCTGTTTTGACGAATCAATATGATCTTTTATTCGCAGGGTTGGGTAAACCGACCGACTTTGAAGGCAAGGATTTTACAGGCAAAGTGGCTTTTGTACAGCGCGGTGAGCTGGCATTTGTAGAGAAAGTAGCCAATGCCAAAGCTGCTGGTGCAGTTGCTATTATCGTATATAACAATATTCCAGGCCCGATCGGTGTGAGTTTGGGAGATAATTTTGAACTTATTCCAACTTTGAGCATGTCGAAGGAAGATGGAGAAAGTATCAAAGCTGAGCTGGATGCCGGTCAAAGCGTTGAAGTGAGCTTTAGTGACTTCGTTAAAGGTCAAACGGCTGGCGATGAAATGAATCCATCCAGCTCCCGCGGACCAGCCAAGGTGACTCTGGATATCAAACCGGATATAGTTGCACCGGGTACCAGCATTCTTTCTACTGTCCCTGCCTATGGCAAGGACGAACCTGGAGCTGATTATTCACAGGCTTACGATCGTAAATCAGGTACAAGTATGGCCACACCTCATGTTGCCGGACTGGTTGCCCTGTTGATTGAGAAGCACAGTGACTGGACACCATTTGATATTAAAGTTGCACTCATGAACAATGGTAAAGTGCTCGACACGACCAAATACGATGTGTTTGATCAAGGTGCAGGTCGTATTCAAGCGGTGAAAACGATTGATCCTGCTGCATTTGTTAAAGTATTGGATGTAACGAAATACACAGAGAATGGCGTGGCTGTCGAGAAACCAAATGTTACAGGTAGTGTGAATTTTGGTAACTTCCTCAGCACGGACGAAAAAACCGTCAGCAAAACGATCAAAGTGGAGTCGCTGAATGGCGGCGTTGGAAACTACACTGTAAGCGTGAATCCAACTCGTACAATTCCTGGTGTATCCGTTGCGGTGGATAAGAGCTCTTTTACACTGAATGGTGAGGAAGAGTTACAGGTTACTATTACAGTTCCAAAAGGTGTTACTGCGGTAACAGAAGCGCAAGGCTACCTTCAGTTGTCTAATGGAACGGACACATTTAGTGTTCCATATGTCGCACATTTCAACCTTACATTGGCAGGCGTTAAATACATTGAGACTGTGAAAGGTACAGAGAAGAACCCGTTCCATTATCCATTGAAGCCTGATGGTACGCTGGATACACTCAATGTAGCTATGGAATTCTACAATCCCATGAATTTTGCCCTTATTGAGATCTTCGATGGCCTTTACCCGGATGGGGGCTATTATGGAGATGGATATATTGGATCTATTTTTGGAAACTACTATAGTTTCGCTGCCAACACAAGATATACTCTGGCTTGGGATGGACAGTATGCAGACTACACTACCGACGAGGTAACGACGATTCCAGATGGTCTTTACACGGTTGATATCACTGCAATCGGTGTTGATGGAAAAACGTATATCGAAGATACTTCTCCATTTTTGGTGAAAAAAGCAGCTCCGGTTGTAACAGCACCAGAAAATCTGGAAGTGGTGCAGGCGGACAAAGAAGCTTTGACAGGTAATGTTGATGATCTTTATATCGTAGCCGCTCCAGCGCTTAAAAGTGGATGGGATACTGAACTTGATGTAACAGCTTCATTGAAGGCTGGTTACACTGTGAAAGATACAACGAATAAGAAGATTACGGAAGGTGCCTTTGAAGTTGAAACAGACGGCTCATTCACTCTTAGACTCGGCAAGTTGTTAGCTGGGGAGTACATTGTGGAAATGTCTGTTGAAGACTTGCAAGGTTTGATTGGAACAGCGACTACATCACTTCTGGTGAAAAAAAATCCTGATCCGGAAGTTCCTAATCCTGGTACACCATCACCGGGCTCTGGTTCAGGGTCTTCAGGCGGATCTAGTTCTTCCAATTCTTCCCCATCAACTGCACCTACGCCTACAATTAAAGGTGACGCATCTGTATCCGAAAAGAAAAACGCTGACGGAACTACACAGGCTACAGCAGCGATTTCCGAAGCGGTAATTAATACACAGTTGCAGGATGATAAGAAGGAAATCAAGCTGGATTTATCAAGCGTTGAGTTTGACAAATATAGTCTAGTAGATCTGACAATCAGTAAGGCTATTGCTGATAAAATTCAAGCCTCAGGTAAAAATCTGATTATTGAGGGCAAAACGTTCAATGTGACTATACCTGCTGCTTCTTTGACGGATTACGTCACAGATAGAGGATTCAGCTTGAAGTTGCATGTTGCAGAAGGCAAGGATAACAAACAAAACGAGAACATTGTTTCTCAAATTGTATCTATTGATCTTGATGCAGACAAATTCAAGCACAATATTGGGCTTACATTGAAATATGATGTGAACTCTGTAAAAGACGTACGTAAAGTTATTGCTTATCATCAAACAACAAAAGATGCTTGGCAGCCTGCGTCTTTGTCCAATGTGTCTCAAAAAGGGCAATTGGAATTCAATGTAACACAACCAGGTTCTTATGTTGTTGTAGAGAGTGCTGTAACTTTTGGAGACATCAACAGCCACTGGGCTAAAGATGAAATCGAAGTTATAGCCTCTCAACAAATTGCTAAGGGTATTAGTGCTAGCACATTCTCACCGAATAGTACCATTACTCATGCAGAATTTGCGACGTTGCTTGATCGTATTTTCGGAACGGGAATCGATTGGGAAACACGTAGTAAAGAAGCGAGTGCACAGGACCAATTGACACGCGAAAATATGGTTTTGATGATTGCCGATGCTTTGGAAATAAAACAAGGAGTAACATCCATTGGGTTCAAGGATGAAGATCAAATTTCAGATGGAGCGAAATCAGCTGTTCATTTTGCTGTAGAGAATGGTTTGGTAAAAGGTATGTCTGGCAACAAGTTTGCTCCAAAAGCTACATCAACTCGTGCTCAAGTATCTGTCGTTCTGTACCGTCTACTTGAATATCTGAATAAGCTTTAATAACTATTCTAATCACAGTGTGAGTTTAGCAAAAAAAGACCTTTCCATTGGGAAAGGTCTCTTTGCTTATATAATTGAAGCTCCGATTCATCATGAACCAATCAAACGATTGGCACTTGCTTTCAATCCCATGAAAAGTAACAGAACAGCAAGTGTAACTTGCAAAAGCAATGGAAGAGTCCATCCTTGTGTCCAATCATGAAGCACACCGAACAGCAACGGTCCGACGGCTGCCAGCATATACCCAAAGGATTGAGCCATACCCGAAAGTCCTGCAGCCTGTCTTGCATCGGATGTACGCAGTACAAAAAACATGGTTACAAGTCCGAACGAAGCCCCGGCTCCAACGCCAGCCAAAGCAACACCGACGGTTACGAGAGAGGAAATACCACTTAAAAGGAATGCGTATCCCAGAATCAGACATGAACCTGTAATTGCTGTCAGCCAACGTTGATCTTTCATTCGTCCAGCCAGAATGGGGACGATGAACGTTACCGGAACACTAACCATTTGCATCAAAGACAACATCCAGCCGGCTGAAGAGGAACTGAAACCCTGATCAGATAGAACCTCTGGCAGCCAGGTAATTGTAGTGTAAAAAATTAAAGATTGCAGTCCCATGAACAATGTGACATACCAGGCTAAGGGAGATGTAATAAGACGAACGGGCTTCGCTTCCGTTCTCGAAGCCACGTAAACTTCGCCGCGACGTCCAGAACGGACGTGAGGCAGCCAGAGAATCAGGGCTAGAATGGACAGTATAGCCCACATGCCCAGTGAAGCATGCCAACCCATGGAGGTTAAGCCTGCCGTGGGAACGCTGATTCCTGAGGCGATAGCGCCCCATATATTCATGGACACGGAATAGAGGCCGGTAACGAGACCCACTCGCAATGGGAAATCCCTTTTGATCAGACTGGGCAGCAATACGTTGCTCAGGGCAATACCACATCCAAGGATTGCTGTTCCTGTAAAAAGAACGGGAACAGAGGGCATAAACCGGAGGGATACGCCTATGGTCACAAGAATTATGGCAGTTAACAGAGCGGTTTCTAGTCCGAATCTTCGCGCCAATTGTGGAGCGAACGGAGAGATTGCTGCGAAGGCAAGCAAAGGAAGAGAGGTAAGCAAGCCTGCCAATGTATGACTTATTCCTGTATCTGTACGGATCAGTTCCACAATTGGACCTGTTGCCGTAATAGGTGAACGCATTGTTGCTGCGATAACGATAATGCCTGCCAGCAAGAGTCCAAGTTTCATGGATGCTGACGATGAATTATCGACTGCAGAATGGTCAGGTGAGTTTTGATGTAAAGAGGATGGCATGGTAAATCTCCTATAGTTTATTTGTCTAATATGTATACTTTGATACATACATATACATAAACAAGCATAACATCCCGTGTCAACATCAGCCGATTAACGTATTCAATCATCCCCAGAACGCAAAAAAAAAGCTTCCCGAAGGAAACTTTTCTTTAATTACGTCCCAGGAGGGATACTCTCCTTGCAGTCGAGACTGCGAAGTAATCCTACCGAAGCTTATGCTCCGACGAACCATTGGGGTTCTCATCCCCAGAACGCAAAAAAAAAGCTTCCCGAAGGAAACTTTTTTTAATTACGTCCCAGGAGGGATTCGAACCCCCGACCGACGCCTTAGAAGGGCGTTGCTCTATCCAGCTGAGCTACTGAGACATGAAATTTTTCAAGCAAAATTGATTTTATCATAAATAATGATGAATATCAAACATTTTATTATAATATATTTTTCGTATATGATATTTGGCGGCAGTAACGTTTTTTTCATTATAATTAAGGTTATGTTAGAATATCAGAAGAACTCAAAAAATAGATCGACTTTCGTTTAATATACATCTATTTATGGTTGATTGCGACTGGAGATTCAGGATACAGAGGAGGTGCTCCTATTAAGGAATCCACGACCCCGGAAACCGAGCACAGTAACAATATTGTGCTGTTTCCTAAGACGCTGGACTATTACCAGATTCAATTGACGGTTATGCTAGAAAATGAACGATATGGTGAAGCGATGGACCTGCTTCGCTTTTTGCTGCAATGCCAAGGGCAGGAAGAACGGCATTACGACGAATGGCGAGCCTTGCTCGAATGGCTTGAAGCTGCGTTTCCTCATTACGGGGAAGATTTACCCGAGGTTCGTGAAGAGCGTGAGGAAGAGGAAATTAGTGAAGAGGACATGGCACGCCAACATGCCCGATCCAAGCTTGAGCAGGATGATGGCTATGCGGATAAACTTCTTCGTACCGTAATGGAGGAGCCTTTATCTGAACAAACAATGCTGGCGCTGGAGCAGCTTGCTTATCTCGATCGGCCAGAAATTGATGATTCGCTTATCGGTTGGCTCAAAGACAAGACGCTGCATCCTTTACTTCAGTTCCGCGTGCTTCAGACATTACGTCGCCGAGGTGTTCAAGGCATTATTGCGTTTACTCGTGGGGAAGAACCAGTTGAAGTGGAGATTGATACCGTTCCGCTTAGACCTGAGGATTTCCCGATTCAGATCGTTCAGATTCTTGAAAGAGTGGCAGATCAGACGGAGGTTCATGAACCTACGCTCTTTTATTTTGCACAAGAACTGTGGATTCAATATGTCATGGCTGTGTACGGAACCCGTGATTACATGTCCATGCTGGAAGAAAATGATTCCATGACAGATATATGGGGAGCTGCTCTACATATGACCGTTGCAGACAGTCTGGGCGGTTCGCATGACGAGGAAGATACTCGCTCAATGTATGCTGTGACAGGGGCGATGCGCTTTCGTCTGGAGCAAGCATATCGATCAATGAAGCAGTTTGTTTCTGCCGGTTTGGATGGTCAATAGGACCCGGAAACGTTTTCCTCAAACCGTATCAAGGGATTCCCCTTGAAAAAGAATCTAATCTTGTTTATACTAAAATGGTTATTTTGTACGTGATTGCCTACGTGAACATGCGAATTTTGGAGGGGAAAGTATACAATGAAAGCAACTTGGGAAAAGATAGAGAAGAACCTTGGGGTTCTTGAGGTTGAAGTGGGTGCAGATCGTGTAACTGCAGCACTCGACAAAGCTTTTAATAAAGTAGTTAAACAAGCAAATGTACCTGGATTCCGTAAAGGTAAAGTTCCACGTTCGATCTTTGAAGCTCGTTTCGGTGTAGAAAGCCTGTATCAAGAAGCAATTGACATTTTGCTTCCTGAAGCTTACACAGAAGCAATCGACCAAACGGATATCTTCCCGGTTGATCGTCCTGACGTAGATGTCGAGCAATTCGCTAAAGGACAAGTATTCAAGTTCAAAGCGAAAGTAACAGTTAAACCTGAAGTTACACTGGGTGACTACAAAGGCGTTGAAGTTGCTGTAGCCAAACATGAAGTAACGGATGTAGAAGTGACTGAAGAGCTCGAGCGTCTTCAACAACGTCACGCAGAACTCGTTGTTATCGACGAAGGTTCCGCACAAAACGGCGACGTTGCTGTAATCGACTTTGACGGTTCCGTTGATGGTGTACCTTTCGAAGGTGGACAAGCTGAGGGTTATTCCCTGGAACTTGGTTCCAACACATTCATCCCAGGATTTGAAGAGCAGGTTGTGGGTCTGTCCACAGGCGACTTCAAAGACGTTGAAGTAACTTTCCCTGAGAGCTACCATGCAGCTGAACTGGCTGGCAAAAAAGCGGTATTTAAAGTGAAAGTACATGAAATCAAACGTAAACAACTTCCTGAACTGGATGACGAGTTTGCAAAAGATGTTAGCGAATTCGATACGCTTGAAGAGTACAAAGCTGATCTGAAAACGCAATTGGAATCCCGCAAAGCAGATGAAGCCAAAGCAGCTCAAGAAAATGCTGTTGTAGAAAAAGTGGCTGAAAATGCTGAAGTGGATATTCCTTCTGCAATGGTTGAGAGCGAAGTACAAAACATGATGCGTGATTTCGACAACCGTCTGCGCAACCAAGGTATGAACCTGGAAATGTTCCTGAGCTTCTCTGGTCAAACACAAGCTGACCTGAGAGGACAAATGCAGGAAGATGCTTCCAAACGTGTTCGCAACAACTTGGTTCTTGAAGCCGTTGGTAAAGCGGAAAACATCGAAGTGTCTGACGAAGAAGTTAACCAAGAACTCGAAAAAATGGCTGAGTCTTACAAGCGTCCTGCTGAAGAGATTCGTGGCATTCTCGAGGGTAATGGTTCCCTGGACAGCCTTCGTGATGAAGTGAAACTGCGTAAAACGATCGATGTTCTCGTTGAGAACAGCAAAGTCGTTGAAGCTGTTGAAGCTCCAGCTGAAGAAGTTGCTGCAGAAGCTGACGAAAAATAAGACAAGCTGTTACGTAATGAACAGCTGAATAAACGATAAGGCACGTGAATCATTGCGTGCCTTATTTTTAAATTATGGCATCCATTTTATAGAGGATTCAGTAATAATATGGATGGATTTCGTTGTGGCATTGGTTATGCATATTCAAGGTCCTATGGTTCTCCTGCAAATAAAAAAAAGGTGAAACGGCATAGGATTGCTCCGATTTGCACATACATAGAAAACATGGTTAAATATGATCAGGCAAAAAAGTAAACTTACTCCGTCTTTACACCACTTGTGAAAAATGACATTGTCACAGGAACGTGTTAGAATGAATTTGGGTTTGCTTTACAGGTAGCCTATGTCTAATTACATGTAGAAAAGAGGTTGGTCTCATGAGTCTGGTGCCAATGGTTGTTGAACAAACCAATCGAGGCGAGCGGTCTTACGATATATATTCGCGTTTGCTGAAGGATCGCATTATCTTTTTAACCAGTGCGATTGATGACGATGTAGCCAATCTTGTCATAGCGCAGCTTTTGTTTTTGGCAGCCGACGATCCTGAGAAGGATATAAGTTTGTACATTAATTCACCTGGTGGTTCTGTCACCGCAGGGATGGGTATATACGATACGATGCAATATATCAAGCCGGATGTATCGACCATTTGCGTAGGTATGGCAGCAAGCATGGGCTCGTTATTGCTGACAGCCGGAGCTCCTGGTAAACGATATGCGCTGACTAACAGCGAAGTGATGATTCATCAGCCGCTTGGCGGCGTTCAAGGACAGGCTGCGGATATCAAAATTCACGCAGAATGGATTATTAAAACACGTCAGAAACTGAATCAAATATACGTCGATCGTACAGGTCAACCCCTTGAGAAAATCGAGCGGGACACAGACCGTGACTTTTTCATGAGTGCTGAAGAAGCCAAAACGTACGGCATTATTGACCAGGTGCTCAGCAGACCGATCAATTCCTAAAGGGGTGGTTTCATGTTTAAATTTAACGATGAGAAAGGGCAGTTGAAATGCTCTTTTTGCGGTAAATCTCAGGAACAGGTGCGCAAGCTGGTCGCTGGACCGGGCGTTTACATTTGTGATGAATGTATCGAACTGTGCACTGAAATCGTAGAGGAAGAGCTCGGTCATGACGAAGAACTGGACCTCAAAGATATTCCAAAACCGAAAGAAATCCGCGACATTCTTGACCAGTACGTCATTGGTCAGGATCAGGCGAAGAAATCTTTGTCTGTAGCGGTTTACAATCACTATAAACGGATCAACACACAAAGTAAGATTGAGGATGTTGAATTGCAAAAAAGTAATATTTTGCTGTTAGGACCTACGGGTTCTGGTAAAACGTTGCTTGCGCAAACGATGGCCAAAATCCTTAATGTTCCTTTTGCTATTGCTGATGCAACTTCATTGACGGAAGCGGGTTATGTCGGCGAAGATGTAGAGAACATTCTGCTCAAGCTGATTCAAGCTGCTGATTATGATGTGGAAAAAGCAGAGCGCGGCATTATTTATATCGATGAAATTGATAAAGTAGCGCGTAAATCCGAGAACCCATCCATTACTCGTGATGTATCGGGTGAAGGTGTTCAACAAGCGCTCTTGAAAATCCTGGAAGGAACTGTAGCTTCTGTACCACCACAAGGTGGTCGTAAGCATCCACATCAGGAATTCATCCAGATTGATACCACCAACATCTTGTTCATTTGTGGCGGTGCCTTTGATGGTCTCGAGCAAATGATTAAACGCCGGATCGGTAAAAAAGTCATCGGCTTTAATACCGTTGCGGAACAAAAAGATCTTAAACCAGGTGAATATCTGGGTATGGTATTGCCGGAAGACTTGCTGAAATTCGGTCTGATTCCGGAATTTGTAGGCCGTTTGCCAGTTATCTCCACTTTGGAGCCACTGGACGAAGACACATTGGTACGGATTCTTTCCGAGCCAAAAAATGCGCTTACGAAACAGTACCAAAAACTGCTTGAGCTGGATAATGTGAATCTGGTGTTCGAACCAGGAGCATTGCTGGCGATTGCGAAGGAAGCCATTAAACGTAACACGGGTGCACGTGGACTACGTGCAATCATCGAGGGCATTATGCTTGAGATTATGTACGAAGTGCCTTCCCGTGATGATGTTACGAACTGTGTCATTACCGAAGAGGTCGTTGAGAAGAGAGTCGTGCCTGAACTGAGCCAATCCAAGGACGACAAGCAGGAAGAAAGTGCCTAACTAAAGGCGAATATTCCGTTTCAACACTGAAATATAGACTTGTCAGTTCTCCACTCCTGGCAGAAGGCGAATTCATGTCTCTGTCAGGGTGGAGCTTTGACGTTGTGGGGAGAGAAATCACTCATGTTTTTAAGACAAGATACACGACCCGTAAAAGTGGGTAACTTAACGATTGGTGGCAGCAACGAAGTCATCATCCAGAGCATGTGTACAACGAAAACGGCAGACGTTGAGGCAACCGTGGCAGAGATTTTGCGTTTGGAAGAAGCAGGCTGCCAAGTGGTGCGTGTAACGGTGAACAATGAGGAAGCTGCAGCAGCCATCAAGGAAATCAAAAAACGGATTAATATTCCGCTCGTAGCGGATATCCATTTTAATTATAAACTGGCGCTCCTTGCGATTGAGAATGGCATCGATAAAGTACGGATTAATCCCGGCAATATCGGTAAACGTTCCAAAGTAGAGGAAGTCGTCAAAGCTTGTAAAGAGAAGGGTATTCCGATTCGGATCGGGGTAAACGCAGGTTCTCTGGAGAACCATTTGCTCGAAAAATATGGTTATCCAACAGCTGATGCTATGGTAGAAAGTGCACTTTATCACATTGGCATTCTAGAAGAATTGGATTTTCACGATATTATCGTGTCTCTCAAAGCATCGGATGTGCCGATGGCGATTGAGGCTTATTCCAAAGCGGCTGAGATCATCAAGTATCCGTTGCATTTGGGCATTACCGAGGCGGGTACATTGTTCTCTGGTACAATCAAAAGTTCTGCCGGTATGGGTGCCTTGTTATCCATGGGCATTGGTTCGACGATGCGGATATCGCTTAGTGCGGACCCGGTTGAAGAGATTAAGGTTGCTCGTGACCTGCTCAAAACCTTTGGTCTGATTTCAAATGCAGCTACGCTGATTTCCTGTCCTACCTGTGGCCGTTTGGATATCGATCTGTTCTCCATTGCGAATGAAGTGGAAGAGTATATCTCCAAACTTAAGGTGCCGATCAAAGTATCGGTGCTGGGTTGTGCTGTTAACGGTCCGGGTGAAGCCAAGGAAGCGGATATCGGTATTGCCGGTGCACGCGGAGAAGGCTTGTTATTCCGTCATGGTAAAATGATCCGTAAAGTGCCAGAAGAGATCATGGTTGAGGAATTGAAAAAAGAGATTGACAAAATCGTGGAGTCTTATGAAGCGACAGGCGTTATTCCTGGCCGCTCGCACTGATTGATTTATATATCGTTTTGTAACAGTCCGTCAGCATTGACGGGCTGTTTTTTGTTCTCAAACATACAATTTCCTGATCACCCGTTTACGTCTCGGTGAAAAGGCTATACTACCAAGTATTAGCATGATCTCGTATGAGAATAGGGTTAGAACAGGAGGATGTTGAGACATGGAATTTGGTATGGTCATAATGATGATTCAGTTATTTTTTGGTGTGGTGATCGGTTTGTATTTCTGGAATTTACTTCGAGGGCAGAAAACGAATCGCGGTGCGGTGGAGCGTGAATCCCGCAAGGAACTGGAGAAGCTGCGGAAGTTGCGCTCCATTTCACTCACCAAGCCCCTGTCAGAGAAGACACGTCCGGCAACCATTAATGACATTGTAGGGCAAAAAGACGGACTTCGCGCCCTTAAAGCCGCGCTATGCAGTGCTAATCCACAGCATGTCATTATATATGGACCTCCAGGGGTAGGTAAAACAGCTGCTGCAAGGGTGGTTTTGGAAGAAGCCAAAAAGAATCCGTCATCTCCCTTCAAGGCCGATGCCAAATTCACGGAACTTGACGCCACGACGGCGCGTTTTGATGAACGGGGTATTGCTGACCCTTTGATTGGTTCAGTGCATGATCCGATCTATCAGGGAGCAGGAGCGATGGGCGTAGCAGGCATTCCACAGCCGAAACCCGGTGCCGTTACCAAAGCGCATGGAGGGATGCTTTTTATTGATGAGATCGGTGAACTGCATTCCATTCAGATGAATAAACTGCTGAAAGTATTGGAGGACCGCAAGGTGTTTTTGGAAAGTGCGTACTATAACTCGGAAGACACGCATACTCCTGCTTATATCCACGATATTTTTCAAAATGGTCTGCCAGCCGATTTTCGTCTTGTCGGAGCGACGACTCGATCGTCCCATGAACTGCCTCCAGCCTTGCGCTCGCGGTGCATGGAGGTCTATTTCCGTCCATTGCTGCCGGAAGAAATCGGGCAAATTGCGGAAGACGCTGTACAGAAAATCGGATTCAGTCCATGTCCAGAGGCAGTTGATGTGGTTAAGCGCTATGCAACCAATGGCCGTGAAGCGGTCAATATCATTCAACTCGCTGCTGGGCTGGCTTTGACTGAAAAACGTGAAACGCTGCAGGCGTCGGATGTGGAATGGGTCGCTAGCAGCAGCCAGATTCAGCCCCGGCCAGATCGCAAGGTGCCTATGCGGCCACAGATCGGTTTTGTGAATGGCTTGGCCGTATATGGACCGAATATGGGCACCATTCTGGAGATTGAAGTATCCGCTGTTCCGACTCTTCGAGATCAGGGACGAATTAACATCACGGGAGTTGTGGATGAAGAAGAGATTGGAGGCGGTTCGCGCACACTCCGGCGAAAAAGCATGGCTAGAGGCTCGGTTGAAAATGTGATAACCGTATTAAAGGCCATGGGCATTCGTCCTAACGACTATGATTTACACGTCAACTTCCCAGGTGGAACGCCAATTGATGGCCCATCTGCGGGGATTGCCATGGCGACAGCCATTACATCAGCCATCCAGGGGCGTCCGATTGACCATGAGACAGCGATGACTGGCGAGATCAGTATTCATGGCCGGGTAAAACCGATCGGCGGTGTACTCGCCAAAGTGGAGGCTGCATTCCAGGCGGGCGCCAAAACGGTCATTATTCCGGCAGAGAACTGGCAGTCCATCTTTGAAAATCTGGATGGCTTACGAGTTATCCCGGTCGATACCGTTGAAGACGTATTCCGAGAAGTATTTGACTGGGTGCCTAATGAGGAGCAAGCCAAACAAATCAACCTTGCGGAGGAGACAGCAACACCTGCACCGGAGATTTTCCCGCCGGCATCCGCATCCTATTTACGTGCTGACTTGCCCCGTCCAGGACAGGTTACAGATTCGGGAAGCTGCTAAGCGCTTCCCTTCATTGGTTTTTTATGTGAACATTTGATAGAATAATGAATGACTACAACCTGAGAGCCATTGGAGGTGCGAAAGCGATGGGACCGAGCAAAGCGAAAGGTCGTCGTTTTCCTTTACTGCCTTTAAGAGGACTTCTCGTCTACCCGAGTATGGTACTGCATCTCGATGTGGGCCGGGAGAAATCGGTCAAGGCTTTAGAAAAAGCGATGGTAGAAGAACATTTGATTCTCCTATGTTCCCAAGCCGAGGTAAATATTGAAGAACCAACACAAGAGGATATTTTCAGAATCGGAACGGTTGCCAAGGTCAGACAGATGCTGAAGCTTCCAAACGGGACGATTCGTGTACTTGTGGAAGGCTTGGAACGGGCTGAAATCATTGAATATACGGACAACGAGGAATACTATGAGGTTCTGGCACAAGAGCTTCCTGAAGAGGAGAACAGTCATCCGGAAACAGATGCGCTGATGCGTACAGTTCTGAACCAGTTCGAAAATTATATTAATCTGTCCAAAAAGGTTACACCTGAGACACTTGCGGCTGTGTCTGATATTGAAGAACCAGGTCGCTTGGCCGATGTCATCACCAGTCACCTGTCTTTGAAGATCAAGGACAAACAGGAGATTTTGGAGACCATCGACGTTCGTGAACGGCTGGAGAAGTTGCTGGACATCCTGAACAATGAGCGGGAAGTACTGGAGCTTGAACGCAAAATCAGCCAGCGCGTGAAGAAACAGATGGAGAAAACCCAGAAAGAGTACTATCTGCGTGAGCAGATGAAGGCGATTCAAAAAGAGCTGGGTGAGAAAGAAGGCCGTGCCGGGGAGGTTGAGGAACTCCGAAATCAAATGGAGGCTCTTGGCTTGCCGGACAAGGTGAAGGAAAAGGTTGAGAAAGAAATTGATCGGCTGGAGAAAATGCCATCAAGTTCTGCCGAAGGTGGCGTTATCCGCAACTATGTGGATTGGCTGCTGGGACTGCCTTGGACGCAGCTGACAGCTGACGATCTGGATATTCAAAAGGCTGAAGATGTGTTAAATGCAGATCACTACGGTTTGGAAAAACCGAAAGAACGTGTGCTTGAATATCTGGCTGTTCAGAAGCTGGTGAAAAAGCTTAAAGGACCGATCCTCTGTCTGGTTGGACCTCCAGGGGTCGGGAAAACGTCGCTTGCCCGCTCTATCGCCAGATCCCTTGGACGTGAATTCGTCAGAATATCGTTGGGTGGCGTGCGAGATGAAGCGGAAATTCGCGGTCATCGACGTACCTATGTGGGTGCAATGCCAGGTCGTATCATTCAGGGCATGAAGACAGCGGGTTCACTCAATCCGGTATTCCTGCTGGACGAGATCGATAAAATGGCTTCAGACTTCCGCGGAGACCCTTCCGCAGCGTTGCTCGAAGTACTTGATCCTGAACAGAACAACACATTCAGTGATCACTTTGTAGAGTTGCCGTTTGACTTATCTAACGTTATGTTTATTACAACTGCCAACACAGTGCATAACATTCCACGTCCGCTTTTGGACCGGATGGAGATGCTCAATATTCCGGGGTATACCGAGCTGGAGAAGCTGCAAATTGCCAAAAACTATTTGCTGCCGAAACAGAAACAGGATCATGGTCTGGAAGAAGATCAGCTGAATATCGGGGATGACAGCATGTTGCGTGTCATTCGTGAATATACACGAGAGTCCGGCGTGCGAAATCTGGAACAGCAGATGGCTTCGTTGTGTCGGAAAGCGGCCAAAAACATCGTGTCTGGTGTGGAAGGTCAGATTAACATTACAGCAGATGAAGTGAAGGATTACCTTGGTCCGGGTAAATTCCGCTATGGTATGGCCGAACTGGAAGATCAGATTGGTACTGTGACGGGATTGGCGTGGACTGAAGTGGGTGGAGATACCCTCGTGATCGAGGTTACCGTTGTACCTGGTACAGGCAAGCTGACGCTGACAGGTAAACTGGGCGATGTCATGAAGGAATCGGCTCAGGCGGCATTCAGCTACACCCGATCCAAAGCTGCACAGCTTGGTATTCCGTCTGACTTCCATGAGAAGAACGATATCCATATCCACGTTCCAGAAGGTGCCATTCCGAAGGATGGACCATCTGCTGGGATTACGATGGCGACTGCGTTGATCTCTGCTCTGACGAACAAACATGTCTCCAAGGACATTGCTATGACGGGCGAAATAACGCTTCGTGGCCGTGTGTTGCCGATCGGCGGACTTAAGGAAAAATCACTGGCGGCCCACCGTGCCGGTTACAAAAAAATATTATTGCCCAAGGATAACGAACGGGACCTGCGGGATATTCCGGACAGCATCAAAGAAGATGTGGAATTTGTTCCTGTAGCCCATATGGATCAGGTGCTGCAACATGCGCTTGTGGAACAGGCAGGAATACACCTGTAGTCCGTTAAACGAGGGATCGTATGAAGAGTAAACCGTTCTGCGGAAGCTTTGGCGTCCGCTGGAACGGTTTTTTTGGTATGATAGAACAATCCATGGCATAATACCAACAGCAGCTCTAATTAAGAGCACAGGATTCAAGAGAGGACAGATACATTATGAAAGTAAATCAATCCGAATTTATTATCAGTGCCGTTCGGCCTGAACAATACCCCGAGGACGGCCTGCCCGAGATTGCCTTGGCGGGACGATCAAATGTAGGGAAATCATCTTTGATCAACCGTTTGATTAATCGTAAAAACTTGGCACGGACGAGTTCTACCCCTGGTAAGACACAGCAACTGAACTATTATAAGATCAATCAGGATCTCTACTTCGTCGATTTCCCGGGATATGGCTACGCTAAAGTTTCCAAAGAGCAACGCTTTGCCTGGGGCAAAATGATGGAGAAGTACTTGTTGGGACGCGAAGAATTGAAACTGGTCATGCAGATGGTGGATATGAGACATGAACCGTCCAAGGATGACATGATGATGAATGAGTGGCTCCGCCATCATGGCTTGCCTCTGGTAGTTGTTGCGACGAAGATGGACAAGATTCCAAAAACGCGTAGAGCCAAACATATTAAAGTCATCAAGGAAGCTTTGGATCTTCGCCCGGGTGATCTGTTTGTACCGTTTTCATCGGAAGAAGGTTTAGGAAAAGAAGAATTATGGGAGATCATTACCCGCTTTGCCGGAATCGGTCAAGCTTCAGCGGAAGAAGAGTCACAGGCTGAGGAAAATCACGCAGACCACGAAATTAACGGATAACCGGGGATTACGCCATTTTGATGCAGGAAAGCGAGCAACTGGGGTGGATCTTTGATGCAATCAAGGATTAATCCATATTTTATGGATTTTCGTGAACATTCATTGTTTTATTTTGGGGCGAAATAGCTATACGGTAGTGTATAATGAGTATAGGTGCATTTGCGCCAACAGTACCAAAGTAGCGGCCTTGCCGACCTGAAGAATTTTGAGATCACTGCCACATGTGCAGGAAGACAAAACAATCGGGAAAGAATTGAGGAGATTTTATGGCTCAGCGATTAGCCACAGAGTATGTTAAAGCCACTTTGAAATTGTCAGAACCCCAGATGCATCAGTTTTTACGCATGACAGAAGATGGCCGGATTCATCAACGAGTGAAGGTGATGGAGAATGGCTGCCAGGAAATTGTGCTCGTAGATGTGAGTGGAGAAGAAGTTCATTTCCCTTTTGATCGTAGGGAAGGGTTTTACATCTGTGAGTTATCTTGCCGCCTGGTAAACCATTATCTGACGAACGTAGTCCGGAAGCTCTTTATGACTTTTAAGGGTGATGGCGTTGTTCATCGCATTTATGAGGAGTTTACCATGACGTATGTTTATACGCAGGGCGTTGTCCGTAAAATTGTGGAGCAGATCGGCGAGAATACCCGTGTCATCTACGAATACAAAAATACGTTGCTTGAATTGCAGCGTGTGTTTCAGGCTCGAGATATTGAACGCGAGATAAACCGGTTATACGCCGAGGTTGATTCGTTACTTGATACAAGAATGGATGCTTCTACTTCTGATCAACTCCAGCAGATTGATAAAAAGCTTGCGCGCCACCAGAAACGGCTGTTTGAGCTTGAAGCCTACTGACCCAAAAGAGTGAATTATACAAGTATTTAACTAACCATCCCCTAATGCTCTGATCTGGTACATTCCAGGTAGAAGCGAAAGGGGATTTCTTGATTTCGGGAGTTTGATGGATACGAATCTTTTATTTTCTGATCTTCCTAAAGGGGTTGCATTCCCTTTGGATAGATGTTATTTTTAATCTCATTGAAATGAAAAGAATAAAGGAACCAAGTACGCAAAGAAACGCGATTGAATAACGACAGCATGAATAATGTTCACATATCGGGATGGAACGAAGATCATCCCAAACCTGAATAGTCATGGAGCCATCCATGGCTATTTGTTTTATATGGGATTTTCATGAATCTTTATCATTAAAACAAGTATTTAACGCATAACGGTGAAGATTGGTGAGACACTACAATAAATGACAATGCATAAGATGATTTACATGGGGATTTCATAAACATTTCATAAAAATGGCCCGGTCATACTATGGATGTGTGATATAATTAACCATGTCAATCATAAATGGATGAACATATGTAGAAAACACTTTGATTGGAAATTTATTAGGCAGGTGAACTTGCAATGCACATCGTTGTCGTTGGTTTGAATTATCGCACGGCGCCTGTAGAGGTTAGGGAACGATTCACATTTGCAGAAAAGGACTTGTCTGAAGCGCTGCAGCAGCTCAAGCTGACCAAGAGTGTATTGGAAGGTGTAATCGTAGCCACATGTAACCGTACCGAGTTGTATGTTGTGGTAGACCGTCTTCACATGTGTGGTTATTTTATTCGGACGTTCATGGAACAATGGTTTAATGTTCCGCGGGAAGAATTTACGCAACACTTATATATATATGAAGATGATCAAGCCATGCGCCATTTGTTCCGTGTCATTTGTGGGCTGGATTCCATGGTTATTGGTGAGACTCAGATTCTTGGACAGGTGAAACAGGCTTTCTTCAAAGCACAGGAAGAGAAAGCTACTGGGACCTGGTTTAACATGCTGTTCAAACAGGCTGTTACATTGGGCAAACGGGCACATTCGGAGACTTCGATCGGAGAGAGTGCGGTATCTGTTAGTTATGCTGCTGTAGAACTAGGCAAGCGTATCTTTGGTATGTTCACGGATAAGAAGGTGCTGATTCTGGGTGCCGGCAAAATGAGTGAACTTACAGTAAAACATCTGTATACCAATGGAGCCTCCGAAGTCATTGTGGCGAATCGGACACTTGCGCGAGCTGAGGAATTGGCAGCGAAGTTTCGGGGGACCCCTTGTACGATGGAACAGGCACTAGAGCGACTGAACGAGGTTGATATTGTCATTAGTTCGACGGGGGCCGAAAGATATGTACTGGATGCCACTGTGGTTCGAGAGAGCATGAAGCGTCGTCAATCGCGTCCACTGTTCCTGATTGATATTGCTGTTCCGCGGGATATCGATCCGGCGATCGGCGAGTTATCCAATGTATTCCTTTATGATATTGATGATTTGGAAGGAATCGTGGAGAGCAATCTGGAGATGCGTAAGGTGGAAGCTGCCAAGATCGAGAAAATGATTGAACTTGAGATGGAAGATTATTATCAATGGCTCAAAACCTTGGGCGTTCGTCCTGTCATTCGGGCATTGCAGGAAAAAGGTGCTTCCATTCATGAAGAAACGATGGATAGTCTGTTTAATAAATTGCCTGAACTGGATGAACATCAGCGTAAAGTTATCCGCCGTCTGACGAAAAGCATCGTGAATCAAATGACGACAGATCCGATTAACCGGATTAAGGAAATGGCTGGTACCAAGCATGGTGATGAAGCGCTGCGCATGTTTACTCAGATCTTTGCTCTGGAGGATGCCGTAGAGGGGGCCGCTGAGAAAGTAAATCAGAGCGATGCCACGGCTCTGCGCAAACCGGATGCCGTTCATCTTAACGATTCCCGGCAAGACCCCGTGCCGGCTTATGCTCCGGCAGGCGTATAAGGCGGGTGGGCAGCTTGACCCTAGCTGAACAAATCTATGAAGCTTTAATCTATATGTATGCCCTGAGCCTACTGTTCTATTTCTCGGACTGCATTCGACGCAATGCGGGGGCGAAGCGGACAGGCACAGGGTTTCTTGTTGTTGTATGGGCACTTCAGGTGTTCCATGTCATTTTACGTATGTTAACCGAAGGGCATTTTCCAATCTACACAACGTTTGATTTTTTGTTTATATTTTCATTTAGCATCGTACTAATGTCTCTAGTGATGACTCGTATTCAACGTTCCGAATTTGTCATTTTGTTGCTGAACGTGGTTGGTTTCTCGGTTACAGTGTTGAACCGGTTGTGGTTTACAGCAGGTGAGATATCTCTGCATAACTGGCAGACAGTGCATGGATTGCTTATTATGCATATCACCTTGGCCAATCTTGGTTTTGCGGCTTTGACGGTGGGTGCTGTATTTGCCATGTTATATCTGTTTTTGCACCGCAAGCTGAAGAATAAGAAATGGAATGATACCGTACGTCGTCTGCCGAGTCTCGAAGTGATCGGCAAATATATGGATGGGGCTACACTGATTGGCACACCTCTCCTTGGTGTTTCTATCATGCTCGCGGTATTGTCCATTGTAGCCGAAACGCGCTGGAGCCTGCTCTTGGATCTCAAGGTTATTGCAACGGGGCTTGCCATAGCGATCTATGTGGGGTACTTCGTCTTTAAGAGAAGAAAACAGTTCTCCACAGTTATTATGGCGAGATGGACGCTGATCGGATACGGCTTTGTCATTATCAGTTTTTTATCCAATGCGTATTCAGCGTTTCATCGTTGGACGGGAGAGTGAAGGGATGGAACGGTACACGCCAATATTTGTAGATATATCAGGGAAATCCTGCTGCGTGGTTGGAGGCGGACGTGTTGCTGAACGTAAAATAAAAGGTTTGCTTCATGCGGAAGCGCAAATTAAGGTGATTAGTCCGGAAGTTACGCCAACGTTACAACAATTGCATCATGATTCCCGAATTCAATGGCTGGCCCGGTCCTACCGCAATGGAGATTTGCGGGGGGCCTTTCTCGTATATGCAGCAACGGACCATAGTGAAGTGAACACAGCTGTTGTCCAAGAAGCTGAAGATGCGGGTATACTGGTTAATGACGCTATATCTTCTGAGCGAAGTACCTTTATTACACCAAGTGTGGTCAGGCGTGGCAGACTGAGCATTGCGATATCGACCGCTGGAGCAGGGCCTATAGCCGCAGCGGAAATTCGTGACACATTGGAACAGCAATTCGGAGATGAGTACGAGACATATATTGAATTTTTGTATCAGATGAGGATGGAAGTAAAGGCACGTGTATCTTCACCAGGTGTCAGAGCTAAATTACTCCGTCGTTTAACCGAAATGAATGTACTGGAAAAGATCCGTGCAGGTCAGTTTAAGTGGTGGACCGAAGAACAAATTGGGGACTGGATATCCCATAATCAGGAGGACATGTAGACATGCGGACAATTAAAGTGGGAAGCAGACAAAGCGCACTTGCTTTGACCCAGACAGGCCATGTAATTCAAGATTTACGTGATATTTGTGAACGGGAAGGATTAGCTTTTGATTTTGAAGTACATAAAATTGTTACAAAAGGAGATTTAATTCTCGATGTAACCCTGTCCAAAGTCGGAGGCAAAGGACTGTTTGTCAAAGAGATTGAACAGGCGATGATGGATCGTACGATTGATATGGCTGTTCATAGCATGAAGGATATGCCTTCCGAGTTGCCCGAAGGGTTGACAAACGGGGCTGTTCCGCGCCGTGCGGATCCACGTGATGCACTAATTTCGAATGGTGGACTCACATTGGATCAATTGCCAGAAGGTGCAAGAGTGGGAACGAGCAGTCTGCGTCGATCCAGTCAACTGAAAGCATACCGTCCGGATTTACAACTCGAATCGCTTCGTGGCAATATTGATTCCCGTCTGCGCAAGCTGGAGACAGAAGGTTTGGACGCTATTATTTTGGCTGCCGCTGGACTGTATCGAATGGGCTGGCAGGATCGGATTACGGAATATCTGTCAGAGGAAGCTTGTCTTCCCGCAGTAGGTCAGGGTGCGCTTGGCATTGAATGCCGTGAAGACGATGCGGAACTGCTCCATCTGTTGCAGTTGTACAACGATCCGGAAACCGCATTTCCTGTGTTGGCTGAACGTCGCTTCCTTAGTGTATTAAATGGGGGCTGTCAGGTTCCGATTGGAGCTCATGCCGTATGGGTGAAACAGCAAGATGCAGATTCCCCGAATGGACAAAACACGTTACAATTAACAGGTATGGTCGGTACGCCGGACGGTGGACTGATTCTTAAAGAAGCAATGACGGGCAAAGATCCGGTTCGTCTTGGGGAAGAAGTGGCTTGGAGATTGATTGAACGGGGAGCAGAGCAGATACTGGCAGAAGTTAGGGGATGAAGACATGGTGGGGAAGGTCTTTTTGGTTGGTGCAGGTCCAGGGGACGCCAAGCTGATTACGGTAAAAGGCTGGGAATCGATCGGTCGAGCGGATGCTGTTGTTTACGATCGGTTGGCTAGTCCAAGATTACTCAAACAAATGAAGCCCGGCGCGGTTAAGATATATGTGGGTAAACGGCCGGATCGACATACGATGAAGCAGGAAGAAATCAACCAGCTGTTGGTTGATCTCGCACTGGAAGGCAAGGTTGTGGTCCGGCTTAAAGGGGGAGACCCGACGATATTCGGACGCGTAGGTGAAGAGGCTGATCTGCTGCGCAAAAACGACGTTCCTTTTGAAATCGTACCTGGTGTAACCTCAGCAATAAGTGTACCTGCTTACGCTGGAATACCTGTGACCCACCGCGACTATGCTTCCTCTATTTCCATCATTACGGGGCATGAGAGTCCGGACAAGCTTGATCGCAGTATTCATTGGGATAAAGTGACGAATGCAACAGGCACACTGGTATTTATGATGGGAGTCTCCAAAATTGGATATATCAGCGAACAGTTGATTCGCCACGGACGCCCTGCGCAAACACCAGTGGCATTGATTCGATGGGGAACAAGAGCAGAGCAGGATACGATCACAGGTACGCTTGAAGATATTGAAGCAAAAGTCATCGCTGCGAATTTTCAACCACCCGCTGTCATTGTTGTTGGTGAGGTGGTGAACCAGCGCGAACAATTGAAATGGGCGGAAGCACTGCCGCTGTTTGGCAAACGCATTTTGGTGACGCGAGCACGCAGTCAGGCTAGTGAATTGGTCAACCGGATCGAGGAACTTGGCGGTGAACCTTATGAATTTCCGGTAATTGAGACCGTGATGCCATCAGGGGAGTCGGCACAGGAAAGTGTCAAACGGGCGTTTGGTGCGTTAAATACGTTTGACTGGGTATTTTTCACGAGTGTAAACGGGGTGGAATTCTTTTTCCGTCATTTGCAGCAACAGCGAAAAGATATTCGCTCCATTCATCAAGCGAGAATTGCGGCGGTAGGGCCTTCCACTGGGGAAGCTTTGCGTAGGTATGGCATCGTGGCGGAAGTCATCCAAGGACCATTTCAGGCCGAAGGTATGCTTGAAGCTTTTGAAAGTGAACTGAAGGAAGGGCAGAGGGTTCTTTTACCGCATGGAGATCTCGCACGCTCCTGGTTGCCTGAACAGTTGAGGGAGCGGGGACTTCTGGTCACCGAGGCGATTATCTATGACACCATTCTGGCTGGCGAGGATGACGATGAACTGCTGAAGCTGCTTGAAGAGGGCGGCATTCATGCGATGACCTTCACGAGTTCTTCCACAGTCACCAATTTCATGAGTATTCTGAAACGAATGGGATTGCAGGACCCCTTATCTTTATTGGAAAATGTAGAGGTTGCATGTATCGGGCCTGTTACAGCGAAGACGGCAGAAGCAGCAGGCTTGAAGGTCACAATGATGGCTGAAGAAGCAACCATTGAGAGTCTGATTTCTGTGTTGTCTGAGTGGAAACGAAAGCCTGCTACAGAAGCTGTATTTCCCCGTTAAACCTATAAATTGAACCGCAATCGATAGATGAAGCGTGCTGAATTCGTTACGATACCGGCGCGCTTCGCTTTTTGCTCCACATTACTATTCAGGGAGGTTTCACACGTATGAGTTTTCCAATTGTGCGGCATCGCCGTTTACGTCAATCCACAGGTATTCGCAATATGGTGAGAGAGACCCATTTGACTGTGGATGACTTTATCCAACCCATATATGTTACTTATGGTGAAAATGTAAAATCCGAAATCAAATCCATGCCGGGCGTATTCCGCTTCTCGCTGGATCGTCTGCAGGAAGAAGTGAAGGAGATTGCCGATCTGGGTATTCCGGCTGTGCTCTTATTCGGTATTCCTGAAACCAAAGACAGTGTTGGTTCGTCTGGATTTGCTGAAGATGGCATTGTACAGGAAGCAACGAAGCTGATTAAGTCCTGGTATCCTGAGCTGCTGGTTGTTGCTGATACCTGTCTGTGCGAATTCACCGATCACGGTCATTGTGGCATGGTGCACACCGTGGAAGTGGACGGTCACATTTGCGGAGATGTTCTCAATGACGAATCATTGGAGCTGCTCGTGAAAACAGCGGTATCCCAGGCTAAAGCTGGAGCGGACATCATTGCACCATCCAACATGATGGATGGATTTGTCCAAGCGATTCGTGCCGGACTGGATGAGAATGGCTTCAGTCACATTCCAATCATGTCCTACTCCGTAAAATATGCTTCAGCATTCTATGGTCCATTCCGCGAAGCTGCGGATTCCACGCCACAATTCGGAAATCGCAAGTCGTATCAGATGGACCCGGCAAACGCGCGTGAAGCATTGCGTGAAGCCGAAACCGATGTGCTCGAAGGCGCGGACATGTTGATGGTGAAACCTTCATTGTCCTATCTGGATGTCATGCGTACAATCAAGGACAATTTTGATCTGCCACTGGTTGCTTACAACGTAAGTGGAGAGTATGCCATGGTGAAGGCAGCGGCGATTCAAGGGTGGATTGATGAGAAGAAAGTGGCCATGGAAATTCTGCTGAGTATGAAACGTGCGGGGGCAGATATGATTATTACGTACTACGGAAAAGACGCTTCACGCTGGTTGGCCGAGAAATAAATTTATGTTAAGGAGGATGTTCATGACTGCACAACAAGGAACTCGTCGCAATGATGAGCGCTCACGCAGCGCATTTGAAGAAGCCAAGCAGTACATACCTGGGGGTGTGAACAGTCCCGTTCGGGCGTTCAAATCGGTGGGGCTTACCCCGATCTATGCAGAGCGCGGAGAAGGCTCCAAAATCTATGATATTGATGGCAATGTTTTTATTGATTATGTGGGATCCTGGGGTCCGCTTATTATGGGACATGCGCATCCTGACGTTGTGGAAGCTTTGCGTGAGACAGCCCTTAAAGGAACAAGCTTTGGTGCGCCAACACTGCTGGAGACCGAGATGGCTAAACTCGTCTGTGACCGTGTGCCTTCGATCGATATCGTACGAATGGTGAATTCCGGTACGGAAGCAACCATGAGTGCAATTCGGCTGGCACGTGGTGTAACCGGACGCAGTAAAATTTTGAAGTTTGAAGGATCATATCACGGGCATGCCGATAGCTTGCTGATCAAAGCAGGATCTGGTGTAGCAACACTGGGTCTGCCTGACAGCCCTGGTGTTCCTGAAGGTGTGGCTATGAATACGATTACGGTTCCATACAATGACCTGGAGTCAGTGAAGCTTGCTTTTGAACGTTATGGCGAAGAACTGGCCGCCGTCATTGTGGAACCTGTTGCAGGTAATATGGGAGTTGTACCACCCGTTTCGGGTTTCCTTGAAGGCCTGCGCAATTTGACGTCTCAATACGGCAGTCTGCTCATTTTTGACGAAGTCATGACCGGTTTCCGTGTAGGGTTGAACTGTGCACAGGGACGATATGGCGTTACACCTGACCTGACTTGTCTGGGTAAAGTAATCGGTGGCGGGCTTCCGGTGGGCGCTTATGGCGGCAGACGTGATCTGATGGAACAGATTGCTCCGACCGGACCGATCTATCAGGCAGGTACACTGAGCGGTAATCCACTGGCTATGGCAGCAGGTTATACGACACTCAAATTGTTGACACCGGAGGTCTATGATCGTCTGGAGACACTGTCTGCACGCTTGCAGGCTGGGTTTGAGAAGAATGCAGCAGAGACGGGTGTAGCCATAACGATTAACCGTGTTGGTTCGATGGTATGTCCATTTTTCAGTGCTGTTCCGGTTACGAATTATGATATTGCTAAAGAAAGCAATCTCGATCAATTCCGTCGTTACTTTGCGGCCATGATTGATCAGGGTGTAAGTGTTGCACCTTCCCAATACGAAGGCATGTTTGTTTCTGGCGTGCATACGGAGCAGGATATTGACGATACGATCGAGGCAAACCGTAAGGCTCTTCAATCATTATGACCATTAAAAGTTGGAAACGTCGTGGGGAATGGCTTGAGCTAATGCCAGGCAAAGCGGTGACAGGCAGTTCAGACAGGCAAACGGCTGCAGAGCAATGGCTCTTGTCTGAGCTTCAGTTACCAGAGAAAATGTTGCGTCAGCTAAAGACGAACCAAGGCATACAACTCGCAGGGGACCGGCTTCGGCTGGCCCTTTTTGCGTCTCAGCCGATCGATGTTGAACCGCGTTGGGCGGATATCGATGTTCTGTATGAGGATGACTTCTGTCTGGTCGTGCATAAACCGGCCGGAATGAAGCTTCATCCCGATGGGAGCCGGGCGGATCAAGCGATTACACTGGATCATGCGGTTGCGTCTTATTACGAAATGAATGGAATTCAGACGAATGTACGCCATGTTCACCGTCTGGACGAGGACACAACTGGACCTGTTTTATATGCCAAAAATGCTTTTGCCCTCGCGAAACTGGATGAAGCGATGCGCCGTAAAGACATTGGACGCCATTACGTCGCCATTGCAGGCGGTCAGATATCCATGGAGCTGAATACAATTGATGCTCCGATTGGGAAGGACAGGCATCACAAGCAACGCAGACGTATCTCTGAAGGTGGGCAGGACGCTGTAACTCACGTGGAGATCGTGGAGGTATGGGATAGGGCGACCCTTGTCCGGCTGACACTGGATACAGGACGCACACACCAGATTCGGGTGCATTTAAGTTATGCAGGACATCCCCTCGTTGGAGATGAGTTATATGAAGGCAGAAGGGATTCTATTGGTCGACAAGCGCTTCATGGTGAGACACTGAGTTTTGCTCATCCACTAACAGGTGCACGAATTGAAGTGGCAGACCCTTGGCCGCAGGATTTTGAACAACTGGCACAACGGGAAGGCAAGGACCAATAAACTGGGAAGGTTTACACAAAAGGTGGCATGCTCATCTCATTCAAGGCATATAGATGGGGTAACGAAGGATTTGGACCATGGATCAGTCCCATGAGAAGGATCATGGTGAACATATGCCGAAAGGAGGACGCCACCTTTGTTGAATCAACCTTATGGTTTACGGTTCGATATTTATGAGCGCGTTCATTTGTCAGAGGGAGTTCCTGCAATTGAGGAACTGGAGGAAATTGAGTTATATCCCCGCATTCAGGTGATAGGTCAGGATGATCATGCAACATTGCGAGGCCATCTTTTGCTAACAGGTGCGTATCGGGGAGAGAACGAGATCTCGGAGGAACTCAAACATTTTATTCCGGTGGAGATCACGGTACCCCTGAACCGGGTAAGATCGCTTGAGGATATTTCCATTGAGATCGAAAATTTTGATGTCGATTTGTTATCCAACCGAAGTCTGAACATTACTGGCGTATTGTCGCTTCGCGGTATCGAGGGCTTTCCGGTGGAGGAACCGCAGGTCTGGTCAGCAGATGAGTTTACCGTTGTACATTCGCCCGACCCTAAGCAGGGCGACCGTTCTGCTGAAACAGAGCAGATAGGCAGCTATCCCAATGTGTTTGCTCAGGAGTATCTGCTTCAACGGAGCGAAGAGGAGTTACAGCAGGAACATCTATTTCAAGCTGCTTCCGAACCGTTTCAATCCTGGCAGCAAGGGGATGGGAATGCGGAGCAAAGCAAAATAGCTGAAAACGAAGAGTCCTCGTCCTTGAGGGACAAGGAGGATGAAGCGCAAGCGGATGTGTTGTCCGATACGCCTTCTCCCGTTTCGTCTTTTTTAGCGGAGACAGCCGACAGGTTGGCTTCTTACCCTGAATCTGAGCCTTTGCTTCCTCTGGCTGAAGAGTCGTCTGTCTGGTCCGAGCCTTCCGTCGAGACCTTACATACGAACCTAAGGAATTCGGAGCAGACCGATTCCAAACTGGATCTGCAGCCTTCGGATGAACAGGCAGCGCCGGACGTATGGCATTTTGAATCTGCCCGATCTGAACCAAAGCAGGAGGATCAGACGGTTGCAAATGTTCCGGCAGGTTCGCAGTCAGAGAACTGGCAGGATGTCTTCGCAGCATCTGAACCGGAAATTTCGGAGGAAAACACACCTCCTCTTGAAGCGGTGGAGACGAATGAGCCTGCTGAAAAAGAATCTTTTATCCCTGAACCTGTGGCTGAGACGGAAGACAAGCCGGAGCTTAAGGTTGCTTTTGGCAGCAAGAGAGAATCCGCACCCAAACAGGAAGAGGGCGTAGGCATCTCCTCCTTGTTATCCTCTGGCAGGGTGACACGGGAGGCGGAGGCTGAACGGGAGCAAGAGGCACTTGCTGGAGTCCAGCAGCAAGAAGCATACCCGCCTGATGATGTAGAGTGGAAGAACCTGTTTCTCGGCACCATTGTCGATCAGACCCCGTTCCGTAAGGTGAAGTTATGCATTGTACAGCGTGAAGAGACGCTCGATACCATTGCAGACCGATATCAGTTAAGTACCCGAGAGCTCCAGTTGTATAATCGTTTGTCCGAACAGGTTGTGGAAGAAGGACAGATTCTATATATCCCTTAACCTGTAGGCTGGTTTAATGACCATTTCGACCCGTGATCCCTTGAGGATGGCGGGTTTTTGCTTTGTCAGCCCTCAACCTGCATTGCAGCGCGCTTTTTCCGCTGTTGTCAGGTTGACTATCGGGCACGGGCAGGGTATGATGTGTTTAGGTTTTTTGAAGAACAACGTGGATCGGGAGTAGTAGACAGTATGACCTTTCAGAGAGCGGGATTGTAGCGCTGGGAAATTCCGTAGGAACCAACTGATCGAAGTCGCCCGGGAGTTGCCTGTTTGAATACAAGGGATGAGTAACTTTAGTATCATTCATTCCTAAGGTAGGATGGGCCGGTCGCAGCCGTTATCTGCTTGAAGTGTCACGTAAGTTCAGAAGGGGTAGTCTACCTTTCTATCTGCGTGAAACAAAGGTGGTACCGCGAAAGCTAACCTTTCGTCCTTTGATGGATGAAAGGTTTTTTTGTTTTTTGGCGATGATGAATAAGTAACGGAGGAATGACACATGTCTGAACAAAAAAATTCAGCTGCAACAGAAATGCCAACCACATATGATCCGAAAGCTGCGGAACAAAAATGGTATTCCACTTGGATGGAAAATGGATATTTCAAAGCAGGCCAGCGTAAAGATGCTGAACCTTATACGATTGTAATCCCACCCCCGAACGTAACCGGAATGCTCCATATCGGGCATGCGCTCGATTTCACACTGCAGGACATTCTGATTCGTACCAAGCGGATGCAGGGCTATGATGCACTGTGGCTGCCGGGTTCTGACCATGCAGGTATTGCTACCCAAACCAAAGTAGAGCAGAAATTGCGTGAAGAAGGTCAGACTCGTTATGATCTGGGACGCGAAAAGTTCTTGGAGAAGGTATGGGACTGGAAAGAGCAATACGCAACGACCATTCGTCAGCAATGGGGCAAGATGGGCTTGTCGCTCGATTACTCGCGTGAACGTTTTACACTGGATGAAGGTCTATCCCAGGCTGTGCGTAAAGTGTTTGTTCAACTGTATGAAAAAGGCCTCATTTATCGAGGCAAACGAATTATTAACTGGGACCCGGTGAATCGGACTGCACTGTCCGACATCGAGGTTGAATATAAAGAAGTTCAGGGTCACTTGTACCATCTGCGTTATCCGCTCAAAGACGGAAGTGGGTATGTCACAGTAGCGACTACTCGCCCGGAAACGATGTTGGGAGATACGGCAGTTGCAGTTCATCCTAAGGATGAGCGTTACGCAGACATGATTGGCAAGGTGCTTGTTCTGCCTATTATCGGACGGGAAATTCCGGTTATTGCAGATGAGTACGTAGATAAAGATTTCGGAAGCGGCGCCGTGAAAATAACGCCTGCTCATGATCCGAATGACTTCGAAGTGGGCCTTCGTCATGATCTGCCACAGATTACGGTGATGGATGAGACGGGTACGATGAATGCCGAAGCAGGCAAATATCAGGGACTGGATCGCAGTGACTGCCGTAAGCAGATTGTTGCAGACCTGCAAGAACAGGGCGTATTGATCAACATCGAGGATCATACGCATCAGGTTGGACACAGCGAACGTACAGGAGCTGTTGTTGAGCCGTATTTGTCCACACAGTGGTTTGTTGAGATGAAGCCGCTCGCGGAGAAAGCGATTGAGAAGCAACAAAGCGGTGAAGGGGTTCATTTTGTTCCGGATCGTTTTGAGAAAACGTATCTGAACTGGATCGAGAATGTTCGTGACTGGTGTATCTCTCGTCAATTGTGGTGGGGTCATCGTATTCCTGCCTGGTACGACGAGGAGACTGGAGAAGTTATTGTATCTGCTGAAGATCCGACAACATTGCCAGAATACGCTGGACGCAAGCTGAGACAGGATGAAGATGTTCTGGATACATGGTTCAGCTCCGCATTATGGCCGTTCTCTACTTTAGGCTGGCCGGAAGACACGGAAGATCTGAAACGTTATTACCCGACAAGTGTACTCGTAACAGGGTATGACATTATTTATTTCTGGGTGGCGCGTATGATCTTTACCGCTCTGGAGTTCACGGAAGAGGTTCCGTTCAAGGATGTGCTGATGCACGGTCTTGTTCGTGATGCAGACGGACGCAAGATGTCCAAATCGCTAGGCAATGGTGTTGATCCGTTGGATGTGATTGAGAAATATGGTGCGGATGCAATGCGTTACATGATCTCTACAAGTAGTACTCCGGGTCAGGATCTCCGTTTCCGCTGGGAGCGGGTTGAACAGGCTCGTAACTTTGCCAATAAAATCTGGAATGCATCGCGCTTCGCTTTGATGAATCTGGAAGGGTTCACCTATGAAGATCGTGATATTAGTGGAGACCTTGGAACAGCGGATTACTGGATTTTGCACCGCCTGAACGAAACTTCTCGTGATATTACGCGTCTAATCGAAGCATATGAATTTGGAGAAACAGGCCGTTTGCTGTATAACTTTATTTGGGATGACCTGTGTGACTGGTATATTGAATTTGCGAAGTTGTCCTTCTATGGGGAAGATCCGGTTGCCAAGAAGAAAACACAATCGGTTCTTGCTTATGTGCTGGATCAGACTATGCGCCTGATTCATCCGTTCATGCCGTACATTTCGGAAGAGATCTGGCAGCATCTGCCGCATGAAGGCGAAACGATTACGTTGGCTTCCTGGCCTGTGTATGACCCTGCACTGGAGAACCCAGAAGCGGTTGCCGAGATGAACCTGCTTATGGATACCATTCGTGCAGTACGAAACATCCGTGCAGAAGTAAACGTACCAATGAGCAAGAAAATTGAATTGATGGTGAAAGCGAACAACGCAGAGACATCCAGCATCATTGAACGCAACAGCCATTACATCAAACGTTTCTGTAATACGTCCGAGTTCGACAGCGGCTTGGATCTGAGTTCACCGGATAAAGCAATGACTGCAGTCATTACTGGGGCTGAGCTGTACTTGCCGCTGGCGGGTCTTATTGATATTGATCAGGAAGTGGCTCGTCTGGAGAAAGAGTTGCAGAACCTTGAGGGCGAAGTACTCCGTGTGGAGAAAAAGCTGGCGAACGAAGGCTTTGTTGCCAAGGCTCCTGCCAAGGTTATTGAGGAAGAGCGCGCCAAGCAAGCTGATTATTCCGATAAACGGGATAAGGTGATTGCACGAATCAAGGAACTGAAAGGTTAATATATTCGGGTCGGATGGAGTGCTTCTGCGCCATCCGGCCGCTTTTTTCAACCAAACTCAAACCAAAGGTGAATCATATGACGGAACTTAACGGGACAGAAATAGCATCTCCTTTACTTACCTATGACGAGGCCGTGAACTGGATCAATGGCCTTATTCCTTTTGGCATCCGACCTGGATTGGAACGAATCGAGGGATTGATGTCATTGCTGGGTAATCCTCACCAGCGTCTCAAATTTATTCATGTCGCGGGAACGAACGGCAAAGGTTCGACTTGCGCTTTTTTGACGTCAGTGCTTCTTCAGGCGGGATATGATGTTGGAACGTTTACGTCCCCTTATATCACCAAATTCACAAACCGTTTTCAGTACAACGGTGAGGATATCCCGGAAGAAACTTTGCTCAAAATCTCAAACCGCCTGTATCCATTGGTTCAAGAGATGGCTTCAACTCCCCTTGGATCACCTACGATGTTTGAGGTATCTACAGCAATCGCCCTTCTGTATTATGCGGAAGAGTGCTACCCTGACATTGTAGTATGGGAGACAGGGCTCGGGGGAAGGATGGACGTAACGAATATTGTTACACCCGTGGTATCGGTCATTACCAATATCGGTATGGACCATACGGATGTACTGGGAGATACGATTGAGGCGATTGCTGGAGAGAAGGCGGGTATTATTAAGGCGGGGGTACCCGTTGTTACCTGTGCCACGCAGCCAGAGGCTGTGAAGGTGATCCAGGAGACGGCAGAGCGGCTGCGTTCAACTGTGTATCTGGCGGGAGATCGTTTCTCCTATCATAGACTGGACAGTGATGAGAACGGACAATCTTTTCATTTTACAGGACCGTTCCGTGATCTGGACGCTCGTATTCGCATGCAGGGCGTACATCAATGCGACAATGCAGCGGGCGCACTTATGGTACTAGAGTTGCTTCGCCAATACATGGCATTTATGCTGGATGATGAAGATATTGCGCTTGGACTGGAACATGCCTTCTGGGCAGGACGGTTCGAGAAAGTGGTTGATCAGCCCCGCATTGTTCTGGATGGAGCGCATAATCCGGAGGGGGCCGAATCGCTGGCCAAGAGCATTATCGACGTATATCCTCACAACAAGTTAATTTTGATGATGGGCATGCTGGCGAATAAGCATCACGAAGCGTATTTGCAGCATATACTGCCACTAGTGGATACGCTGATCCTGACCGAGCCAGATTTCCGACGCAAAATGGATGCAGCCGAATTGCTGCAGATCGTCGAACGGGTACGTCCCGCCATTGCGAAACCGGAGCTGGAAATCATCGTCGAGCCCGAATGGGCAAAGGCACTTGATCTATTGAAGTCACGGACGGAAGCGGAAGATCTGGGGGTGGTGTCCGGCACATTGTACCTGATTGCAGATGTGCGGGCAGCCCTTTTGCATCAAACCGATTCTGAAAAAGGTTGGTGAAAGTTTTGTTAAATACATCGGAACACGTTCATTTTATAGGGATTGGCGGATATGGCATGAGTGCCATCGCGAGAGTTATGCTTGAGATGGGATACACCGTTACCGGATCGGATGTCGCTTCACAGGAGTTGACCGAGAAGCTGGCAGCCAAGGGAGCGAAAATATATATCGGACATACGGCAGAGCATGTAAACGGGGCAGACCTGGTTGTCTACTCCACGGCAGCTCCAGCTGATAATGTGGAACGGGTAGCAGCTGAAAAGCTGAACATCCCGATTCTGCATCGCGCCCAGATGCTCGCGCGTTTGCTGAACGAGCGCAAAGGTGTGGCTGTAGCCGGGGCTCATGGCAAAACAACTACGTCATCCATGATTGCACTCGTTATGGATAAATGTGATACAGACCCGACATACATCATTGGCGGGGAAATCATGAACGTGGGGACCAACGCCAAGGCAGGCCAAGGCGACTGGGTTGTTGCAGAGGCGGACGAGAGCGACGGTTCATTTTTGCAGTATCATCCTTGGCTCGGTATTGTGACTAATATTGAAGCGGATCACCTTGAGAACTACAACAGTGATTTTGAAGAACTCAAAAAGGCTTATGTGCAGTTCCTGAGTCAGATTCGTCCAGAAGGCACGGCCATTGTATGTGCTGACGACGAGAATGTTCAAGCCATTTTACCGGAGCTGAAATCACGGGTGACCACATACGGCATTGATTATGCTGCTGATTATACAGCAACAGATATCGTGCTTGGCGACCGCCGAATTTCCTTTACGATGAGCCATCAGGGCAATGTGTTGGGTAAGGTGGAGTTGTCAGTTCCAGGTAAACATAACGTTTATAATGCGATGGCTACGGTTATTACCTGTCTGGAAGCAGGTATTCCATTTGAGAAAATTACAGCCGCCATTATCCAGTTCCATGGAGCGAAACGCAGATTCCAGGTGCTGGGTGAGGCGCGTGATATGCTGATTATTGATGATTATGCTCATCACCCGACCGAGATTGAGGCTACAATCAGTGCGGCCAAAGCAACAGGGAAACGTATCATTGCGGTATTCCAGCCACAGCGTTACACACGTACGTTCTTCCTGCTTGATGCGTTCAGTCGTGCCTTTGCAGAAGCAGATGAGGTTCTCATTACCGATATCTATTCCCCTGCGGGCGAAAAACAGATTGAAGGTGTTCACTCGGCTAGGCTGGTTGAACTCATTGTTCAAAACAGTAATGCTTCTGCGCGTTATCTTCCGACAAAGGAAGAAGTTGTTGCAGATCTGCAGAACCGTCTTCAGCCAGGCGATCTTGTGCTCACGATGGGTGCAGGTGATATCTGGAAAGTTGGCGATACACTTGCCAAAGGGTTGAAATAATTACAATCATAAAACCGTCTGACTTCATTTCGAAGCAGGCGGTTTTTTTGCATGAAATGGAATGTTTCTAATTCTCTCCGCATATAGCTGTTATAAATGGGACAAAGGAGAGGGTACGGGGTGAGCAATGCTAGAATGACGTTTCGCTTTGGGGATAACGAGTCGGACAAGCCTGAAAACAAGGGGATACCCACATCCAGCACATTTGCAGCTTTGAGTGAAGAAATTCCGCACAGTCCAACGCCAACACCAATGCGGTTGAATTCAACGCCTTCATGGACACCAGAGGATATTCCCGGTGACTGGGGAGAGACGATACTGACAGGCTCCACTGTACCTGAACCTTACCAAAGAACGGACAAGGATTCGAAAATCGATGAGCCTGGATATAATTATAATCATCTTACTGCGTATCCGGGAGATGAGGACGAGAACAGATCGGACGAGAATTATGGAGGTCATGATTGGCTTGCAGATAGTGAAAACTACTCTTATAAGCGAAATCGTCCCCCAAGGGGCTGGAAAATGATTGGTTCAGTAACGGGTGCACTTGTAACCGGTGCCCTCTTCGGCATGGTAATTCTTTCTTTTTTTAATCGTGAAGGTGCCGTAGATCCTGGGAGCAAGATCCCTGCCAATCAGGCGGTATCGGCCGTAACAGGTCAGCAGGGAGTGGCAGGTTCGGAACAGCAGCTCCAGGCAACGACTACAGGTGGCAGCTATTATGCCCTGCAATATGGTGTGTTCAGTTCTCCTGAACGCGCTGAACAGGCGAAGGTGGAACTGTCCCAGGCAGGCATTGCCGCAGGCTCCGACCCGGAGGATGGTAATCGGGTGTATGCTGGCATTTCGGCTGACCGTGAGGAGGCCAAGCTGCTCAGCTCAAGGCTTAAGGCCGAAGGTGTGGAGCTGTACGTCAAGGAAATCGTCAACCCAGAAGTGAACCCGGCAGTATTTGGCGGAAAAGCAGAGGATGTGCAGCAATTCTTCGCAAGTGGATCTGCTTTGGTTGAACAACTGTCTACCCTCTCGATCCAGCAACTTGGTCAGTCTGTTCCAGAAGCCGTCTCAACCGAAACGATGACCTCATTACAGAACCAGCATCAGCTCTGGCTGACCGGTTTGAATAGTATTGCACCAGGCCTGAGTGCAGACGTGCAACCCTATGTATCGGCGATGGAAAAATCGATGGCCAGTGCGGTAACAGCAATTGCCGAATACAACAAAAATCCGGCTAATGTGCATATGTGGTCTGTACAGTCCGATCTGATGGAATATGTATTACAACAAAAAAAATGGCTTGAAGCGATAAAACAGTAATCACCGCTTTCCCATAACACAGCCTTGAAATACCTATCCGGCAAGGAACTGGAAATAGTTCCCCTTGCCGGATTTGTGTTTGTATTGACGTACAAAACCCCGTATAATAATGTGGGTGTCAAAAAATGGCGAGGGAAGATCACCGATGAAAAAAAACTTCGGCATGTTATTGCTGTTTCTGCTGCTCGGCTGGCTAGCCGGTGCGTGGATCGCCAAGGCACTGCAGCCTGTAAAGGCCGTTGCCTTTCTAACGAAAGCCACGACCATTCGTTGGTCGCCGCAGGCTGATCTGGATATTATCAGTTATGATATTTCACTTCAATTTCAAATGAGCCTCCTGAGTCTGATCGGTATTATTGCTGCTGTATGGCTGTATCGCAGGTTATAGGAGAATGACGAATTTTGACGAAGAAACTAAAAAAAATGATATCTACTAGCGTGATCCGACAGGATGTCGCCGTAGCTTAAGGGGCCGGTTATTTTGGATAAAACACAACAGCGTCGTATTATTCTGGCTTCCACTTCGCCGCGGCGTAAAGAACTGATCGCATCACTCCATCTAGCTTTTGAAGTAATACCAAGTCACGCCGATGAAGATACACCGCCGGAATGGACTCCTGAACAGACGGTACAGGAGCTTGCGATGCGTAAGGGGCTAGCCGTTTATCGCGGGCTGGAAGGTCGCGAACAGGATGCTGTTATTGTTGGTAGTGACACTGTTGTCGTTCTGGATGGTGATATTCTTGGTAAACCCGTAGACGAAGCGGACGCTGAACGAATGTTATCTCGTCTACAGGGGCGTGTACACCGTGTTTTCACGGGAGTAGCTTGTATCGATGCAAGTAATGGACAATCCATGGTTCAATATCGACAGACTAATGTAACGATGAAGGAACTGTCTGAAGCTACGATTCGTGCGTATGTTCAGACTGGAGAGCCTTCGGACAAGGCGGGATCATATGCCATTCAGGGCATTGGTGCTTCATTGATAGAACGTGTTGAAGGATGTTATTTCAATGTGGTGGGCCTACCGTTGTCCTTGCTAAGCGACATGCTGGATGGATTCGGCGTACATGTATTGCCACGTACATGAAATTCCGCAATTGACGATCTGAAAAGAGGGAACATATGGAGTCGCCTCAATATATGATGCGCGACATCCCCCAGGAAGAACGCCCGAGAGAACGCATGATGGAATATGGGGCGGGCGCCTTAAGCCATGCTGAATTGCTGGCGATCTTACTTCGAACAGGTACAAGACAGGAATCCGCAGTGCATATGGCACAGCGGATTCTGACTGAAGCGGGTGGAATTCGCTCGTTGATGGATTTGAGCCTGGAAGAACTGACTGCGATGAAGGGTATCGGCATGGCCAAGGCTGTACAGCTGAAAGCTAGCATTGAGCTTGGTCATCGAATTGCGAAGAGCAGACTTACACAGTCAACTTCAATTCGTACCCCACGTGATGCGGCCGATATCCTTACCGAACAATTGCGTTACTTGCAGAAAGAACACTTTGTGTGTCTTTTCCTGAATAGCAAAAACCACATTATTGCCCAGGAAACACTCTCCATGGGTAGCCTTAACGCTTCGATTGTTCATCCGCGTGAAGTGTTCCGGGCTGCCATCAAATGCAGCAGCGCCTCTATTGTGTGCGCACACAACCATCCCAGTGGTGATCCTACGCCTAGTCCAGAGGACATCCAAATAACCAAAAGACTGATCGAAGCCGGCGAAATTGTAGGCATAGACGTGCTGGATCACATTATTATCGGAGATGGAACGTACGTAAGTTTGAAGGAGAAGGGCTTAGTATAATATAATGGTTGGCGTTGATGTTTTCCTATGAATGTTGACGGCGTTGTCCGTAGAAGATAGGTTCACTTTACAAATGCAAAACAATGCAACACAAAACAAATGCGAATATTAGCTCCACCATTATGGTGGTAATGAAAATGAAATGCTCTTGATTCACTGGGGCGGCTATATGAGGCAGAAAAGGAGATTACGTCATGTTTGGTGGTTTTACGAAAGATTTGGGTATTGATTTGGGGACAGCGAATACGCTGGTTTATGTACGTGGAAAAGGAATTGTGGTGCGCGAACCTTCGGTTGTCGCTATACGGACAGATACAAAAACTATCGAGGCAGTAGGTGAAGCCGCCAAAAAAATGATTGGACGTACACCAGGTAACATTCGTGCCATTCGTCCAATGAAAGATGGCGTTATTGCCGATTTCGATACAACGGCAACGATGATCAAATATTTCATCCGTGAGGCGCAGAAACAACGCTCCATGTTCCAACGTCATCCGAACGTGATGGTATGTGTACCATCCGGGATTACTGCAGTAGAACAACGCGCGGTTGAAGATGCAACCAAACAGGCTGGAGCACGTGAAGCCTATACAATTGAAGAGCCTTTTGCAGCTGCCATTGGTGCAGATCTGCCTGTATGGGAACCAACGGGTAGTATGGTTGTCGATATTGGTGGCGGTACAACGGAAGTGGCTGTCATCTCTCTTGGCGGTATTGTAACAAGTCGTTCGGTTCGTGTAGCGGGTGACGAGATGGACGAATCCGTGATTCAATACATTAAACGCCAGTATAATCTGATGATCGGTGAACGTACATCGGAGCAGTTGAAAATGGATATCGGATCAGCTATGCCGCTTGAGCAAGTGGAAACAATGGAAATTCGTGGACGCGACCTCGTTACAGGCCTGCCGAAGACGATTACGATTACTTCGGATGAAATCAGCGAAGCTCTGGCGGATACGGTGAATGCCATTGTTGAAGCTGTAAAAGTAACATTGGAGAAATGTCCTCCTGAGTTGGCAGCAGATATTATGGACCGTGGTATTGTTCTCACAGGTGGCGGCGCATTGCTTCGCAATCTGGACAAGCTGCTTGCTGGTGAGACAGGAATGCCTGTTATCGTAGCGGAGAACCCGCTCGATTGCGTTGCAATCGGAACAGGTAAAGCGCTTGAGAATATTCATTTGTTCAAGAGCAGAAGCAGTTCGGCAGTTCGTTCCAAACGTTAATTGATATATGCTATGCTTGGCTCGTTTATCGACCAAAGGCCATGATATCAACGAAGAGGACCCGGTTAACCCCGGGAGAGCTATTACCCGCATACCCGGGGAGAATCGACTGATATTCTCGATGGGACTATAAGTCTGACAGTCTCCCCGCCGGGCATGGCTCGGAAGAGAATAATGGATGTTAGAGGGTGGTCGAACTGTTTAAACTGCTGGGTAACAAAAGACTTTTTGTTTTGCTGGTGGGCCTTGTTACATTTATCGCGTTAATGGGCTTTACGCTCGGTCCGCGAACCGCTCTATCCTGGCCGGAGAAATTCCTGAAGGATTCAGTCGGATTTGTACAATACGTATTTTACAAGCCCGCTTCTTCTGTAGCGGGCTTTTTCAAAGATTTGGCGAACATGCGTACGGTATATCAAGAAAATGAAGAGCTTCGCATTGCAATGGGTCACTATACCCGAGATCGGCTGAAATACAATGATATGGAGCAGGTGAATGAACAGCTCCAGAAAGCTCTCAATTTTACAGAGGAACAAAAAAATCGGTATAACTACGGTTCACGAATTGCTCAAGTCATCAGTGCTAACTCTGACCCGAACAGCAGAACGATTAATATCGATATTGGTGAAAATGCGGGAATCAAGGCTGGAATGGCTGTTACTTCGCAAGAGGGGCTGGTTGGGGTTGTCAGTCATGTCAGTTCATATACGTCAACGGTTAATCTGTTAACATCCATGGACGCCAATGATCCAACATCCAACGCCATTGCAGCTACAGCGGTTGGTAAAGAAAAAGTGTTTGGTATGATCGAGAGTTATGATCCAAAATCCGGCATGCTAAAAATGACCAAGATTTCAGAGGATTCAGATATCAAAGAAGGGGATGAAATCATCTCCTCCGGGATTATCAACAATTTTCCGAAGTACATGCGTATCGGAGAAGTGGAGAAGGTTGAAAAAAGCGAATATGGTTTAACACAAACTGCTAGAATTAAGCCCTATGCAAGCTTTTTGGACTGGAAAGAGCTGATTGTGATTATTCCACCTGAGGTAAAAGAATAATGGTAACGCGCAAGCAAGTCTTATTCCTGTTACTGTTCGTTTTGTTCATTGTTGAGGGAACGATCCTTCCGCTGCTCATTCCTTCGGCCTGGCAAATGCGTATTTCTGCCAACCTGGTCTACATCGTGATTTTGTTTATTGCTGTATATCATCATCGGCACACGGCGTTGGTGCTTGGCATATTATTTGGACTCTTGCACGATGTCGTATTCTACGGCGAAATGATTGGACCATACGGATTCTCGATGGGATTATCGGCATATATGATGGGACTTATTTTTCAAGCGCCGCGTGCACCACTGCCGGTTATGGTTTCCGTCGTCCTTTTGGGAAGTCTGCTGAATGACACCATGTTATTCTTTCTGTACAAGCTCTTCCAACTCAATCATGTGACATTTGACTGGGCATTGCTTGAATACATGATTCCCAATTTGTTCATTCATTTTGTGTTCGCGCTGATCATTTATGTTCCTCTTCGGAAACAACTGGAGCGGATTGGTAAGAGAAAGAGCAAAGCACAAGAAGCTTCTTGATACATTTTATGGAGTGAGAAGCAGGAACTTGGGGACCCGGGCACGAAATGTAATGAGATGGGAGGGACAGGCTTATGACGGTAAAATCGAATCACGTAACGATTAAAGGCATCCGAGACGGCCTGGTTTTCCTGTTGGACGATCAATGTGAATTCGAGGAATTGCTCTACGAGCTCCGCTATAAGCTGGAACACAGCCATCAAAATATTTTAACCGGACCGATTGTTCATGTGGATATCAAACTGGGCAGCCGCGAAGTGACGGAGGACCAGAAAGAAGCAGTTCTTGATATATTGAAACAAAAAGGGAATTTGCTCATTCGTTCCATTGACTCACCGGCCCTTAAACCAGAGGTTAAAGGGCCGCCGCCGATTGTAACCATGTGTGGTATGGTACGTTCGGGTCAGGTGCTTCATCATGAAGGGAATCTACTGTTTCTTGGTGATATCAATCCGGGGGGCACAGTAACGTGTACCGGAGATATATATGTTTTGGGTTCACTCAGAGGCATGGCTCACGCTGGAATTGGTGGGGACGAAGACTCGATCATTGCTGCTTCGGTGTTTGCACCAACGCAGCTGCGGATCGCTGACATCATCAGCCGTCCTCCCGATGAGTGGGAGAGCCGAGAGACCGGAATGGAATTTGCTTATTTACAGGACAATCAGATGCAGATCGACAAGATGAGCAATATCGTTCGGTTGCGCCGAGATTTTAATGTGTTTAAAGGAGTGTAGCTCATGGGAGAGGCGATCGTGATCACTTCGGGTAAAGGCGGCGTGGGTAAAACAACCACCTCGGCAAACATCGGGACAGCGCTGGCGCTGCTCGGCAAAAAGGTTTGTCTGGTAGATACCGATATCGGCCTTCGCAATCTGGATGTCGTGATGGGACTCGAAAACCGGATCATTTATGATCTGTGCGACGTTGCAGACGGCCGCTGCCGACTGAATCAGGCTTTGGTCAAAGATAAACGTTTTGAAGAATTATATATGCTGCCTGCAGCACAAACGAGAGATAAGAACTCTGTGTCACCAGAACAAGTGAAGGATATTATTCTCGAACTAAAAAAAGATTTTGAATACGTCATTATTGATTGTCCAGCCGGAATTGAGCAGGGGTTCAAAAATGCGGTTGCAGGAGCTGACCAGGCCATTGTGGTCACTACACCAGAAAATGCGGCTGTGCGTGATGCGGACCGTGTCATTGGTTTGCTGGAGAGTTCGCACATTAAATCGCCAAAATTGGTTGTGAACCGTATCCGTAACAATATGGTTAAATCAGGCGACATGCTCGACATTGACGGCATTTTACAAGTACTTAATATTGATCTGATCGGGATCGTTCCTGATGATGAACTTGTCATCAAGGCAGCCAACTCGGGAGAGCCCACAGTAATGAATCCGGATTCACTTGCGGCCATTGCCTATCGAAATATTGCCCGTCGTATTCTGGGAGATACCGTTCCTCTGATGCAATTGGAGCAAAAAAAGGGTGCTTTCACACGTTTTAAGAAGTTTTTTGGAATGGGTTAACTGGCTCTTCCTTATCACATTTATGTATGACAGCCGTGGCCCTCAAGCCCGGCTTTTTGATTATTATGGAGCCTTTGATTAAAGGCGACTTGTATAGAACAGGATATGTACTTCACAGGAGGACTCCACGGTGTGGGGTTATTTTTGCTTCCAGCCGAAGCTTGTTCATATTATGAACGAGCCCCTCATAAGATGTAGTAAACAAGCCTCGGCGGGAGGACATTCCATGAATACGAAACTCAGAATCAAGCAGAGAAGAGAAGAGCGCATTCGGCGGTTAATGGATGGTGCTACGGAAGAAATTATGCAGCAGCGAGAATCGGGCTCGGTATCCGATAAGCGTTCATCTGCGCAACGTAATCCTTTCTCGTCTATGGATATACAAGAAAATCTACGAACGGCAAGATCTTCGTTGGCGGAACAGGAAAGAGATCCGGAGTGGCTGTGGAAAAAAGAGAATGGGCATTATGGTCCTGGCGGACATCCACGCTTTAATCTGATGAAGTCATTCGTGGGACGAACGGTGGTTAGCATTTTATTATTCGGCGGTGTCTGGGGATTGTTTCAGTTGAACACCTCATGGACGACACCTGCCAAAACCGTAATCGCCGATGTGCTGCATCGGGATATGGATTTTGCTTATGCTGCTGCTTGGTACGAACGGCATTTTGGTGGAACGCCGTCATTCCTGCCTGTTCTTGGACATACCACCGATCCTGTGAACGGCTCGGGAATTCGACATCTGCTCGGCAAACCGATCTCGGGAACTGTCGTTCAGCCTTTTGCTCTGAGCATGAAAGGCATTGAGATTGTTCCTGAAGCTGGCGGTACGGGACTTATTCAAGTAGTTAGTTCAGATGCCGGACGAGTACTTCAAGTATTGGATGATCCGGAAAATGGGACAACGGTTGTAATCCAGCACTCTGGTCAAGTCACAGCGATATACGGACGCTTGAACGAGAGTGAAGTCCAGGTGAATGATTGGGTAGAAGCGGGTGACGCGGTCGGCAGCATAAAGGAGACTGGAAATGATCAACCTGCCACATTGTATTTCGCTGTAAAAGAGGGCGAGCAGTACGTAGACCCTGCGGAAGTGGTTGCCCTTGATTAGGTTGTGGGGTGTACGTATCTCGTTTCATCCTTTTTTTGTGATTATCATGATGGCTTCCCTGTTGACTGGCAACTTTATTGAACTCATCACGCTGTTTGCCATCGTTTTTATTCATGAATGTGGACATGCTGCAGCGGCAGCCCTTCTGGGCTGCCGTGTCCTTTCGATACAGATGCTTCCTTTTGGCGGCGTCGCCGTTATTGAGGATGCCGGAAATATTACAGCCCGGCGGGAGATCATTATCGCTTTGGCAGGTCCTTTTCAAAATATGCTCATGGTTGGAATCGTTTTGTTGCTGAAGTATGGGAACCTGGGAGACCCGCTTTTTTTGGATTATATTATACAGGGGAATCTGCTGATTGCCCTATTTAACCTGCTACCCGTGTTGCCGCTGGATGGCGGTAAAATTGTACAGGCACTCGTTAGTCTTGCTGCTCCCTACTATACGACATTGATGTGGACTTACAGAATCAGCATTCTGTGTAGCGCAGGGGTTATCTTGGTTGCCATCGGTCGCTGGTTTACCGGTGATTACGGGCTGCCGTTAAATATCCTGTTGATCGGAATTTTTCTGTTCTATTCCAATGTGACCGATTACCGTAATATTCCCTACCGGTTTATCCGATTTCTGATGAATCGTGAAAGTGCATTCACCCGTCATGCGTCTACAGGCAGTTTGGCGCAGCCGATAATCTCATTTCCGGCGAAACCTTTGGAGACTATTTTGCGTCTATTAAAGAGAGAAAGATACCATATGATATATGTGATGAATAGACAGGGAAGAATCATGGCCGTTTTGCCTGAGCAGCGAATCATCGGTTCTTATTTCAAACAAGACACGGATAAGTTGTAGCATCTTGGTGGATCTGTCCTGAATTGGGTTAATACATGTACAATGAGTATGCAAAGATACAGAATGGATGTGGATGAATTGAATTGTCTTCTAGAGGTGAAGCCATGAAACAAATGATTGTACATAATGAACATAACCTCATGCAAATGGCGCTTCTGGAAGAAGGCAAAGCTGTAGAATTCATGGCAGAGCGTACACGCGAGCGTGGACTGCTGGGTTCGTATTTCAAAGGACGGGTAGTGAACGTGTTACCAGGTATGCAAGCTGCTTTTGTGGATATCGGTCAGAAAAAGAATGCTTTTCTGTATGTGGACGATGTATTGCATCCCAATCTGGAGAAACAACCCAAAGTGAAGCCTTCAATTTCGGAGCTGCTTCGTCCAGGTCAGGATGTAATCGTCCAGGTCCTGAAGGAGCCAGTAGGAAGCAAGGGAGCCCGGGTGACGACTCATTATTCGCTGCCGGGCCGATGGCTTGTCTACATGCCTTTAGCGGACTATGTAGCCGTCTCTAAGAAAATTGCCCGTGAGGGCGATCGTTCCCGCCTCAAAACGCTGGGTGAACAACTGAGACGGGACGAAGAGGGGCTTATCATACGAACTGTATCCGCAGAGGAACAGAGGGAAGCCATTCAGGCCGACCTGGAAACATTACGTGAGCAGTGGCGTCTGATTCGTGAAAAAGCGGATAGTTTGCCTTCACCAAGCCTGCTGCATCGAGATCAAAGTATGGTTCAGCGGATCATTCGTGATGTGTATACGCCTGGCAGCGATGAAGTCATTACGGATAATGAAGCACAAGCCCGTGAATTGAGTGCTTTGCTGGAGGAGATCTGTCCAGGCCATCAACCTAAAGTACAGGTGTACAGGGGAGAAGAATCAATTTTTGCTGCTTATCGTGTGCAGGAGCAGTTGAACAGGGATTTCGCCCGCAAGATATGGCTGCCTGGAGGTGGATATATTGTCCTTGATCATACCGAGGCGCTCACTGTAGTCGATGTCAATACAGGCAAGTACACGGGAGCAGGCGGCGACAGTCTGGAAGAGACCGTAACGGAGACGAACATGCAGGCAGCGGTTGAGATCGCCCGTTTAATGCGTCTTCGGGATATCGGTGGCATGATTATTGTGGACTTCATTGATATGGAGGAAGCGATGAATCGGCATGAAGTTGCGGCAACGCTGGAAAATGAACTCAAGAAGGATCGAACCAAGGCTTTTGTAATGGGTTGGACCAAGCTGGGATTGCTTGAACTTACCCGTAAGAAGGTACGGGAAGAGAGCACGCTCCCTTACGTGGAGCCGTGTTCTTCCTGTCATGGGACAGGCAAAAGATATATTTCGCCGTTGCATTGATTTTTAGTATAGTTGGTGGTATAATCATCAGGTATGTGTTTAGCCTATTGGTCTTGCACATGCTGTAACCGCACTGGCCGGGTACAAGAACAGTTCCGCAAGGACACTGTCACCTGAGACCGGGCGAGTCTGAGACATGAGGAGGTGCAAGGCAAATGTACGCAATTATTGAAACAGGTGGCAAACAGTACAAAGTCCAAGAGGGCGATGTTCTGTTCATCGAGAAATTGACTGCGAACGATGGCGAAAGCGTAACGTTCGACCGTGTCCTGGCTGTATCTAACGATCAAGGTTTGACAGCAGGTACACCATTGGTTTCCGGAGCAACTGTAACGGCTAAAGTGGAGAAACATGGCAAAGGACAAAAGGTTGTTGTATACAAATACAAACCTAAAAAGAACTACCATGTGAAGCAAGGTCACCGTCAACCGTATACAAAAGTAACTATTGAAGCAATCAAAGCGTAAGAAGGTGCGATAAGTGATTATCGTTCAAATCTTTCGTAATGATGACGGGAGCATCGATCGTTTCTCCATCAAAGGGCATGCTAATTTTGCCAAGCGAGGAGAAGACATCGTATGTGCCGGGGTATCCGCTGTTACAGTGGGTACGGTGAACTCGATTGAAACACTGACTGGTGTCGAAATGGACGCCAAGATGAAGAATGGCTTTTTAAGCGCTTCTTTACCGGTGTTGGAGAAAGACGGAACCTGGTCCCAGGTACAATTGCTACTCGAATCCATGGTGCTTATGCTCACTGATATTGCAGAGTCATACGGAAAGTATATTCAGATAGAGCAAGTCAAATAATCAAAGAAGGAGGACAACCAATCATGTTGAAATTAAATCTTCAGTTATTTGCATCGAAAAAAGGTGTAGGTTCCACGAAGAATGGTCGTGACAGTAACGCACAACGCCTTGGCGTTAAACGTGCTGACGGACAAACAGTAACTGGTGGTAGCATTCTCGTTCGCCAACGCGGAACGAAAATTCACCCAGGTACTAACGTGGGTATCGGTAAAGATGACACTTTGTTTGCGAAAGTTGACGGCGTTGTGAAATTCGAACGTTGGGGACGCGATCGTAAAAAAGTAAGCATCTACCCTGTGAATGTTGCTCCAGTAGCAGCTGCAGTAGAAGCATAATATCGGCATTCCGCCTAAGGAGCCTTCGGCATTTTTGCCGGAGGCTTTTTGTATTTATAGGTTATTTGATAATGAACTGGCAGAAAAGACATGTTATACTTGGTTACGGTGGGGTTTAAACCAACCGAGTTTTGTAGAACGGGGAGAAGCCATGAAATCTTGGAAAAGAGTGCCCTGGATTGCGGCATGTTCACTTCTGATTCCTTTGGTTTTCGTTATGCTGTATCCAGTGATTATTTCAATAGCTGTATACGCATTGTGGTCCGTCGCGGTGCTTTTTGTTTCTGTGAATGTGATGAAGAGACAAGCAGAGGCGGAACGCAGAACCATCATACAATCTATGGAAAAGACAGCAATTGCATCATTAAATCATCATAGGCATGATTGGATGAACGATCTTCAGGTATTGTATGGATATCTTAGACTGGGCAAACTTGATAAATCAGTGCAATGTGTGGAAAGAATAGTAGAGCGGGTTAACGAAGAAAGCCGAATCTCCAGATTGGGTATTCCTTCACTCGTATTTTATCTTCAATCTTTCCGGACCAGTGGAGTCGCTCTGGAATTGCATGTGGTCGTAGAGGAAGAGTTGCAGCTTAGTGCTCTGGTCTCTCCCGAGGATGGCGAGTCGCTTACGGGGGCGATTGCCGATGCGATTCGAGCCTATCAATATGGCGGCGGCCGGTCGTCTTGGGGAGAGGTTCGCAAACTGACCTTGAACTTCGGACAGGATCACGGAGATGTGGTTGTCCGGCTGGATGGGGATCAAACACCCGATCCGGAAACATTGCGGCAGCTCAATGCCGTACTCAAAGGAAAAAAAGTCAGAACGGAGCAGCTTCCGTCTGAGGATACGTTTATACAATTCAGAATGCCTTGCGGAATATAGGAAGAAGGGGTTAACCAATGTTTGTAGATAAAGCGAAGATTTATGTGAAAGCCGGAGACGGAGGGGACGGAATTATTTCGTTTCGTCGTGAGAAGTATGTACCGAACGGCGGACCTGCCGGGGGTGATGGAGGCAGAGGAGCTGACATCATTTTCCGTGTGGATGAAGGTCTGCGTACGTTAATGGATTTCCGTTACCAGCGTCACTTCAAGGCCCCTCGTGGTGAGAAGGGACGTAATAAAAGTCAGCATGGCGCGAACGCTGAGAACATGATTGTACGTATTCCACCTGGAACCGTGATTTTGGATGAAGACAGTGGAGAAGTACTGGCTGATTTGACACGTCATGGTCAACAGGTTGTTGTTGCTCGTGGCGGACGAGGCGGACGGGGAAACATTCGTTTTGCCACGCCTAACAATCCAGCGCCAGAACTGGCCGAAAATGGCGAAGAAGGTCAAGAACGTTACATCGTACTTGAGCTTAAGGTCATGGCAGATGTCGGTTTGGTTGGTTTCCCAAGTGTCGGGAAATCCACGCTGTTGTCTGTTGTTTCGGCAGCCAAGCCAAAGATTGGAGCATATCATTTTACAACCATTACACCTAACCTGGGTGTTGTTGGTGTAGGTGAAGGCCGTAGCTTTGTTATGGCCGACTTGCCGGGCCTGATTGAAGGTGCTCACGAAGGTATTGGGCTTGGACATGAGTTCTTGCGTCACGTAGAACGTACACGCATTATCGTTCATGTCGTTGATATGTCTGGTTCAGAAGGACGTGATCCGTTCGAAGACTGGCAGAAAATCAACGAGGAACTCAAATTGTACAATCCTGTCCTCGCTGAGAGACCACAAGTTGTAGCAGCCAATAAAATGGACATGCCGGATTCCGAAGCTAATCTGGAAGAGTTTTTGCAGAAGGCTCGTGAAGTTCAACCGGATATTGAAGTTATGCCTATTTCGTCCCTGACACGGAAAGGGATTCAAGAGCTCCTGTATCGTGCGGCTGATCTGCTGGATCAAATTCCGGACGAGCCAGTGGTTGAAGAAGTTGCTGACTTATCCGAACGCAAAGTGTACAGCTTGGACAAAAAAGAGGACGATGGTTTCCGTATTGTACGGGAGAATGAAATCTTCGTAGTCGAAAGTGCCAAGATTGAACGTATGATGAAACGGATGCAGCTGAATTCGCATGAAGCAATTCTCAAGCTGGCGCGTACATTGCGCTATATGGGTGTGGATGCGGAATTGCGTAAACGCGGAGCTGAAGAAGGCACCATTGTGCGCATTGGCGAGTTTGAGTTCGAATTTGTGGAAGGCAGCAGCTATTATTAAGATAGAAGTGCAACCCTTACGAATATAAAGGATTAAAACATATACGCAGAGAAGTGGGAGTTTACCCGCTGCTCTGCGTTTTTTTATTTTTCCTTACCTGCACGTGGGATAAACTTGTATACTGTTAGGAATAGTTTTTCAAAAATAGACATGTGAGGTATTGCCCTTTTGAGACAGATCCTATATAATGTCCACTATATGAATACATGAGTCTTTGAGGAGAGGACGTTCTGTGAATGAACGCTATTACTTAGTACGGGAAGACATTTTGCCAGAGGCTGTGGTGAAGACCATGCAGGTAAAAGAACTGCTAGCTTCCGGGGATGTCAAAACAGTTCATGAGGCGGTTGAACAGGTTGGATTAAGCCGAAGTGCTTTTTATAAATACAAGGATGGCATCCATTTGATCAATCAGCTTGAACGGGAGCGAATTGTAACGATCTCCATTGATTTGGAGCATCAGTCAGGAATATTGTCTCGTGTGCTCGGACATGTAGCTGGTTATGGAGCCAACGTGCTAACCATTAATCAAAGTATTCCGCTCCAGGGGAGAGCCAATGTTGTCATTTCAGTGGAGACATCACACCTCCATGGGGAAATCGGAGAAATGCTCGATCGGATGCAGGATATGCCCGGGGTTCGACGCACGCGCATTGTAGGCCAAGGTTAATTAGACGTTATCGTAAAACGTTTAGGAATAAGTTGTATGTATGGTTAAATCGTACAGGGGTGAAGGAGAAAAGACATTGGGGGTAGATCGTTAGTGAAACCGGTAAAAGTGGGATTGTTGGGTCTGGGTACGGTGGGGACTGGGGTCGTTCGCATCGTGGAAGGAAATCAGGAGGATCTGAGCAGTCAGGTTGGATCACCGATTGTTATAGAGAAGATTGCAGTGAAGAATACGGAAAAAGATCGTGTCATTGCTGTAGACCGTGCGAAGCTCACTGAAGATCCTTGGGAAGTCATTCGTCACCCGGATATTGATGTTATCGTGGAAGTTATGGGCGGCATTGATCAGACCAAAGAGTACATTCTTGAAGCACTGGAGCGGGGTAAGCATATTGTAACCGCGAACAAGGATTTAATGGCACTGCACGGTTCCGAGATTTTGGCCAAGGCACAGGAAAAGCAATGTGATGTATTCTACGAAGCGAGTGTGGCTGGGGGCATTCCGATCATCAGAACGCTGATTGAAGGTTTCTCATCCGACCGGATTACCCGCATTATGGGGATTGTGAACGGAACAACGAACTTTATTTTGACCAAAATGAGCCAGGAAGGCGCCTCATATGAAGAGGTTCTGGCCGAGGCTCAAGCACTCGGATACGCAGAAACCGATCCAACTTCGGATGTCGAAGGACTCGATGCAGCTCGCAAAATGGCGATTCTGGGCACTTTGGGCTTCCGTACCAATGTGGAACTGAAAGACGTAACCGTTAAGGGGATTACATCCGTGACCCGTGAAGATATTACGTATGCCAAAAGACTTGGCTATGAGATGAAGCTACTAGGTATCGCGGATCGTCGGGATGATGAGATCACCATTAGTGTTCAGCCAACGATGGTAAGACAGAATCATCCGATTGCATCCGTCAATGGGGTGTTCAACGCTGTGTATGTACATGGCGAAGCTGTAGGTGAGACGATGTTCTACGGTGCGGGTGCAGGTGAGCTTCCGACGGCAACTTCTGTAGTAGCGGATATCGTGGCTGTGATCAAAAACCTGAAGCTGGGTGTGAATGGTCTTAAAGCCATTGTGCCTTATAAACAGAAGCGCCTGCAAAGTGACGAGCACATTATGTCGAAAAACTTTATTTTGCTGCATGTAGATGACAAGGCAGGGGTACTGGCGCAGATTACACAAATCTTCGCTGAATACGAAGTCAGCCTAGCTTCAGTCGTGCAACAGCCGAACGAGCATAACCCGGATGCTGAGATCATCATTGTTACGCATAACGCTAGCAAGGCAAGCATGGATAAAGTGTTGAAACACTTTGAATCCCTTGCCGTCATTCGTCGAATTAAGAGTGTGTACCGGGTAGAAGGATAATTTGTCCCCAAATTCCGGTTTGAATTTTCAGATCTAAATCCAAGTTTAAGGTACACGTTTAACCATATAGATGTATGCAATCATATTCCTATTATTAACGACAAAGGAGTTTACCCACAATGAGATATCAAGGATTACTGCAAACGTATAGAGAGCACCTTCCGGTTAATGAAAACACGCCACTGCTTACGCTTCATGAAGGAAACACACCCCTGGTTCATGCGGAGAATCTGTCCGAGGAACTCGGATTGAATTTATATTTCAAATATGAAGGTCTGAATCCGACTGGTTCATTTAAAGACCGCGGAATGGTTATGGCTGTTGCTAAAGCGATGGAAGAAGGCAGTCGCACGATCATGTGTGCATCGACAGGTAACACTTCGGCGGCAGCAGCAGCCTATGCGGCTCGTGCTGGTCTGAATTGTATTGTATTGATCCCGAATAACAACATTGCGCTGGGTAAACTGGCTCAAGCTATGATCTATGGAGCCAAGGTAATTGCGATTAATGGCAACTTTGACCGTGCATTGGAAATTGTGCGTGAGATTACAGCCAAACATCCAATTACGCTCGTGAACTCCGTGAATCCGTTCCGAATTGAAGGACAGAAAACGGCTGCATTTGAAGTGATTGAACAGCTTGGTCAAGCACCTGATGTACTTGCAATCCCGGTGGGTAACGCAGGGAACATCTCGGCTTACTGGAAAGGATTCAAGGAGTATAAAGAAGCAGGCAAATCGAATTCCCTGCCACGTATGGTCGGTTTTGAAGCGGAAGGCGCGATGGCGATTGTCAAAGGTGAACCGATTCTTGAGCCTGAAACCGTAGCAACAGCTATTCGAATTGGTAATCCAGCAAGTTGGAAAACCGCTGTAGCTGCAGCTGAAGAGTCTGGCGGACAGATTAATTATGTAACTGACGAAGAAATTCTGACAGCATATCGTACGATCGCCGCGCGTGAAGGGATTTTTGCTGAACCTGCATCCGCTGCTTCCGTTGCTGGTGTATACAAACTGAAGAGTGAAGGGTACTTTAAAGGCGGAGAAACTGTGGTTTGTGTACTGACAGGACATGGTCTAAAAGATCCTAATATTGCAATCAAAACGGTAGCGACTGAGCCGCTTGTTGTGGAAGATTCCGAAGAAGCGGTTATGGCGGCAATTGCACAATTGGAGCAACAATCCGTATGAGTTTGCAGCAAAGGGTAATCGTTAAGGTACCTGCAAGTACAGCCAATCTGGGTCCAGGGTTTGATACCCTGGGCATGGCATTGTCTCTGTATGCATGGCTTGAGATGAAACCGGCTGAGCAGACAACATTTCATTTACATGGAGATCATCTGACGGGTCTGCCAACAGATAAATCCAATTTGATATATGAAGTTGCACAGATGGTGTTCAACGAAGCTGGAATCTCCGTGCCGGAGTTGGAGATTTCCATGTATTCCGATATTCCGCTTACTCGGGGACTGGGAAGCAGTGCATCCGCCATCGTGGGTGCGTTGGCTGCTGCTAATGCTTTAATTGGTACTCCGTTATCTGATGCCAAGCTTCTGGACATGGCTACGTCGCTGGAGAAACATCCGGATAATGTAGGAGCTTCACTATATGGAGGTATCATTACAGCAGCATGGGATGGCAGTCGGGTAGACCATATTCGCATTGAGCCGCATCAGGATTTGCAGACGTTGGTCATCGTACCGGACTTCGAGTTGTCCACTTCGAAAGCAAGAAATGTAATTCCACAGCAGTTTGACAAGTCTGATGTTATTCACAACATAAGCAGATCATCCTTACTCGTTGCAGCTTTGGCAAGTGGGAGATTGGACATGATTCAAAAGGCGATGTCTGACCGGATTCATCAACCCTACAGGGCATCTTTGGTACCCGGTATGGCTGAAATCCTTGAACATGCGGTCAATCATGGAGCCCTGGGGGCTGCTTTGAGTGGAGCCGGACCTACCGTTTTGACGTTGGTAGATCGTCATGACACTCGTAAGCTCGAACTGGAGCAATATTTGATAGACACAATGAGCCGTGAAGGTATCACTGCTTCTGCATTGTGGTTGGATCCGGATCTGGACGGTGTTACCGTGCTGCCTGATCAAGATGAAAGTCCTTTTATGGACAGAGTTAAAGGGGAAGTTAACGCATGAAACGAATTGCAGTATTACCTGAAGGTTCAGTTTCTCATGAAGCAGTAGATTTTCTGTTTAATGGGGAGCCTTTGGAATTGCTTCATTCCAAACTGATTTCTGATGTTTTCCGGGCTACGGATAGTGGAAAGTCCCAGTATAGTGTCATACCTATTGAGAATACGATTGAAGGCTCCGTTAGTTTGCATATGGACTGGCTGGTTAACGAAGTGGATATTCCGATGCAAGCAGAATGGGTTTATCCATCCATCCAAAATGTCATTGGGCATGGATCTGAGTTCAGGACAGAGAGTGGTGAATATGATTTCGGGAAAATTACGAAGATCATGTCCCATCCTGTAGCGATTCCACAGTGCCAGAATTTTATTCGCCTGCATTCACCTGGAGCAGATCTTGAGGGTGTTAACAGTACAGCGGAAGCTGTGGAGATTGTTAAAAAAAATCCTGGCAAAGGCTGGGTCGCGATTGGTACAAGGCTGGCTGCACAGAAGCATGGTTTGGACATTATGGCTGAACGGGTTACCGATCATGACAACAACTATACTCGTTTTGTGTTGATAGGCCATGAGCCTGTTCAGATACCACGAGAGCCTGATCATGTGAAAACCAGTTTGCTGGTTACATTGCCTGAAGATGCACCGGGTGCATTGCATCAGGTGCTTTCGGCTTTTGCCTGGCGGAAGCTGAACTTGACCCGATTGGAATCTCGTCCAACGAAGAAGAGGTTGGGGAGTTATTATTTTTACATTGATGTTGAAGAAAGTGCAGATTCGGTATTGCTTACCGCAGCCATGGCTGAGATTGAGGCTTTGAATTGTCAGGTACGTGTTCTTGGCAGCTATCCGTGTTATACATATCCTTCGTTAAAAACGACCTGAATCAGGACGTACATTGGTGAAGGTTGTCATAAGACTGGGTAATGTGTGCAAGAACAGCTTGTCATTTGTTGTCCAATGAGCGAGATAAATGTAGTTTCGGAATCAGGGGATGGAAATTTTATGGAGGTGCAGTCATCGGTGTCAGAACAATGGATTTACTTGGATGGTCGATATGTGACCAAGGAGAATGCAACCGTTTCGGTATATGATCACGGATTTTTGTATGGAGACGGTATTTTCGAAGGTATTCGTATTTATAACGGTAACATTTTCAGATGCAAAGCGCATTTGGATCGTTTGTACGATTCAGCTAAATCCATCAGTCTGAACATTCCGTTGTCTTATGATGAGATGCTGGAAGTGATGGCTGAAACGGTACGTCGCAATGATATGCGTAACGGTTATATTCGTCTGATCGTTTCACGTGGACCTGGTAACTTGGGTCTTGACCCGCTGCGCTGCCCTAAAGCGTCCGTTATTATCATTGTTGAGCAACTCGCGATCTATCCGGAGGAAGCGTATCTTACTGGGCTGAAAGCTGTGTCTGTATCGCAGCGCCGCAACATTCCTGATGCACTTAATCCAAAAATTAAATCATTGAACTATCTGAACAACATTCTTGTTAAAATTCAGTCTAACTATTCAGGTGCCGGTGAAGCGATTATGCTGAATTCCCAAGGTTACGTTACTGAGGGTTCAAGTGATAACATCTTCATCATCAAAAGTGGTGTAGTCTATACGCCACCTTGTTATCTTGGTGCACTAGAGGGGATTACACGCCAGGCCATTATCGATCTGTGCGGTGAGCTGGATCTTGAATTAAAAGAAGTGCCATTTACGCTACATGATGTGTACATTGCCGACGAAGTCTTCTTCACTGGAACAGCCGCAGAAGTTATTGCTGCATATGAGGTGGACGGCAGAACGATTGGAACGGGTGTTGCAGGTCCTGTAACCTTGAGATTGCTGGAAGCGTTCCGTCAAATTGTCGACAAAGACGGTTACAAAGTTTGGGAAGATTAAAAGGAACGAACTGAATAGGGAAGCAGGAAATCCTTCTTGTCTCAGAAAATCAGCATACCTGAAGTATGCGATTTTTGGGGCGGGAAGGATTTTTTTTGCTTAGTTGATGTCATTGGCCCAATTTCTGCATAGGATGTAGTAACGGTATGGGCGAATGCACTGCCCAAGTATCACGTCTAGGAGGTTAGTTCCAAGTGAAAATACACATGGTGAAAAAAGGCGACACATTATATCTGCTGTCCCAAAAATATAATGTAGCGTTGGACAAAATTATCGCAGCTAATCCCCAAATTGCAAATCCTGACAAGTTGGAGATCGGCATGAAGGTCAAAATCCCTGCGGAGCCTGTAACACCAAAGCCAGAAGGCGTGTTGCACAGTCATAAAGTCCAGCAAGGAGATTCGTTGTGGAAGTTGTCACAGGCTTGGGGAGTTCCGTTGAAAGATATGATCAATGCGAACCCGCAATTGAAAAATCCTAATGCTCTTCTTGTAGGGGAGACTGTGTACATTCCATCAGCGAATGCACCGGGGAATGCGGCTTCAGAGAATGGTGCCTCATCCAATGTTGCTCATGAGAAGCTGTCTCCTGAAGGGAAGGAATACACGGGAGTTAAAGAAGAAACGGCTCCAGTCGTACCAGTAGTCCCAGTACCTGAACCAGCTCCTGTACCGGAAGTCTCCAATGTGGTTCCGGCTCCTGTACCTGCAAATCCGGTCGTACCTAATATCAAGCCAGAAGTGGAAGTGTTACCTCAGTTACCTGAAATTCCTGAAGAGAAACCGCAGAAGGAAGCTCAGAAGAAAGAAAATACCAAATCTGAAGTGCAATTAAAACCGATAACTGAAGCGCCGACGTATACGATGCCTAATATCTCACCTGAAGTCCTGCCTTTACCTGTAATACCTAACAACACGAAATGGCCTACAGAAGTAGCTCCTGCGACCAAAGCTCCATGTGGTTGCGGCAGTAAAATGCTGCATGCTCCTGCCGAGCATCCCTATGCCCAAGTTCCTGTACCTGCACAAGAGGTATACACTGCTCCACAAAACATGTATACGGCTGGGGCGAACGACAATGCTACATTCCCAGGTATACCTGAAGTGAGTCCTTACTCCATAGGTAATACATCCAACACGCCTTGGAGCGGCGCGGAGTATAATCATAACAACATTATGCCAAACGTATCTGCTGAGATGCAGAACAACTCGTATCCGATCGCTCCATCAGGTCAAGTGAACAGCCCATACCCTCCATTTGCGGCCAATGAGCATATGAACCACCAACCGCCTCATATTTCTCCTTACTCTATGCTTCCGTACCCGCCATGCGGATGTGGCAACCATCATATGCCTAACCATCAATACGCACATCCCTCACATAACTACCAGAACCCAGCGTGGGGCACATACAATCCTTATGGGATGCAACCCGAAATGACCACATCCATGATGCCTAATCAGCCATTGGAGTATGCCTATCAAAATCCATACCCTACTCAGAACATGGTGCCGCCGTCTCCATTGGGTGCATTTGGTGAACTGTATCCTCCACAAGGTAAGGGGGGAGGCAAAAAGGGTGGACGTGACGAGGCTAACTTAAGCCAGTCCTCTACAGAGAGTGAGGCTGAGTTTAATCTTGAAGCAAAGCCTAAACAATCAGCCAAAACAGGAACTGCGAAACGCAGAACAGCCAAACCTGCTGCTAAATCTAAATCTAAAGTATCTGTATCCGGGAAACAAGCAAGAGAGCGCACAGGGATAACCACTAAACGTAGTTCTAACAATAAAAAGCGTAGAAATCCCTGGATACAGCAATAACACTGTAAAGTAAACGGAAAACCGTTAATCTTCAAAAGGCCGACTCTGAGAAGAGTCGGCCTTATGAGTTTGTATGGAGAGCATGGTAATCCTACTATAGTATGGAAGTGTCACGTTTGTAGAATTCTTTAGCAGTTATCAAGAAAATCCATGAATGTGGACGGGATTGTTAGGGGAATAGAGCCTTATATTCGCTATAGTTTTATTGGGGGCATTGGGGACTTAGAATCTATTAAATGTTTTTTTGAAAAAACTATTGCATTGGTTTCGTCAGTATGATATATTATTTAAGTCGCCGCTGAAACACAGCGCTGACAACGAAAAGAGTAACACAAACGAGTTTGATCTTTGAAAACTGAACAACGAGTGAGTAACGATCTTGCTTGCAAGATCGACGCTGAGAAATCGGTACACGTCTTCGGACTGTATGATTTCAAAGCAAAATAAATGAGATTTTTAATCTCGTCAGTTTCAAAATGAGCTTATCGCTCTTTTCAATACCACCGATGATTTTCATAGCTTCTAACGATGCTTCTGAAATTCATCTTTATTGGAGAGTTTGATCCTGGCTCAGGACGAACGCTGGCGGCATGCCTAATACATGCAAGTCGAGCGGACTTGAAGAGAAGCTTGCTTCTCTGATGGTTAGCGGCGGACGGGTGAGTAACACGTAGGCAACCTGCACTCAAGTTTGGGACAACTACCGGAAACGGTAGCTAATACCAAATAGTTGTTTTCTTCTCCTGAAGGAAACTGGAAAGACGGAGCAATCTGTCACTTGGGGATGGGCCTGCGGCGCATTAGCTAGTTGGTGGGGTAACGGCTCACCAAGGCGACGATGCGTAGCCGACCTGAGAGGGTGATCGGCCACACTGGGACTGAGACACGGCCCAGACTCCTACGGGAGGCAGCAGTAGGGAATCTTCCGCAATGGGCGAAAGCCTGACGGAGCAATGCCGCGTGAGTGATGAAGGTTTTCGGATCGTAAAGCTCTGTTGCCAGGGAAGAACGCTTGGGAGAGTAACTGCTCTCAAGGTGACGGTACCTGAGAAGAAAGCCCCGGCTAACTACGTGCCAGCAGCCGCGGTAATACGTAGGGGGCAAGCGTTGTCCGGAATTATTGGGCGTAAAGCGCGCGCAGGCGGTCATTTAAGTCTGGTGTTTAATCCCGGGGCTCAACCCCGGATCGCACTGGAAACTGGGTGACTTGAGTGCAGAAGAGGAGAGTGGAATTCCACGTGTAGCGGTGAAATGCGTAGATATGTGGAGGAACACCAGTGGCGAAGGCGACTCTCTGGGCTGTAACTGACGCTGAGGCGCGAAAGCGTGGGGAGCAAACAGGATTAGATACCCTGGTAGTCCACGCCGTAAACGATGAGTGCTAGGTGTTAGGGGTTTCGATACCCTTGGTGCCGAAGTTAACACATTAAGCACTCCGCCTGGGGAGTACGGTCGCAAGACTGAAACTCAAAGGAATTGACGGGGACCCGCACAAGCAGTGGAGTATGTGGTTTAATTCGAAGCAACGCGAAGAACCTTACCAGGTCTTGACATCTGAATGACCGGTACAGAGATGTACCTTTTCTTCGGAACATTCAAGACAGGTGGTGCATGGTTGTCGTCAGCTCGTGTCGTGAGATGTTGGGTTAAGTCCCGCAACGAGCGCAACCCTTATATTTAGTTGCCAGCACTTCGGGTGGGCACTCTAGATAGACTGCCGGTGACAAACCGGAGGAAGGTGGGGATGACGTCAAATCATCATGCCCCTTATGACCTGGGCTACACACGTACTACAATGGCCGGTACAACGGGCTGCGAAATCGCGAGATGGAGCCAATCCCAACAAAGCCGGTCTCAGTTCGGATTGCAGGCTGCAACTCGCCTGCATGAAGTCGGAATTGCTAGTAATCGCGGATCAGCATGCCGCGGTGAATACGTTCCCGGGTCTTGTACACACCGCCCGTCACACCACGAGAGTTTATAACACCCGAAGTCGGTGGGGTAACCGCAAGGAGCCAGCCGCCGAAGGTGGGATAGATGATTGGGGTGAAGTCGTAACAAGGTAGCCGTATCGGAAGGTGCGGCTGGATCACCTCCTTTCTATGGAGAATCGTTTCCCGAGTGGAAACATTCAAAACCGCAGACTAGATCTGCAAAACTTACTCACTCGTTGCTCAGTTTTGAGAGCTCAAACTCTCAAACAGCTTGCTTTTTCATGGAGCTTGTTCTTTGAAAACTAGATATCGAAACGAAATTTTGCGATTTAGAACATTCCTTTTTAAGCTGAACTTGTGTTAAAACAAGTTTTAATAAATAGTGAAAACTGCATTGCGAGGGTATCGAATGAGAGCGACTTTTGGCTTTGCGCAAGCAAAACAAGGGAAGCGAGCAGTCGAAACCGGAGCAACTATGGTTAAGCTACTAAGAGCACACGGAGGATGCCTAGGCGCTAGGAGCCGATGAAGGACGTGGCGAACAACGAAACTGCCTCGGGGAGCTGTAAGCAAGCTTTGATCCGGGGGTGTCCGAATGGGGAAACCCAGCTGGGGTAATTTCCAGTTACTCATAACTGAATACATAGGTTATGCAGAGGCATACCAAGGGAACTGAAACATCTAAGTACCTTGAGGAAGAGAAAACAATAGTGATTCCGTCAGTAGCGGCGAGCGAACGCGGAGAAGCCCAAACCAGAGAGCTTGCTCTTTGGGGTTGTGGGACATCTCACATGGAGTTACAAAGGAACCGGTTAAGCGAAGAGGTCTGGAAAGGCCCGCCAAAGAAGGTAAAAGCCCTGTAATTGAAAGTCTGTTCCCTCCGAGATGTATCCCGAGTAGTGCGGGGCACGTGAAACCCCGTATGAATCCGGCAGGACCATCTGCCAAGGCTAAATACTTCCTAGCGACCGATAGTGAAGCAGTACCGTGAGGGAAAGGTGAAAAGCACCCCGGAAGGGGAGTGAAATAGAACCTGAAACCGTGTGCTTACAAAAAGTCAGAGCCCGTTTTAGGGGTGATGGCGTGCCTTTTGTAGAATGAACCGGCGAGTTACGTTCCCGTGCAAGGTTAAGGTGAAGAGCCGGAGCCGCAGCGAAAGCGAGTCTGAATAGGGCGACATAGTACGTGGACGTAGACCCGAAACCGGGTGATCTACCCCTGTCCAGGGTGAAGGTGCGGTAACACGCACTGGAGGCCCGAACCCACGCATGTTGAAAAATGCGGGGATGAGGTGGGGGTAGCGGAGAAATTCCAATCGAACTCGGAGATAGCTGGTTCTCCCCGAAATAGCTTTAGGGCTAGCCTCGGAAAATAGAGTCGTGGAGGTAGAGCACTGATTGGGTGCGGGGCCCGCAAGGGTTACCAAGCTCAGTCAAACTCCGAATGCCATAGACTTACTTCCGGGAGTCAGACAGTGAGTGCTAAGATCCATTGTCAAAAGGGAAACAGCCCAGACCATCAGCTAAGGTCCCCAAGTGTGTGTTAAGTGGGAAAGGATGTGGAGTTGCACAGACAACCAGGATGTTGGCTTAGAAGCAGCCACCATTGAAAGAGTGCGTAATAGCTCACTGGTCGAGTGACTCTGCGCCGAAAATGTAACGGGGCTAAACACACCACCGAAGCTATGGCTTGATGCTTTGCATCAGGGGTAGGGGAGCGTTGTATAAGGGTTGAAGGTGTACCGTAAGGAGCGCTGGACATTATACAAGTGAGAATGCCGGTATGAGTAACGAAAAGATCAGTGAGAATCTGATCCGCCGAAAGCCTAAGGGTTCCTGAGGAAGGCTCGTCCGCTCAGGGTAAGTCGGGACCTAAGGCGAGGCCGAAAGGCGTAGTCGAAGGACAACAGGTCGAAATTCCTGTACCACCGTAAGCCGTTATGAGCAATGGGGGGACGCAGCAGGGTAGTGACGCGGACTGATGGATGTCCGTCTAAGCAGTGAGGCTGATGTGTAGGCAAATCCGCACATCGTAAGGCTGGGCTGTGATGGGGAGCGAAAATTATAGTAGCGAAGGTCATGATCTCACACTGCCAAGAAAAGCCTCTAGCCAGGTGATGGTGCCCGTACCGCAAACCGACACAGGTAGGCGAGAAGAGAATTCTAAGGCGCGCGGAAGAACTCTCGTTAAGGAACTCGGCAAAATGACCCCGTAACTTCGGGAGAAGGGGTGCCCCGGTAGTGTGAATAGCACGAGGGGGCCGCAGTGAAAAGGCCCAAGCGACTGTTTAGCAAAAACACAGGTCTGTGCGAAGCCGTAAGGCGAAGTATACGGGCTGACGCCTGCCCGGTGCTGGAAGGTTAAGGGGAGCGGTTAGGAGCAATCCGAAGCTGTGAACCGAAGCCCCAGTAAACGGCGGCCGTAACTATAACGGTCCTAAGGTAGCGAAATTCCTTGTCAGGTAAATTCTGACCCGCACGAATGGCGTAACGACTTGGGCGCTGTCTCAACGAGAGATCCGGTGAAATTTTAATACCTGTGAAGATGCAGGTTACCCGCGACAAGACGGAAAGACCCCATGGAGCTTTACTGCAGCTTGATATTGAATTTGGGTACGATCTGTACAGGATAGGTGGGAGCCTTTGAAGCATGAGCGCCAGCTTGTGTGGAGGCACCGTTGGGATACCACCCTGATCGTATCTAGGTTCTAACCTGGTACCGTAATCCGGTGCGGGGACAGTGTCAGGTGGGCAGTTTGACTGGGGCGGTCGCCTCCTAAAGAGTAACGGAGGCGCCCAAAGGTTCCCTCAGAATGGTTGGAAATCATTCGAAGAGTGCAAAGGCATAAGGGAGCTTGACTGCGAGACCTACAAGTCGAGCAGGGACGAAAGTCGGGCTTAGTGATCCGGTGGTACCGCATGGAAGGGCCATCGCTCAACGGATAAAAGCTACCCTGGGGATAACAGGCTTATCTCCCCCAAGAGTCCACATCGACGGGGAGGTTTGGCACCTCGATGTCGGCTCATCGCATCCTGGGGCTGAAGTAGGTCCCAAGGGTTGGGCTGTTCGCCCATTAAAGCGGTACGCGAGCTGGGTTCAGAACGTCGTGAGACAGTTCGGTCCCTATCTGTCGTGGGCGTAGGAAATTTGAGAGGAGCTGTCCTTAGTACGAGAGGACCGGGATGGACGTACCGCTGGTGTACCAGTTGTTCCGCCAGGAGCACCGCTGGGTAGCTATGTACGGAAGGGATAAGCGCTGAAAGCATCTAAGCGTGAAGCCCCCCTCAAGATGAGATTTCCCAGTATGTAAGACCCCTTGAAGACGACGAGGTAGATAGGCTGGGGGTGGAAGTGCAGCAATGCATGGAGCTGACCAGTACTAATCGGTCGAGGGCTTATCCAATATGCAAGTTATAAATCGCACATTTCGTTTCGGATCTAGTTTTCAGAGAATAATCTCTGAAATGAAAATAGGTACATCACAGAATGTGTGTATGATTTTCAGTTCTACAATGATTTCAAGAAGCTATGCTTTGACAAATCGCGTTTGGTGGCGATGGCGGAGGGGTTCCACACGTACCCATCCCGAACACGACCGTTAAGCCCTCTAGCGCCGATGGTACTTGGACCGCAGGGTCCTGGGAGAGTAGGACGCCGCCAAGCGAACTCTTTCATCTTACATAGAAAACAGATTTTGTATGTTGACGTCGTACGATGAATTGCATTTGCACTGCAGATGCTTAGTATTCCCTGATAGCTCAGTTGGTAGAGCACTCGACTGTTAATCGAGTTGTCACAGGTTCGAGCCCTGTTCGGGGAGCCATTAAGGCCCGTTGGTCAAGGGGTTAAGACACCTCCCTTTCACGGAGGTAACAGGGGTTCGAATCCCCTACGGGTCATATTTACATGGAGGCTTAGCTCAGCTGGGAGAGCATCTGCCTTACAAGCAGAGGGTCGGGGGTTCGATCCCCTCAGCCTCCACCATATAGATTTCTGAATAACGACGCGGGGTGGAGCAGCCCGGTAGCTCGTCGGGCTCATAACCCGAAGGCCGCAGGTTCAAATCCTGCCCCCGCAATTATACTTTCTTTCAAGAAAGTGATCTGGAACCGTGGTGTAGTTGGCCTAACATGCCTGCCTGTCACGCAGGAGATCGCGGGTTCGAATCCCGTCGGTTCCGCCATTTTTATATTTATTAATACCGTATGCGGAAGTGGCTCAGCGGTAGAGCATCGCCTTGCCAAGGCGAGGGTCGCGGGTTCGATTCCCGTCTTCCGCTCCAATATTTGCGCCCTTAGCTCAGCTGGATAGAGCGTTTGACTACGAATCAAAAGGCCGGGAGTTCGAATCTCTCAGGGCGCGCCATTATAATTTTATACGCCGGCGTGGCGGAATGGCAGACGCGCTCGACTCAAAATCGAGTGGGAAACCGTGGAGGTTCGAGTCCTCTCGCCGGTATATATAACGGGATGTAGCTCAGCTTGGTAGAGCACCTGGTTTGGGACCAGGGGGTCGCATGTTCAAATCGTGTCATCCCGATCTCAAAAAAGACGGACTATCTATTTATAGATAGTCCGTCTTTTTATTTATGTTTAAAAGGTGGTTGTGTTCAAAGCAATCATAACCTCTTAATTTATGACAACCTTTAATAAGGAAAGGAATAATTATATTTTTCATCCTTTTAGTGCTCAGGTGCATCACATTGCTGGTGCCTTAGGTTAATTTTGCATAAACCCCAGTTCTTTCGGTCACAATAGGTTTAAAAAGTGATAGAAGGGGTTCATGTGAACACGTTTAACTTCAAAAAACAATTTAAGAGACGCTGGCGTCGATGGAAAAGAACAGTGTGGATGACTGCAGCTTTGGTTGCCGTAGCTATACTGGCTTACAGTGGTTTGCCGATTTCTTCTGCGATTGAGCGTTTATTAACGACCAATTTCAGTGAGGCTGTATCTGTAATGGGACCTGCTGCGAGTGAACAAAGGTCAGAGCAAGAAATTCAGACTTTGATGGAACAACTCGGGTCTGATCCGGACCTTTTAACGAGTGTTGTATTGGAGACGCAATATATCTGTGGGGTAGAAACGGAACAATTAGGTAAAATGTCGATTCCTCAATTGAAGATGCTGCTCGTTCAACATCCGGATTGGGATGCTCAGGTTGAATCGGCAGAAGTGTTACGCATTAAGCAACATGTGGATGATCTTTCTCCATTATGTAAGGAGCAGGCGTATATTAGCATAGATGCTGTGGGTAATCTCAATCTTTATGAAGGACGGCCCACAGAAGAGAAAGTCATCCGTACTTTTTTTCAAATGGACGTAGGCACGTTAGAGACATCATTGCCTGAAGGTGTGTTGGAGCAATTGCAGCAAGGTATTCGTATTCAGGACAAGGATGAGTACGACAGTGTAATCTCTACGTTCAGCGATTATGCGGTGGATGAGGCCAATAAAGAAATCCGTAATGGCGGATAAAAGAACAGGCTGATCTGCATTGAGTGGATCTGTTTACATCCAGTAGAGGAGAAGTTTCTGGTGGAAGGATATTCGTAGGTCATACAACATACGAGGGGAAACGAAGGACATCGAAAGATGTCCTTTTTGTCGTTCCATGACCGATACACCTGAATATAGGAGATAAAGATTGTAGGTTATTCACGAATTGAGGCGAGTATATGGAAGGACAAAGTTTTTCCTGCCGTAGGGCCTATCTTTTGTTATAATGAAATGAACGATACATATGTTCGCTTTTGTAAGGGAGAGATGGATTTGCGTTTTTTGGGAATTGACCCGGGGATTGCGATTGTCGGTTTTGGTTTTGTGGATAAAATCGGCAGTAAGGTAACACCTGTACAATATGGCTGTATTCAGACAGAAGCTCATACCCCTGAAGAGGAACGGCTGCTTCATGTATATGAGGGCATGGTACAGCTGATTGATAAATATAAACCGGACGCGGTAGCACTGGAGAAACTTTTTTTCAATCGTAACGTCACAACAGCGATGTCTGTAAGTCAGGCTAGAGGTGTTATGGTACTGGCTGCTGCCCAGAAGGGACTGCCTATTGCCGAATATACGCCGATGCAGATTAAGCAGGCGATTGTTGGATACGGAAAAGCAGAGAAGCGGCAAGTGCAGGAGATGGTCAAAATGTTTTTACGTTTACAGGTGATTCCGAAGCCTGATGACGTAGCAGATGCTTTGGCTGTAGCAGTGTGTCACGCACACTCATATACATTAAATTCCAAGTTGAATGAGGTATTGCGAAAATGATTGATTTCCTAAGAGGACAGTTCGTACATCTGGAGAATGAATATATTGTGCTTGATGTACATGGCGTTGGTTATCGTGTATTCTGTCCGAATCCTTTTGCATTTGCGAAGCAAGAAGGCGAAATTATGGTGTATACCCATCACCACGTACGTGAAGATGCGATGTTTCTGTTTGGTTTTGCGACTCGTGAGGAACAGAAGTTATTTCGCAAGCTGATCGAGGTATCGGGTATTGGACCCAAAGTTGCTCTGGGTATACTCGCTGGCGGTACGCCGGACCATGTCGTGACTGCAATTTATCAAGAGAATCTGACGTTCCTGACCAAACTGCCGGGGATTGGTAAGAAAACAGCGCAGCGTATGATACTGGACCTTAAGGACAAATTGGATGGTTTCGGTGCTGCCACGTATGCAACAGGTTTGTTTGCTCCTCCTTCGGAAGAAGCAGGAAGCGGCTCTGCCTGGGATGAGGCACGTGAAGGTCTTAAGGCGCTGGGTTATACCGACAGTGAACTGGATAAAGTATGGCTCAAACTGAAGAAAGAGGTTACTTCGGCCGATTCTGTTGATGTGTTGATGAAACGGGCACTGCAAATGCTGTTTACGGGATAATTAATTTTGCCTCTATAATAGAGCAGTAAGCCGCATAAAAAAGGTAGGGATGAACATGGATGACCGGATTATTTCCGCGAACCTGATGATGGAGGATCAAGCTGTGGAGCTTAGCCTTCGTCCCCGGTATTTGAATGAATATATCGGGCAGAACCAGGTCAAGGAGAATTTGAAAATATACATTGAAGCCGCCAAGATGCGCAATGAGGCGCTCGATCATGTGTTGTTATATGGCCCGCCTGGACTGGGTAAAACAACACTTGCCAATATCATTGCCAATGAATTGGGTGTTAACTTACGTACAACATCGGGACCGGCGATTGAACGCCCAGGTGATCTAGCTGCATTACTTACAAACCTGCAAGAAGGGGATGTCCTGTTTATTGATGAGATTCATCGCCTTCATCGGACGGTAGAAGAAGTGATGTATCCCGCCATGGAAGACTTCGCGTTGGATATCATGATCGGAAAAGGGCCAAGTGCCCGCTCCGTACGTCTTGATCTGCCATCCTTTACGCTGATTGGTGCTACAACCCGTGCAGGCTTGCTTTCTGCGCCTCTCAGAGACCGGTTTGGTGTTATCAGTCGACTGGAGTTCTACACGGTGGATGAGCTGGCCTACATCGTCTCACGGGCCTCAGAGATTCTAGGGGTTGAGATTGTTGGTAATGCCGCCGAAGAGATCGCATTGCGCTCCCGTGGGACACCGAGGATTGCCAATCGACTGCTAAAAAGAGTGCGTGACTTTGCCCAGGTACGGGGTGATGGTATCATCACACAGGCTCTGGCGGAAGAAGCGCTGCAACGTCTTCAGATTGATCCGCGTGGTCTGGACGAGATCGATCATAAAATGCTCAAATCAATGATTAACAGTTTCCGGGGAGGCCCTGTGGGTCTGGATACGATTGCCGCTACGATTGGTGAGGAGAGTCAGACCATTGAGGATGTCTACGAGCCTTATCTATTGCAGATTGGCATGCTTCAACGCACACCGAGGGGCAGAATTGTAACGGACCTGGCCTATCATCATCTGGGTTTGCCAGTTCCACCGAGAGACGCCAAATAATTGTGACTATATATCAATGAGATTCATCTTAATATACAACTTGGGACAAACATGGAGAGGAGACTGATCGTGAAAGCAATACAAACAAGGAAGTGGAGTCGGCGTTTGAAGGTGTTGGCTGCAGCTCTGTTGACGGTAGGATGCCTGCAAGTGCCGGTTTATGCCGCTGAAGGTGATGGGCAGGTGATCCGGGTAGCCATGTTTGCGAACCTGGGAAGTACGTATAAATCGACAACACCACTGATTACGCTTGAGTCGAGTGGAAAATGGAATATTGGTTCGGAAAGCGGAGCAAGTATAACTCTTCCAGCAGGACAAATCCGTTTCAGTGCGGATGGATTCCGCGTCAAAGTGTTGGAAACAGGGGATTTCAAAACGGCAGCAACAGCCGCAAAATTGTTGCAGGCCACTAGTGATAAACCGTTGTTGTTTACAACGTCTCTGAATGGTAAAGCGACCTATCAACTCTACACCGGAAACTATGCAACAGAGGCGTTGGCTGGACAAGCGGTAGCACGTGTACAAAAAGTGGCTGCAGCCCAACTAGGTGGACAAAAACCAGCGGTGACGGGCAGCAAGCGTCTGTCTGCAGGAGTCTACAGCTCACTTCCAGAGGCAGAAGCGGCACAAGCATCCCTTTCATCGGCAGGAGTTAGTTCTTATACGGTGCTTCAACTGGATGGAGGGAGTCAAGGGTATGCTGTATGGGTGGGAGAAGCCTCATCAGATGCTGATCTGTCTGCATTCAAAAAAAGTGTGGAAGCCAGTGTTCCAGGAGTAAACCTGTCTCCGGTAAACAGTAATAGTGCTGCGCTTATCATCCGCCAGGATGCCGGGTTAAGCACGGATACACTTAAAATAGCTCCGCATTACACTATTGCCGGCAGTGAGGCCAAGGCGTTTGTGCAAGGAGACGGTAGTGGAATCAAAGTGGTGGAACGTTCCGGACGGACATATCGCGGTGACATGGAAATTAGCATTGTAAGCGGCGATTTGGCTTTGGTTAATGTAGTTCCACTGGAGCAATATTTATACTCTGTTGTTGGTGCAGAAGTGTATTCATCCTGGCCAGCCGAAGCGCTGAAAGTACAGGCTGTCGCTGCACGCTCTTATGCGCTTCAACAGGGAGATCGTTTTAAAATTGCCAACGTTGTGGATACCACGCTCAGTCAGGCGTACAACGGAATGGGTTCAGAGAATGATAAAGTCTCCAGCGCGGTTGATGCTACTTCTGGAGAAGTCATCAAGAGCGGTGGTAAAATCGTAGAAGCTGTGTTCTCTTCCAATGCAGGGGGACAGACTGCTCACCCATCCGAGGTATGGAATGGGGGCGCGGATGTGTTCATTAATGTAGATAGTCCTGGAGATACATCGGCTCAAGCTGGATTACAGACATGGTATCATGTGCTGTTAAGTACAGGAGTCAGCGGATATATCCGCGAGGATAATGTAAAAGATTTAACGACCAAAACGGATGCGGGTTTAGCCAAAGTGACGGTTACTGCTCAAAATACCAATGTGCGTCCCGTTCCGTTAATTCAATCCAATGTTGATCCGGTAGCGAAAATGAATCCAGGCAACGAGGCTGTTGTTCTGGCCAAAGTGCCGCAGTCCAACGATTATGCTTGGGTAAGAGGGCCATTCACGTCAGCCCAGTTGGTTAAAACCCTGCAGGGTAAAACGACTTCTACTGTTCCATCTTCGATCTCAACGCTCGAAGTGACCAAGCGTGGGCCATCAGGAAGGGCACTTGAAGTTACAGCCAACGGCCAGCCCATGACGGTAAAATATGCAGATACATACCGCTCTGCTTTAGGTGGATTACCGAGTACTTTATTTGATATTGCAGGGACCGGAAGTTATACTGTATTAGGCGCTGACGGCAAAACAGCAAGCAAAACCGGCTCACAGGGTGCTGCTGTACTATCTGCCTCGGGCACAGGAACTTCATCCGGTAATGCTCTTGTGGTTATGAGTGGTGATGGTCAAGCTCGAGCTGTAACTCAGGGCCAAAGCTTCATGATCATCGGTCAGGGTAATGGGCACGGATTAGGTTTGTCCCAATGGGGTGCCAAAGGCATGGCTGATGAAGGGTATGATTACCAGGCAATATTGAAACACTATTATCAAAATGCGACTATTGTTAAGGAATGAATTGAATATGAATGTGAACTTATATGATTTTGAATTGCCGGAGCAATTAATTGCACAGACGCCACTGCTTGACCGCACGGCGTCCCGGTTGCTTACCTTAAATAAGGAAAGCGGTGAGGTTAACCATCACACGTTTCCTGATATTATCGACTTCCTTCAGCCTGGAGATACACTGGTGTTGAATGATACACGTGTTCTTCCAGCGCGTTTGTTCGGAACCAAAGAGGACACGGGGGCAAAGGCTGAAGTACTTCTGCTCAAAAACGTGGAGGGCGATCGTTGGGAAGCTTTGGTTAAACCAGGCAAGAAGCTGAAAGCCGGTTCGGTCATCGTTTTTAGTGACGAGCTCAGGGCAGTCATTGATGAGGAAGGCGAAATGGGTGCGCGTTTGCTTACGTTCTCCTATGATGGAATCTTTCAAGAGATTCTGGATCGCTTGGGTGAAATGCCGCTGCCTCCTTATATCAGAGAGACGCTGGACGACCGCGAAAGGTATCAAACGGTATATGCGAAACATGAAGGATCAGCCGCTGCGCCGACAGCAGGATTACATTTTACAGATGAATTGCTGAATCGGATTCGGGATAAAGGCGTTAATGTAACTTTCATCACGCTTCACGTTGGACTCGGAACATTTCGGCCTATGTCAGTTGACAAAGTTGAAGAGCATGTCATGCATGAGGAATACTACTCTTTGTCTCAAGAGACAGCGGATCTAATTAATGAAACGAAAAAACGTGGCAACCGTATATTTGCTGTAGGAACGACAAGTTGTCGTACACTTGAAACGGTAGGAAGCAATTTTGAAGACGGGCAGTTGCAAGAGAGCAGCGGCTGGACCAAAATCTTTATCTATCCGGGATATACGTTCAAAGTAATCGACGGGATGCTTACGAATTTTCATCTCCCCAAATCCACATTGGTCATGTTGGTCAGTGCGCTTGCGGGTAGAGAACAAATCATGCATGCATATGAGGAAGCAATTAAAGAACAATATCGTTTCTTCAGCTTTGGCGATGCCATGTTGATTTATTAAGATATGAAGGTATTACGATTAATTTTTAGAGGATGATTAAAACCAATGGCAGCAATTACGTACGAACATATCAAAACCTGTAAACAATCCGGAGCTCGTTTGGGACGTGTACATACACCTCACGGTATTATTGAGACACCAACCTTCATGCCTGTAGGAACACAGGCCACGGTGAAGACGATGAGTCCCGAAGAACTGAAAGAGATGGATGCACAGATTATTCTGAGCAATACTTACCATCTGTTCCTGAGACCTGGCCATGAAATTATTCGTCAGGCAGGCGGATTGCACAAATTTATGAACTGGGATCGCCCGATTTTGACTGACAGTGGCGGGTTCCAAGTGTTTTCTCTGAGTGAGATGCGCAAAATTACGGAGGAAGGCGTTAACTTCCGCTCCCATCTAAACGGAGATAAAAAATTCCTCTCGCCTGAAGTGGCAATGGAAATCCAGAATGCACTGGGCTCCGACATTATGATGGCATTTGATGAGTGCCCGCCTTATCCTGCTGAGTATGAATATGTGAAAAAATCACTTGAAAGAACAAGCCGCTGGGCAGAACGTTGTCTGGAAAGTCATGCTCGTCCGAATGATCAAGGGCTGTTTGCTATCGTACAGGGGGGCATGCATGAAGATCTTCGTCGCCAGAGCGCGGCAGATTTGACTTCCATGGATTTCCCGGGTTATGCTATTGGTGGACTGAGTGTTGGAGAACCGAAACATTTGATGTATGGTGTATTGGATTACACAATTCCTTTGTTGCCGTCCAATAAACCACGCTATCTAATGGGTGTTGGTTCACCCGATGCATTGATTGAGGGATCGATTCGCGGAGTGGACATGTTCGATTGTGTTCTGCCTACCCGAATTGCCCGTAACGGAACAACGATGACCAGCCAAGGACGTCTGGTAGTTCGTAATGCCAAGTTTGCAACTGATTTTGGGCCACTAGACCCTGAATGTGATTGCTATACTTGTCTTAACTATTCAAGAGCCTATTTGCGTCATTTAATCAAAGCGGATGAAACGTTTGGCTTACGTTTGACGACCATCCACAATCTTCATTTCTTGCAGAATTTGATGCGCAATGTGCGTAAAGCCATAATGGAAGATCGTTTGCTTGATTTCCGGGATGAATTTTTCGATCAATATGGTCTTCATGACAATGACAAAGGTTTCTGACCAGGTTTTTGCGGAACCGAAGTAACAAGCATTATCTGTACGTATAGTCGATAAGGGGGAATTTTACATGTTTCAGGCAATGACTGCATCAGCAACTCCAGCTGGCGGTGGAATTGTATCTTTGATTGTACCTTTGGTACTCATGGTTGCAATTTTTTACTTCTTGATGATTCGTCCACAGAACAAAAAACAGAAGCAACGTAATTCAATGTTAGGACAATTGAAAAAAGGCGATAAAATTGTTACAATCGGCGGTCTTCACGGAACGATTGCTGAAATCACGGATGATGTGGTTGTATTGCGTGTAAACGATGTTACTAAACTGACATTCGATCGTAATGCAATTAGCAGTGCAGTTGCACGTGAAACGGCTGAATAAATCATAGATGTTCAAAAAGCCTGTAAGGCTATGAGTACGTTTGCAGCGTATTTTTCACTATCAGAGAACTGGATCTCCATGGAGACCCGGTTCTCTTTTTCTTTTTCTCAAATAACCGTTAAACCCCGATCTTCTATGATCTTCGTGTGTTGACTCCAAATATACCGCCTAGTGCAGAAATCAGAAATGCACTTGCAAGCTGCAGACTGTCTTTCCAATTGAACGAGGCGTCGAGTGCCAGAAACCCAATCAGCAATACAATAAGTCCGTAGACGATTCCGGTAATACCTCCGTGGTACCATCCTCGCTCACCTGACCTCTTGCCAGATACAAAGCCACCAACCAGCAAGGACAAGCCATGAACAACGTACGTATACAGGGAAAGATCCTGTTCCCGCATTCCGGTCATCCAGAGAAAGAAGGATAGAATCAGTGCGCCTAACATCATCCACACAAAAGCATGACAGAGGCCCGAAAGAATCGGGTTAGACATTCGAAATGAAACCATTCGGCGAATCAACTGCATGAAGCGACCCCCTTGTACAAGTTTGAAATTAATACAGTGTATGGTCAAGCCCTCTGACTTATGAACTGAATTTTCCATTAAATGAACGGATTATATTTGCATGAGCATGTGAGCTTCAGGCCAAAATAGGGATTACGCTTCAGGTACCTGTATAAAATTCAGATCCGAAGGAGGAACCCTGTTGTGAATTTCTCAGATGTCGGAGCACATATCTTTCGAACCATGCTCATGTACTTTATTGTCTATGGCTCAATTCGGATAATGGGTAAACGTGAGATCGGGAAGCTGTCCATGTTTGATCTGGTCGTATCCATCATGCTTGCAGAAATTGCGGCATTTGTCATTGAAGATATCAATAAACCGTTATTCCATGGTATTGTACCGATGCTGACGGTACTAGTAGTGCAGATTGCTATGGCATTTCTCAGTCTCAAAAGCCGCAAGCTTCGGTTAATGATTGATGGCAAGCCGACCGTGTTAATCTCCAAAGGGAAATTACATCGAGATGAAATGCGAAAGCAGCGTTACAATCTGGATGATCTGCTTCTACAGCTTCGCGAACAAAATGTAGACAGCATTGGAGATGTGGAATTTGCCATATTGGAGACCACAGGCAAGCTAACTGTTTTTCCGAAAGGTCAGAGTTCTTCGAGCGGCAACAGCGGCTCATCAGGATCTGGTTCGACAGGATCTAATTCCAAACAAAAAGCGGGAAAAAACAAAATAGAAGGGTTTGAAAATATCAAATATGAAGGGCTGCCATTGCCATTGATCATGGATGGCAAAGTTCAGGATCAAAACCTTGAGCTGATCCAAAAAACCAGATTTTGGCTTAAAAATCAGATTCAGCACAAAGGTATTATGGACTTTAAAGACGTGTTTATCTGTTCCATCGATCATAACGGAAAAATTTATGTAAGTTCCAAAGATGATAAAGATAACTGACGTTTAAGAACGGCGTTTAAACCAGGAACCAATAAAGGGCGCACGGGAAAGATCATGAAAATCAATCATTTTGGTCCAGCCCATAACAATGAAATAGACGATCAGACCAACAAGGGGCGCGAGAAGCATTCTGAGCCAAAATGGAAGCAAGGATGCAGTCTGTTCATAAATGACCAGAGTAGCGGCGCCCATGATGACCATACCAGTGCCTGTTTTGACCCAATCCATCATCTTGAAACGGAACTGTAACAGGCTGCGCACACTTCTTGCATGTAAAAGAGTAACGATCGTTGAATTCACACAAATGGCAATTACCGCTCCAAAAATACCGTATTCCGGCCGGGAGGCGAGTACCAAAATCAACGTAATTTTAATGACAGCACCAATAAATGTATTGAGTAGTGCCTTTCCTGGACGATCAAGTGCCTGAAGAGCCGCTTGAAGAGGAGCTTGAATGTAGATAAACAAAGCAAAAGGAGCCATGAGCTTAAGCATGCTTCCAATCGATGCATCATTATACAGAACAAGACACATCGGTTCGGCAAGCACATACATAAAAACAGAAAATGGAGCACCTGTTACGAGTGCTAGACGCAGAGCCTGATGCATCCGTTTATGTATGAGAGCACGGTCACCTTGCGCCGAGGCCTCAGACAATGAGGGGACAAGTGACGTGGCTAACGAGGAAGTTAAGGCTCCCGGCAGTAGAAGTAGAGGTATAATCATACCTTGTAATGCACCATACTGGGCCGTGGCGAGCCCTTTGGAGATACCTGCAATAGCTAGACTCTGTGCGGTTACAATCGTCTCAGCGAGATAGGAGAGGGAACCAACTAACCGCCCGGCAGTTACAGGTACGGAAATCGCGAGTAAACGACGAAGAAGTCCAGGTTCTGAGCCGGTTGAGTTTTTTGAAATAGCAGGTTTGGGTTCGATTGGAGATTCGAGTACGGGCAGATGTTGATCCATATATTTCTTCTGTCTGGCATAGTTCCACAATAATACGAGCATACCGATGAATTCACCAACAAGTGCTCCCAGCATGGCTCCTGCTGCAGCTTGGGCAATTCCTCGGGGCAAGAGGAGCCAGGAAAACCAGATCACACAGATAATACGAATGACCGTTTCTACGATTGATGAAACAGCCGTAGGCATCATGTTTTGCTTTCCCTGGAAATACCCTCTGTAGACTGCAGATACGGCGATGATGGCAATCATAGGGCTCATGCTGACAAACGTGTGATAGACTCTCTCATCGGTTAGAACATAACGGGTAACCCATGGAGCGAATATGATGCACAAAAACATAAACACAACGCCAAGGGTCAGTGTGAAGCTCAGGCTAATTTGCAGAATCCGTTGGGGTGAATAACGGTTGGCACCTGTATCCGCTTCGGCTACGAGTTTGGCTACGGCCAATGGAATACCGCCAGTGATCAATGTGACGAGTACGATGAAAAAGGGATAGCTCAGTTGGTAGATGCCAACACCTTCTGCACCGATAACTCGTGGCAGCACAATGCGCGGGATGAACCCGAGAATCCGATTAATAATGCCTGCGGCGAGCAGGATCATGGCTCCCTGGATAAAAGTTTGTTTCTTCAAGACTACCCCTCTTTCCCGGTTGGAGTACAGGTATTCATAAACGGGACAAAGCCGTCGTTCTTCATCCTATGCCAGTCCAATATCTTCTCATGACAACTTGGACACGATTAACAAAAAGATCCATCACCAGCAAGAAGGAATATGATCGGGTAAAGTCGAATGATGTAATATTGATGCCGCATAAAGGCTTGGATGTATGAAGGGAGGCTCCCCGTTGGAAGAAATGAATGATGTGGAGTTGGAACAGTCTATAGAGATGCTCTGCCGCAGCAAGGCAGAGGAATTAAGGCTTGTCGGTTACGAATATGTCACCAGCAAAGATGTCTGGAATTGCATCAGTCATAAATATGAAAAGCAGGGCATTCCACCGCTTCACCAACTGGTGAACGACATATTGTCACTGAAAGCAACAAGCTTTATGAACTTTATGACCGTGTCTGCATACCGGGGGTCCTCTTTCTAACGAAAGGGATCTTTTTTGTTGGAAATTGACTGCTTTTTACGGCATCGCTATAATAGGAATATTGAGAACGAAAGGGGATCTAGGAACGGCATGAAAAGAATCGTCAGTTTCATTTTGGTCGTGCTTGTGACCGCAGGAGTAATGTTGGGCACAAGTCCAGGGCTGCTCAAAAATATACGCTTGGGCCTTGATTTAAAAGGAGGCTACGAGATCTTATATGAAGCAGAGCCGCTGGAACAAGGACAACAAGTCACCAAAGCATCTTTGGTGCAAACAGCAAAAAGTCTGGAGAGCCGTGCCAATGCGCTCGGAACAAGCGAGCCGGAAGTAACAACTGAAGGAACGAACCGGATCCGCTTGAAGCTGGCCGGGGTTACCGACGAGGCTGAAGTCAGAGCGAAAATGAAAGAGCCTGCTGTCATGACCTTCCGCAGTAAAGCTGAGAATGACAAAGAAGGCGAATACACTAAAATCGAGCTTCGGGGAAATGAGTTCGTGGAGAATGGTGCCAAAGTGGTATTCAGCCAGTTGAACGCACCGATGATCGATATCCAGGTTAAAGACAAAGCCAAGTTTGCTGAAATCACCAAACGTTTGATTGGACAACCTTTGGCTATCTATCTGGATGATCAACTGCTATCCGCTCCAACCGTGCAGCAGCAGCTGAGTGATGGCTCTGCACAAATCACGGGTAACTACTCACGTGAGGAAGCCAATCAGCTTCGCGATACCATTAATTTGGGCGCTTTGCCGTTGAAACTGACAGAGAAGTACTCTCAAAGCGTTGGTGCAACGCTTGGTAAACTATCTCTGGACCAGACGATTAAAGCGGGATTAATTGGTTCCGTAATTATCCTGGTGTTCATGATTGGTCTGTACCGTATTCCGGGGATTATTGCGAGTTTTGCCCTAATTACACATACGTGGTTGGTACTTGCAATCTTCTATATGGGAGAATTCGTGCTTACCCTTCCGGGATCGCGGCATTTATCCTGGGTATAGGGATGGCCGTGGATGCCAACATCATTACGTACGAGCGGATTAAGGAAGAAATGCGCAGTGGTAAGTCGATATTGTCTTCGGTTAAAGCAGGAGGTAAACATTCCTTCCGTACGATTATTGACTCTAACATTACAACCATCATTGCTGCAGCAGTTATGTTCTTCATGGGTACAGGTGCGGTTAAAGGTTTCGCACTGGTATTGATTTTTGACATCGTGACCAGCATTATCACGAATATTTTCTTCTCCCGCTTCCTGTTGACCCTGCTTGTGCGGGCTAACGTGTTGAAGAAGCCTAAGTACTTCGGAGTGAAGGAGAGTGAAATTCGTGCGCTTTAATTGGAATTTTGATTATATTAAAGGCAGTAAGATAGCCTATACCTTTTCCATCATTTTGACGATTGCAGGTATCATCAGCATTTTGGCTCTGGGATTGAATTATGCGGTAGATTTCCGTTCAGGTTCAAATGTTGATATTACGGTATCTAAAGCGATCACAACTGAACAAATTAAGCCCATCGTTAGTGATCTTGGTGTTGACACAAAAGATGTTCATATTACACCTGGTGCTGATCGGGTTAACGTTCGTTTCTCGAACGTACTGGATGAAAATCAGGAAAGCAAGTTTAAGCAAGAGTTCACCAAGCTGGATTCAACCGCTTCTTATGAAGTCAACACGGTTGATCCGGAGATGGCTAAAGAGCTTGAACGTAATGCCATATACGCGGTTCTTATCGCAAGTATCGGGATTATGATCTATGTAGCTATCCGATTTGAATGGCGGTTTGGTTTGGCTGCTGTCATTGCGCTCTTCCATGATGCATTTGTAGTTATTAGTGTGTTCTCGATCTTCCGACTGGAAGTGAATCTGACCTTCATTACGGCTGTACTGACCATTGTCGGATTCTCGATCAATGATACCATCGTTATCTTCGACCGGATTCGTGAGAATATGCGTTTTGCTAAAAAGACTTCGAAAGCCGATTTGCGTGAAGTAGTCAACCGCAGTTTGGCGCAAACGATGACACGTTCCCTGAATACAACATTCACCGTGTTTGTCGCTTCGCTCTGCTTGTTTATTTTTGGTGGAGAATCCATTCGCATGTTCTCACTTGCTATGGTCATCGGAACGTTGTTCGGTGCATATTCTTCGATCTACATTGCCGCTCCTTTGTGGCTGGCGCTCAAAGGTAAACAAACAGAGAAACCTAAAGCAGCTGTCAAAGCATCCAACTAAACATTGTATTGTCAAGCCGCGTCTGCTAGGCGCGGTTTTGCAACTTTAGGTAGAGTATTAAGGGGGGCATCGCCATGACCAGAGAACGTTTCCCTTCTGTTCACGCTGCCACGTGGAGCGGGATCGCCGGGAATTTGACACTTGCAGTAATCAAGGCTGGGTTCGGTTATATGGCAAACAGCAAATCGTTGCTTGCAGACGGCCTTCACTCTGCTTCAGAAGCTGCTTCTTCATTGTCCGGCCTCTTTCCCTCGAAGTCTGTACAAACAAAAAGAAAGGCTCGTAGGGAGCGGTCAAAGGAACATTCACGTATCGCGAGACCTGGAATTTCGGTATTATTATCTGTGCTCATCCTTATGGGAGGTTTGCAGATCGCCATCTCCGCTTTGAGTAGTCTGTCTGGAGATGAACCAGAATCGCTAGAGAAGTACACCCATGCACTTGTGGTAGCTTTTGCAGCATTGGCTGTGAAAGAAGCAATCTTTCAATATCAATACCGATATTTCCGTAAACGAAATCAATCGCAGGCTCTCGCTTATGCACAGCAACATCGTCGGGCACTCTACTGTTCACTTATCGTCTTGGTCGGTATTGTAGGTTCCATGACAGGAGAAACGATGGGGTGGAGTATTCTTCGATATATGGATCCCGCAGCTGCATTGATCGCTTCCTGTTTTGTGCTTCACAAAGGCTACAGAATGATTGTGGATACCGTATATGGTTCACTTGTTCAGGAACTGGAACAGGAAGAAGCACTTGACTTCAAAGAGACGGTGCAGCGTGTATATGGCATTATTACGATTGAACATCTGGTAGCACGTGAACAGGAACATGATGTTACGATTGAACTGGTCATTAGTGTGAACCCTAGAATTTCCGTGCTCGAGGCACAAGAGATTGCGAACCGGGCGAAGACACTTCTCTTAACTCGTTTCAGTCATGTGAAAGAAGTACAGATCCAGGCTGTACCTTATGATCCTGGATATCCTTATAAATCCAATCATGAACTGCCAGATCCTGAAGCGACATTAATTCAGTAATGAAGCTTGGTTCAGTAGATCAGGAAAGGAGCGTTATCATTGCTTTATTCGCAATACCGGTGGAACACACCGAATATCGATTTGGAGGCGGCTGCGGGACTCTCGCAGGCGCTTTCCGTTTCATCACTTGTTGGACGTTTGCTGGTCAGTCGGGGGGTTCATAATGAATCAGAGGCAGAACAATTTCTGCATCCTGATCTGAATCAGATGCATGATCCTTATCTGCTTCTAGGCATGAAAGAAGCTGTGCCCCGAATCCAGCAGGCTATTGAGCGTGAAGAACATATTTTAATATATGGGGACTACGATGCGGACGGAGTATCCAGTACATCTCTGATGATCCATCTGATGCGTTATCTCGGTGCTTCTTATGATATCTATATTCCTCATCGTTCCAATGAAGGCTACGGGTTACACAATCACGCCTTGGATTGGGCTCATCAACAAGGAGTCACGCTGGTGATTACGGTAGATACCGGAATCAGTGCGGTAGAGCAGATTGCTTATGCTGCAACACTGGGAATGGAAGTCATTGTGACGGATCATCATGAACCACCTGAAGTTTTGCCTGAGGCTTATACACTCATTAATCCCAAGCTTCCGGACTGTCCTTACCCTTTTAAAGGGTTAGCTGGTGCGGGTGTAGCGCTGAAGCTGGCTCAGGCATTGATCGGAGAAGTGCCTGGAGAATGGATGGAAATTGCCGCTATTGGTACGGTTGCCGATTTGATGCCTTTGGAAGGCGAGAACCGGGTTATCGTCAGTTATGGTGTTGAGTCCATGCGAGGTACACGTCTGCCTGGTGTAAGTGCTCTGCTTGAAATTAGTGGTGTGGATCAAACTCAGGTCACCTCAATCAATATTGCCTTTGCAATGGCTCCGCGTATTAATGCAAGTGGACGTCTGGATCATGCTGGCAGAGCAGTATCGCTGCTTACAACCGAGGATCTGGATGAGGCACACACTCTGGCAGGCCAACTGGACTTGCTGAATCGTGAAAGGCAACAGGTTGTTGAGGGTATACTTCTGGAAGCGACAACCCAGTTGGAGCAGAAAATCCAGCTTAATTCCGGAGCAGTGCCGGACGTCATCGTTTTGGCGGGAGAAGGCTGGAATGTTGGAGTTGTAGGTATCGTAGCTTCCAAGTTACTTGAACGGTATTATCGGCCAACGCTTATCCTGGGCATTGACCCGGAGAGCGGCGCTTGTAAAGGCTCAGCACGCTCCATAGAGGGGCTGGACATCTATGAGGCATTAACTGCTTGCAAACACACGATGGACCATTATGGTGGTCATCCAGCTGCAGCAGGCATGAGCCTTCATCGTGATCAACTTAAAGAGCTGGAAGCAGGATTGAATGAGTTTGCGGCATCCGTGCTGACAGAGGAGGACTTTGTGCCCCATCGTCTTGCAGATGACGAATGCAGAATCAGTGATGTACCATTGCAGGTCATTCAAGAGATCGACAGACTCCAGCCGTTTGGCATGAGTAATCCTTCTCCACGTTTTGTATTGCGCAATGTGACTGTCAAAGAAACACGGACGATGGGACGGGAAAAACGTCATCTGAAATTGGTTTTGGAGCAGGATGGTCAGCAATTGGAGACGGTAGCCTTTGGCAAGGGAGCTTTAGCTGAGTTTCTGCCTCCAGGCTCCATCATTGATGTTATGGGCGAGTTGTCCGTTAATGAGTGGAACGGGATGAGGAAACCACAATTAATGCTGCAGGACATCCAGGTTCCACATGCGCAAGTGTTTGATTTGCGAGGTAGTACGGAGCCTCTGAACGCGATGAAGCAGTTCTTGAGTTCGCTTGAAATACATCTACGATACAAGTCAGGCTCAATTGGTGCCATCGTTCGGAAAGAAACGAATGTTTCCGAGGGAAATTCATTGTATGAACCGTGCCTTTGGGTATATGATAGAAAGGTCGGTTTGTTTCCGTGCAATGCTGCCGCGCAGCATTATGGGCAGGAACAGGTCCGGACGTTATTTGTGTTTGATACGCCGGAAACCCCGGAACAACTTGATGCAATGCTGGCTTTATTCAGCGGAGCCGAGAATATCATCCTTCTGCACGGATCAGGCAACCGCCGAGATCGCCTTCAGATGCCCTCCAGAGAACTCTTCAAGCGTATTTATATGCTGGTGTCCAAATGGAGAGCTGAACCCGTGGAGGAACAAGAGATCACTCCTGTGCTCAGTCGTCAGTGTGGCTGCTCGCCGCGCATGATTACCATGATGTTGGATGTTTTTGAGGAGTTATCGTTCATTACCCGAGAAGCTGGAAAGATTGTGTTTGTGGATAACCCACCCAAGCGTGAGCTAACCGCTTCGCGTCATTATCAGGCGCTGGAGAGCATGGCCGAGACAGAGCAGGTGATGCTGGATGCATCGACCCCTCAGCTGACACAATGGATGATATCCCGGATGAAGGGCGTATCTTAGATAGAAGTTGTGCTATTTATTTTAGGAGGAGATTATTTTGGATTTTAAAGATTATATTCGTGTCATTCCTGACTTTCCACAACCGGGAATCAGCTTCAAAGACATTACGACATTGTTGAAGGATGGAGAAATGTACCGCAAGGCGATCAATGAGCTGAAAGTAATGGTTTCGGATCTCAAAATTGACGTTATTGCCGGACCTGAAGCACGTGGATTCGTTGTGGGCGCTCCTCTGGCGTACGCTCTGGGTGTCGGTTTTGCTCCGATCCGTAAAAGCGGAAAATTGCCTGGAGAGACGATCGAAGTCGGTTATGATCTTGAATATGGCAAAGATACGCTTGCTATGCATACAGATGCGATCGAAAAAGGACAAAATGTCCTGATTGCGGATGATCTGCTGGCGACAGGCGGAACTATTGCTACCTCCATTAACCTGATTGAACAATTGGGTGGCAAGATTGTAGGTGCAGCATTCCTCATTGAGCTGTCTGATTTGAATGGACGTGCAAAATTGCCAGGAATTGATGTATTTACATTGATGAACTACTAGAATTCCGGCATTCATTGCTGTTAAATCACGTGAACTGGATCTCCCGTTTCCCGGGAAATAATATACAGCATTAACTATTTGCAAAAAAAGCCTGTCTCTCAACCCGTAAAGGTTAGAGAGCAGGCTTTTTGCGTTGTACGATGTATAAAATGAAGAATGAATAAACATTGTTCGTTCAGACCGATCGGCAAGAAATCAATCCGGAGTTTTCTCGGTTAAAGGCTGTTTCTCCGTTTGATCATTCGACCAACCCAGTACTTCAAATAATTTAAACAACAAGCTCAGCAGAATTCCGACGATGGTTGCCAGAGCCATTCCCTTGAGATGAATACCATAAAACGTGATCTCAGTACCACTAAGTCCGATGACGAGTACAAGGGTAGTTAGCAACAGGTTGGTCGGTTTGGCAAAATCCACTTTCTGTTCGACCAGAATACGCAAACCGGATGCCGCAATAACTCCGAACAGAAGTAAAGATACACCACCCATAACAGGAACGGGAATGTTAGCTATAAGTGCCGAGAACGTACCTGAGAACGAAAGCACGATTGCAATAACGGCTGCGCCGCCGATAACATACGTCGAGTAAACCCGGGTCAGAGCCATAACCCCAATATTCTCACCATAAGTAGTATTCGGAGTGGACCCTACAAAACCAGAAAGAATGGTTGAAACGCCGTTTCCGAGCAGGGAGCGATGCAGACCCGGGTCCTTAGACAGATCTTTGCCCACAATGCTGCTCGTTACAAGCAGATGTCCGATGTGTTCAACAATGACAACGAGTGCCACAGGCAAAATGGTGAATATGACAGACCAGTCAAATGTAGGTGTCGTTACTGTAGGCAGCGAGATAAAGTCAGCGTTCGCTATATTCTCGGTTTTTACCTCACCCATAAAGTATCCAAGCACGTAACCGGATACAATCCCGATTAGAATGTGAATGATCTTGGGGAACCCACGGAAGGTTACTGCACCAATAACAGTGATACCAAGAGTAACCATGGCTAAAATAATTGGTTTGGCTTGAGGTACCCAGTCTGGGTTCTCAGCAGGGTTTGAATTGATCAGCCCAGCCATTCCGGCTGCTACAGGGACAAGCTCGAGACCGATTAGCGCAACAATGGCACCCATAACCGCAGGCGGGAAAACCACGTTAATCCAGCCTGTTCCCGCATACTTGATGATAAGAGCTACAATGCAGAAAATAACTCCCGTTACGATGAACGCTCCAAGTGCCATGGAGTATCCGTTATCAGGGTGTGCTATTAATACGGAAGAAACAGGTGCGATAAAAGCAAAGCTTGATCCAAGATAGGCCGGAATCTTTCCTTTACACATGAGTATGTACAACAATGTTCCAATACCGTTCATAAGCAAGATCATACTTGGATCGACACCGAACAGGTTCGGCACGAGTACCGTACTGCCAAACATGGCGAACAAATGCTGCAGACTCAGCAGCGATCCTGAGCCAAGCGGCATTTTTTGATTAACCTGAATTTCACGTTGCAATGAATGTTCATCTCCTTTTTTCCGAAACACAAATCTTCAATATAGTACAGAGTTTCTCTTCATTTAGCAATAACATTTTTCCACTAAGCATGGCGGAACCATTTTTATTTTGAGAATTGATCCTTCTATTTCGGCAAATAACGGTAATAATACATAGTAAATGAGGAAGATTTCCGACCTCTGTTGAATATCTGGCAACATCTTTGAGGAATGACACATATCGTATAAAAAAATTGGATATGTGCTCTTATTCGTCAGTAGTTGACGGGAAACGGGCGAAGCGTCATAATTATAGGAAATTACTTTTACGGGGAACCTGTGTTGATATTATTTCACGGGTTCCATTTTGTATAGAAAGGACACGGAACAGATCAGAATGGGCATAGAGCAATTACTCGAGAAGGCCGGGGCATATATCAAAGAACCCGATCTGGTGCGCATACGTGAAGCTTACGAATTTGCTGATCAGGCCCACCATGGACAGACGCGAAAATCGGGAGAACCGTATATTCTGCATCCGCTTGCGGTTGCCGATATTGTTGTAAACATGCAGATGGACACCATCTCCATAATTGCAGCGCTTCTTCATGATGTAGTAGAGGATACTACGGTTTCACTTGAAGAAATCCGCAATCATTTCGGCAATACGTGTGCCATGCTTGTTGACGGCTTGACGAAGCTGGAACGTATTCAGTTTCGCTCCAAGGAAGAACAGCAGAACGAGAACTACCGCAAAATGTTCATCGCCATGGCGCAGGACATCCGTGTCATCGTGATCAAATTGGCTGACCGTCTGCATAATATGCGGACACTCAAGTTTCAGTCGGAAGAAAGCCAGCGCCGGATTTCATATGAAACGTTGGAGATTTTCTGTCCGATTGCGAACCGTCTGGGTATCTCTGCGATCAAATGGGAAATGGAGGACATCGCCCTCCGTTATTTGAATCCGCAGCAATATTATCGAATTGCAAACCTGATGCACAAAAAGCGTGCGGAACGTGAGCAATATATTGATACGGTTATGGACGGTATTACGAGCAAGCTGGATGAGATGGGAATTCAGGCAGATCTGTCGGGTCGTCCTAAGCACATCTACAGCGTGTTCAAAAAAATGACAACGAAAAACAAACAGTTTAACGAGATTTATGATCTGCTTGCGATTCGTATTATTGTGGATAACATCAAGGACTGTTATGCTACCCTCGGAATTATACACACGTTATGGAAACCGATGCCTGGACGTTTCAAGGACTATATCGCGATGCCGAAGGCGAATATGTATCAATCGCTGCATACCACGGTGGTAGGTCCGAATGGGGAACCGACTGAAGTTCAAATTCGGACATGGGATATGCACCGCACCGCTGAATTCGGTATTGCTGCCCACTGGGCCTACAAGGAAGGCGCTGCGAACGGAAACGGAAATAATTTTGAAGATAAAATTACGTTTTTCCGCGAGATTCTTGAACTTCAAAATGAAGCGCAGGATGCGTCTGAATTTGTAGAATCGCTTAAAATGGATTTCTTCTCGGATCTGGTGTTTGTATTCACGCCAAAAGGTGAAGTTATCGAACTGCCTACTGGATCTGTTCCATTGGATTTTGCATATAGAATCCATACAGAGGTGGGTAACCGGACGATTGGTGCCAAAGTAAATGGTCGTATCGTTCCACTCGATTATCATCTCAAAACAGGTGATATCATTGAAATTTTGACGTCCAAACATTCTTACGGACCGAGCCAGGACTGGCTTAAAATTGCAAAATCCTCTCACGCACGAGCGAAGATCAAGCAATGGTTCAAGAAGGAACGACGGGAAGAAAACGTTGAAAAAGGACGCGACAGTTGTGAACGTGAACTTAAGCGCATGGGACTTGATCCATCTGCTTGGATGACGGACGATAAGTTGCAGGAAGCAGCCAAAAAGTATGCCTTTAATGATATTGAGGATATGCTCGCAGCTGTTGGATTCGGTGGCATTACGGCTGCACAGATCGTGACCAAAGCAACGGAGAAACTTCGCAAGGAGCAGGAAGAATCCAGCTTGCTTGAGCTGAACTCCGAGATGCGTGAGCTGAAGCCTGCACCTGAGCGCAAAAACCGTCCGACGAATGGCATCCGTGTCAAAGGTATAGACAATTTGCTTGTACGTTTTGCGCGCTGCTGTAACCCTGTACCAGGGGATGCTATTATCGGGTATGTTACACGTGGACGTGGGGTTTCGGTGCATCGAACGGACTGTCCAAATATCCCGTCCAGTACGGATGGGGAAGAAGCAGCTCGCGTCATTGAAGTCGAGTGGGAAGAGAATATTGAAGCCAACTACAGTGTGGATATTGAGATTACGGGCCATGATCGCAACGGCTTGCTCAATGAAGTGCTTCAGGCTGTTTCGGAAAGTAAAACCAATATATCTGCCGTCACCGGACGTACAGATAAAAATAAATTAGCATTGGTGCATGTCACAATTCTGATTCGTAATACGGAGCATCTGCATTCGGTTGTGGAACGGATCAAACGAGTGAAAGATGTCTATTCTGTGCATCGAATTATGCAGTAAGGAGCCTGTAAGATGAGGGTGCTTGTACAACGCTGTAAAGAGGCTCAGGTGACCGTTGGAGAAGAACTGACGGGAAGAATTGAATCCGGATTGATGTTGCTCGTGGGAATTACACATGAGGACACGGAGAAGGATGTCATATATTTGGCAGACAAAATCGCTGGACTTCGTATCTTTGAAGATGAGCAGGAAAAGATGAATCTCAGTCTGATTGATGTGGGCGGGGCTGTATTATCTGTATCACAATTTACATTGTACGGAGATTGTCGCAAAGGAAAACGCCCAAGCTTTGCAGCTGCAGCCAGACCTGAAGCGGCAGAATTGTTGTATGAAACGTTTAATCAGCTGTTACGTGATAAAGGAATTCAGGTGGAAACCGGGCGTTTCGGAGCGATGATGGATGTGACTTTCACGAATTGGGGACCGGTGACTTTAATGCTCGAAAGCCCTATTCGTCAAGAAACGCATGCATAATTGGTTGGGGAACAGGCCATAATGAGGGATAATTCGGTTCATTAACATAAGATGATCAAAGGAGTATCCCACCCATTATGCGCCAATCCGTCAAGGAAACACGTTCCCGAATAGAACCTTTGCTTCTGCCTGGAAACCTGTATGAGTCCCTGAAGCTTGCCCGCGCTGCTGCCGAGTGTACAACAACGGTTTGGGCCCTTCAGGATTCGGACAAAGGGGAGCAGAGCCGTCTTCCGCGTGACTGAGTGCTGACCATTTGGAATGAATGAAAAGTCTTGATTCGATCATCGAATCAGGGCTTTTTTTGTTATGGAACTTAACTGTAGCTGAATCAGATGGTCTGATCAAAGTCAAAATAATACAGGCTCGTCATGTTATAAACGGCTCTGGTTAGGGTAATAACAGAACGAGGCACGATGGCGTGCCAGGTTCAGTATTTATTACGGGCAATGAACAAGAAATGTACACCAACAATTTCTGCGAATACCCGATTTCAAGAAATTTCGAACACGGAAAGGAGAACATACGTTATGAGTAAAGTTGCTTTTTTATTGGCGAATGATTTTGAAGATTCGGAAATGCAGGTTCCATATGATGAGGTGAAAAAAGCCGGACACGACGTGGAAATTATCGGCTTGAAAGCAGGAGAGACGCTGAAAGGTAAAGGTGGTAAAGCCTCCTATACTTCGGACAAAGCGATCGCTGAGGTCTCGGCTTCGGATTACGACGCAGTTGTCATTCCTGGTGGATCTTCTCCTGAAAATTTGCGTACAGACGCACATATCCTGAAATTCGTAACGGAGATCAACAGTGCGAAGAAACCTATCGCGGCGATCTGCCACGGTCCGCAAATTCTGGCAAGTGCGAATCTGTTGAAAGGCCGTACGATTACAGCCTATCCTCCGCTCAAGGATGATATGGTGAACGCTGGGGCAGAATTCAAGGATCATGAAGCTGTTGTAGATGGAAATTATATTACATCCCGTACGCCTGCCGATGAACCGGCATTTGTCCGCGAGTTGTTAAAAGTCATTTAATGACTTGGGGCGGACCGTACGATAATGTGATTACTGATTAAAATGAAGATTGAAGCTCAAAGCTTCTAAGTTTTCGTTACACCAATGCATTTATTCCGATAAAGGAGGGTTTGACATGACAAAACATATTCAGGCGTATTTTCGGACCGAGGACGAGGCAGAGGGGGCAAGAACCTCACTTCAGACGTTCCGTACAGAGCATTTGGAGGTAGGGCAATTGGATAGCGCGGTTGGCAGAGACAAACGGATTATGGTACCTCTGGTGCCTTATAACACAGCGGGTGGCGTAGGAACCAATGGAGCCATGGGAGTGGGTGCAGCACCTGGGGTTCCCGCCAGCGAAAATGTAATCCCGGTCGTCAGCAATGTGGATCGTGATACGGAGCGAGGTTCACGAGATAATGTCAATGAGGATGGCGATCTGTTGAATGCTGCGGATGTGTCCTCGGCTGACTATGACGATCTGCATTATGTTTTGTCTGCCAAAGTAAGGGATGAGGATTATGAGGAAATCGTTCATAAACTTCGTTCCAACCAAGCTTATGTGGAAGAATTGAATTAATATGTAGTATGAAGCCCTTGCAGGGTCTGACTTCCATGTCAGGGCCATCTGCAGGGGCTTTAATAATGGAGAAAACAACAAAATATAAAGCGCTATCATTTTTGTAATATTACTGTAATATTAGTTACATAAGCCTTTAACATAGCCCGTTTATAATAACACACATGACCCCCTTTTTTTATATATCCTTTGAGCCTGCACACCGTGTGCAGGTTTTTTTTTTGAAATGAGAATTTATATGTTTTGGGCGAAGCTTACCCCTTATTTAAATTTTTTGCTAGAATAGAGAAATGGGTTAATGTATTTTAAAGCGCATTGTTTTCATAGTTGGCTATATTGGACGGTAAATCATGCTTCCAGCGATTGGGCTCAGGCAAATCCAATCCTATGATCGAGAGTATGAGGAATTCATCGCCAGAGTGATCGTTATATTCTAGATGAACATATACTCGCTGAAACGGCCCCGCCCTTATATAAGGGCGGCAACCGTTTCTGCATGATGCTAGAAATTGTAAGTTATATAGAATGCCTCGTTTGAGAAATGACACCTATAATGCTAAAGCAACAGTGTTCTCATGCGAATGGCTAGTGACAGATTTAAGGGGGAATTAGTTTTGAGTAAGGTTGGAAGAAATGATTTATGCCCGTGCGGAAGCGGGAAAAAATATAAGAAATGCTGTCTGGGCAAGGAGCCTTCTGCGGTAGAATCCATACTGGGGCTGATATCAACGGAGCAGCATGTCCAGGAAGTCTCGATTCAGCCTGAGAGCAAACTAACCTTGACCAAACTGAAAAAGATGGTGGAGCGCGAACTGAAATGGGAGCATCAGGCTCACGAACAGCTGGCCCTGCAGCTTATTGAGAACATGAGGAACCATTACGAGCGGGAGCTGATATTGGAAGCTCTGGTGCTATGGAATGGCTATTCCCGTCAGACCCGCCCTACTGTGAAGAAGACAGGCTCGTTCTTTGCTGCAATCGAGTACTTGCTGTCTGAGGAATACGGCTTCAATGTTTCGAAGGCTGAGCTGTCAGATAAATATGAGGTAACGACATCAACGATCTCCCGAAAGGTTAAGGAGATGTTCGAATACATCGAAGAATACGGCATGGGTGGCGAAACGGACGAGCTGATGATTCTGAACAGCCTAGGTACATCGAAGGACAAAGCACAGGCTCTGCTACATAAGGCGATGGAAGCTAGTTCTTCCAAACGCAGAATACAGCTGGCGAAAACGGCCCTGGAGATGTATTCAGACAGCTCTGATGCATATCGTATTCTGGCTGAGGAATCGGACAATGAGTCTGATGCACGAGCTTACCTCAAGGCCGGAATCGCTGCTGGCGAACGCGAATTGGGCGAACTGTTTTTTGAGAAGAACAAGGGGGACTTCTGGGCGCTTCATGAGACTCGTCCATATATCCGGATATGCAAAAGCTACGCCGAATCCTGCTGGTTTGGTGGAGATACCAACGAAGCGGCACAAATCCTGGAGCATATTTTGGAGCTTAATACGGAAGACAATACCGGAGCGCGTTACCTGCTCGCTGCTGTGTATTTGTACAGCAACCAATTGGAGCAGGCAGAGCAACTGATGGAGAAGTATGGGAAAGGTGACGCTGCAGCCGCCTTTGCCTATGACCAGATCATTCTGGAGTATAAGAAGAACGGAATCACCTCCCAGCTCAAAATGCTGTACCGTGTGGCCCGGGGTGTGAACAACCATGTGCCTGATTATCTGCTGGGTTTGAAGCAGCTGCCGTATAACCTCCCTGATTTTGTCGGGATGGGCAATTCCGACGAAGCGATTGAATATGTCATTATGCACTCCCGTCTATGGGCGAATGTGCCGGATCTGCTGAAGTGGATGCTGAAACAATAGAGATATAAGAAGGCAATAGAAGTTGGAATTCATTTGATGAGTCCAGCTTCTATTAGTCTTGATTTCTGTGGACTATGCATTCCGTATGACGTGTGAATATTTTTATCTAGTGCTATCTTTTTGTGTTAGCCCTTGACTTTAGCACTGCGGTTCATTACAATCAGAAAATAAATTAACTTTAAACGTTATATAATAACTTTAAACGATATAACTTGATGATTTGATGACGGGACCAAGTACTCCGTGCCCACATGAACAGAGAAGAATCCCTTGGCTGTAAGGATTCTCTTGATGAGCGGACGAATGACTTCCCCGAGAACAGACAGCGAACACATTAGATTTACATCTGATGGTTATTAGCTGGCCTGCGCAGGGCGTGCGTTATACGTAGAGCGGAATGATCTGTATGATCGGATTGCCTGGAGCAACCTTAGATCATTACATGATCACCTGAACGGCGAAAGTGTCAGGGATTCCGGAATGTGGGTGGTACCACGGGTGAATGTGTAAACACAATCCCTCGTCCCTTTGTTTGCTGTGTATACAGTGACAGGGCGAGGGATTTTTTTGATATACAGAGAAAAATAGATGCTGGAGGGATGAAAGATGGCTTTTCAAAAACCGACTGGAACGCAAGACTTGCTGCCTGGTGTTGTGGAAAAGTGGCAGTTCGTAGAGGAAAAAGCGCGTGATCTGTGTCGCCGTTATAATTACCGCGAGATTCGCACACCGATCTTCGAACAGACTTCTTTATTTGTACGTGGAGTTGGGGAAACAACCGATATTGTTGAAAAAGAAATGTACACCTTCAATGATAAAGGCGACCGCAGCATGACCCTTCGTCCGGAGGGTACAGCGGGTGTTGTACGCGCTTATGTGGAAAATAAAATTTATGGCGAACCGGATGTGAGCAAGCTCTATTACATCGGTCCGATGTTCCGTTATGAACGTCCGCAAGCAGGTCGCCAGCGTCAGTTCCACCAGTTCGGTGTAGAAGCTATCGGAGCCCTTGATCCAGCGATTGATGCTGAAGTCATTGCGCTTGGGTATCAACTGTGTGTAGAACTGGGATTGAAAGATGTCAAAGTCGAGATCAACTCGGTGGGTAACCCAACTAGCCGTGCAGAATATCGCGAAAAATTGCTTGGATTCCTCAGACCGATGAAGGACAGCCTGTGCAAGGACTGCCAATCCCGGATGGAACGTAATCCATTGCGTGTGCTCGACTGCAAAGTTGATCAGGACAAATTCGTAGGGGCACCGTCCATACTGGATAGTCTGGATGAAGAATCATTGAACCACTTTGCTAAGCTGAAAGAGTATCTGGATGATTTTGGCGTAGATTACGCGGTGAACAATCGTCTGGTGCGCGGCTTGGATTACTACACATTGACTGCTTTTGAACTGAAAGCCCAAGGTATTGGGGCGATTGATACAGTCGGCGGTGGCGGCAGATACAATGGCCTCGTTGGAGATATCGGTGGACCGGATCAGCCTGGTATTGGTTTCGGTATTGGTCTGGAGCGTATTCAACTGATTCTGGAACACCAGAATATTGATGTTAGTTCCCTTGCTCCACTGGATGTATATTTTGTTGCTCTCGGTGAAGCTGCCGATCGTGAAGTCAACCGTCAGCTGTTTAAGCTTCGTCAATCGGGTCTGTCCGGCGAACGCGACTATCTCGGTCGCAAGATGAAAGCTCAGATGAAATCTGCTGACCGATTCAAAGCCCGTTACACTGCCATTCTGGGTGATGATGAGCTGGAGCGCGGGGAAATTGCCCTGAAGTCCATGGATACAGGTGAACAACAAACGGTGAAGCTGGATGATCTGGTATCTGCTATACGCGGAAGTAAATAAGCACGAGTTTGAAACTGTAAAATAGCAACAATTGATCCGGCAAAATTACGGAGGTTCACCAATGTTTCCGATTAATCGGAAGTTGGAGAGCCAGAGGTAATAACATGCCATTTGAATAAAATCGTCTTCACGCAACCGCACTGTTGAATAGCGGGCTCTGCCCGCCCATACAGAACGGAAATTCACATAAGAGGAGTTTGGTTATGAAAAGAAGTCATCATTGCGGCGCATTAACACCCGCACACATCGGTGAGACCGTAACATTGAACGGCTGGGTACAGACCCGCCGTGACCTGGGGGGCGTACTGTTTATCGATCTGCGTGACCGCAGCGGAATTGTACAAGTTGTTTTCAACCCGGCTTACTCTGGCGAAGCATTGCAAATCGCTGACAGAGTGCGGAGCGAGTACGTTATCGCAGTAACGGGTAAAGTGGTTAAACGTGACGAAGAGACAGTAAACAAAAACCTGCCTACAGGTGAAATCGAAGTGCAAATTACCGAGATTGAAGTACTGAACGCGGCAAAAACACCTCCATTCTTCATCGAAGATGGTGTGGAAGTCGACGAGTCGCTTCGTTTGAAATATCGTTACCTGGACTTGCGTCGTCCGGAAATGTTTGAAACATTGAAATTGCGTTCCAAAGCATCCAAAGTGTTCCGTGATTATCTGGATGGAGAAGAATTCGTTGAAGTAGAAACACCAATCCTCACCAAGAGCTCCCCGGAAGGTGCGCGTGATTACCTCGTACCAAGCCGTGTGCATGAAGGTGAATTCTTCGCCCTGCCACAATCACCGCAAATTTACAAACAATTGCTGATGGTCGGCGGACTTGAGCGTTACTATCAGATCGCTCGTTGTTTCCGTGATGAAGATTTGCGTGCGGACCGTCAACCGGAATTCACCCAAGTCGACATCGAGACTTCCTTCCTGCAACAGGATGACCTGCTGCCAATGATGGAAGAGCTGATGGCCAAATTGCTGCGTGAAACGAAAGGTATTGAGCTGGAACTGCCTTTCCAACGGATTACGTATGCAGATGCAATGGGTAAATACGGTTCAGACAAACCGGATCTGCGTTTCGGCATGGAACTGGTTGAAATGAACGATATCGTAGCAAACAGTGGTGTGAAAGTATTTGCTTCTGTCATCGAAAAAGGTGGAGAAGTGAAAGTTCTGAACGCCAAAGGCTGTGGTACATGGAGCCGTAAAGAAATCGATGACCTCGGACCATTCGCAGCGCGTTACGGTGCAAAAGGATTGGCATGGATTCAAGTCAAAGATGGCGAGTTCAAAGGGCCAATCGTGAAGTTCTTTACGCCAGAAGAGATCGAAGCAGTCAAAGAACGTACTGGCGCTGAAGAAGGCGACTTGTTGCTTTTCTCTGCTGACACCAAAAAAGTGGTTGCAGATGTACTGGGCGCACTTCGTCTGAAAATCGGTCGTCAACTGGGCCTGATTGATGACAGCAAATTCAAATTTGCATGGGTTGTGGACTTCCCATTGCTCGGGTACGATGAAGATGCGAAACGTTATGTAGCAGAACACCATCCTTTCACACGTCCTAAAGACGAAGATGTGCATCTTTTTGACACAGATCCAGGTGCAATTCGCGCTCAAGCCTATGACCTTGTTCTGAATGGTTATGAAGTGGGCGGCGGTTCGATGCGTATCTACAAACGTGATGTTCAGGAAAAAATGTTCGCTGCTCTGGGACTTTCTCCGGAAGTGGCCAACGAGAAATTCGGATATCTGCTCGAAGCATTTGAATATGGAACGCCACCACACGGCGGAATCGCTTTTGGTCTCGACCGTCTGGTGATGCTGCTGGCAGGTCGCACGAATCTGCGTGAAACGATTGCCTTCCCGAAAACGGCAAGTGCAACGGATCTGCTCATGAATGCACCTTCTGAAGTGGATAACTCCCAATTGGAACAACTTCACATCCGCGTAGCCCGTAAACCGGTGGCGGAAAAGAAATAAAGGAGGCATCGACTCTCAATGCTCCATCAATTTTCAAGAACAGAACTGGCAATCGGACCTGAAGGTCTGAACGCCCTGAAAAATAGTACAGTAGCTGTGCTCGGCATCGGCGGCGTGGGCGGTATTGCAGTGGAAGCTCTCGCCCGCAGTGGTGTTGGCCGTATCATTCTGATTGATAAAGACGTAGTGGATATCACCAACATCAATCGTCAGATTCATGCTTTGACCACGACCGTTGGTCAGAAAAAAGCAGATCTGATGGTGGAACGAGTGAAGCTCATCAATCCAGAGTGCGACGCGATTGCACTGAATATGTTTTACACGGAAGAAACGTATGAGGAATTGTTCAAGTATGAGCTGGATTATGTGTTGGATGCGTCGGACACGATCATTTACAAAATCCACCTGATCAAAGAATGCCTCAAACGGAAGATTCCGGTCATTTCCAGCATGGGTGCGGCAAACAAAATGGACCCGACGAAATTCCAGGTTGCGGACATTTCGAAAACGACCATGGACCCGATTGCTCGTGTTGTCCGTACGACACTTCGCAAAGACGGTATTAAAAAAGGTGTGAAAGTGGTCTTTTCAACCGAAAAGCCGCTCAAACCACGCGAAGATGTAACACAGAAAATCGTTCCTGAGAATGCGCCGGAAATTCGCAAGGCCAAACAGCCACCAGCGAGTAACGCCTTTGTTCCTCCGGTAGCCGGACTGATCATGGTCAGCGTGGCCGTCAAGGAACTGATCGAAATTGCAGAGAATAAGCAGCAGTAATCTGTTGTGAATGAAAAGCGTAGGTGCCGACAAGGTACCTGCGCTTTTTTTTGCATGCGCAAACCTTAACAAATGTCAGGGTTACGTGATGTACTTCAATCCCAAAAGCGTGTATGATATGTGGTGCTGTGCGAAATGATGGTAACTGATAACTACATTTGTTCGGCTTACATAGAGAGAGGGGAACGGAACGAATGAAACAAGGATGGATGACCAGACGACTTGGCCTGGAGCCGGGAGACCAGTGGAAGAAGGAAATTGTGGCGGGGGCCATTTCCTATTTTGCCGTGGTGTACATCGTAATGGTCAATGCAACAATTCTGGCCGATGCCGGAATGCCGCTACAGGCGGCAATGGTGGGTACACTGCTGACGTCCATCGCAGGTTGTTTGCTGATGGCATTTGGCGGTAAGTCGCCGATTATCGTTGTACCTGGCATGGGCATCAATGCATTTTTCACTTACACACTCGTACATTCGATGAAATTGAGCTGGCAGGAAGCCTTGGCGGTTGTATCCGTCACTGGTGTGCTGTTTGCGGTCGTAGCTTTTACATCGTTATATAAAATAATTAGTGAGGCCATTCCGAAAAACCTGCAGCATGGCATTACGGTGGGGATTGGCTTGTTCCTGACGTTTATTGGTTTGCAAAAAAGCGGAATCGTCATCGCACATCAGACCACGTTTGTGGCGATCGGACATTTTAATGATCCTGGAGTGATCACCGCCTGTGTCACTCTTGTGATCGCCTTGATTTTATTTATACGCAATGTACAAGGCGGGCTTCTGATAAGTATTTTGGCGGGAACAGGACTAGCTTATGTGCTTGGTGCTGTAAAACCAGGTGATCCTGTGTCTGCCACAGAAGCACTGCATCAATACGGCGGTTTGTTTGCCCAGCTGTCCTTCGCAAATCTGTTGGATCTATCGTTCTGGATTGCTGTATTTCTGTTGTTGCTGATTGTTGTATTTGAGAACATCGGCCTGATCACAGCCCAAACCCATCTTATTGGTCGCCCCCAAAGGTTTAAGGGCAGTTTGCGGGCGCTGTCGATCTCGAATATTTTTGCTGGAATTTTTGGCAGCAGCCCTACTGTAGCTGCGGCGGAGACAACAGCGGGCATAGCAGCAGGTGGGCGGACAGGCTTGACTCCACTGGTTACCGCAGTGCTGTTTGGTGCAACGTTCTTCTTTATTCCGCTGTTGGGTTATATTCCGGACAGTGCTATTGCACCGATTTTGATCATTATTGGCGGCTTGATGGTACAAAGTGTGAAGGATATGGATTTCAGTGATTTCACGGAAGCTTTTCCGGCTTTTTTGATCATGGTCATGATTCCATTTACGTATAGCATCGTGGACGGTATGGCATTTGGATTCATTGCGTATCCGGTGGCGAAGCTGGCGGCGGGTCAGGGCAAACAGGTGCCTAAAGTCATGTATGGCATTGCCATCCTGTTTTTGGCCAATTTCGTGCTGCATGGGATATTGTAAAAGACAGGAAACGTAATGTAGTTCGTACGTATGATCTCTGGTGAACAAGGAGAGAACGGGGGAACGGAAATGGAAGAGCAACAACAGGCAGGTCAAGCTGAATCGAAAATAGGAAAAAAGGGATTCAAGGATTTTGTGAAGCTGATTGCTGCCACAAATCCACCGAAGCTTATTCTGATCATAGCGTTGATCCTGACACTTATTCAGACGACAGCCGGACTGATTGTTCCGCTGATGACCAAAGGCCTGATTGATGGGCTCACGATGTCTGCGCTGAACAAGTCCGTTATTTTCCTGCTGCTGGGGGCATTTGTTATTCAGGCTATCGCTTCAGGCATCAGCATCTATATGTTGAACTATGCAGGTCAACGGGTGGTTGCGACATTGCGAACGAAGCTGTGGAACAAGGTGTTATCCTTGCCGATGCCATATTTCGACCGGAATCGTACGGGTGATACGATGAGTCGAATCACGAATGATACAAGTCAGATTATGACGCTAATTGCGGATTATCTCGTTTCTTTTGTATCCAATATCGTTGCGGTTGTGGGCGGGGTAGCGTTGCTTTTCTATCTGGACTGGGTCATGTCACTCATTATTCTGAGTCTGGTGCCGCTAACGCTACTCATCCTGCTGCCTGTTGGTCGTAAAATGTACAAAATCTCCAAAAAGCAGCAGGACGAAATGGCAGGTCTTACTTCGGTGCTCAGCCAAGTCATTGGCGAGATTCGTTTGGTGAAAGCTTATGGTACGGAGAAACAGGAGGCGGAAGCAGGCGATTCCCGTATTGGGAAGATGTTTGCTTTTGGACTCCAGGAAGCGCGGATTTTGGCGTTGATTGGTCCACTCTTTACGTTTGTCATGACGGCTGTACTGGTTGTTATTCTGGGTGTTGGCGGCATGCGGGTAGCTTCTGGCTTGCTATCTCCGGGTGAACTGGTCGCCTTCATTCTGTTGTTGTTCCAAGTGATTATGCCGATGGGGCAATTTACGACACTGTATTCACGTCTGCAAAAGGTTGTCGGTGCGACAGAACGCATTCAGGCCATTCTGGCACATGAAGAAGAACCTCGTCATAGCACAGCAATAGCTCCTAAGGGCAATGAGACAATTACATTTAACAACCTGCACTTCTCTTATGTAACAGGGGAAGAGGTACTGCATGGAATTAATCTGACCGTTCCGGCCCGTAAAGTGACGGCCATTGTTGGGCCAAGCGGCAGCGGGAAATCAACGCTATTCTCCCTGTTGGAACAGTTCTATCTTCCGGGGTCGGGCAGTATATCGTATGGTGGACAAGCTATAACGGATTATTCATTAGCCTCCTGGCGAAGCAAGATTGGATATGTATCACAGGAGAGCCCTCTGATGGCAGGCACAATTAAGGAAAACATGACATACGGGCTGGGCCGTGAGGCGAATATGGACGAAATTAGACAGGCGGCAGAAATGGCTTATTCCTCCGCTTTTATTGATAAATTGCCTCAGGGCTACGATACAGAAGTGGGAGAACGCGGAATCAAGCTCTCCGGTGGTCAACGTCAACGGATCGCTATTGCTCGTGCACTGCTGCGTAGCCCGGATATTCTGATGCTGGATGAAGCGACGTCCAGTCTGGACAGCACCTCGGAACATGAGGTACAGCAAGCCTTGTCCAATCTGATGGAAGGACGAACGACAGTTGTTATTGCACATCGATTGTCCACCGTTGTCGATTCTGATCAGATTGTTGTTCTGGAACAGGGACATGTGACGGGAACCGGAACACATGCGGAGCTAATTAGCAACCATCCGGTATACCGTGAACTGGCACAGAAACAGTTTGTGGCACAGGATGGGAAGCCGGATTCTGAGCCGGTATGATGTTAAAGGATGACCGTTGTTCATCTGTTCTTTGCGAACAGGAACAGCGGTTTCTTTCATTTTGCTATCCAGGCTACTGTAGCTTTTTATACATCAATATGATATAGTGGGTATCCTTTTGTGTCGTCAGTGATTGACTATGCAGAGCAAAACATATTCTTAGGAGGTAACTGAAACATGTCAGACAGCTTTCAAAGTGCCTATCAAGAAGAAGAGTACAGGTTAGAGCGAACGATGAAGGAAGTGGACAGTCAGCTGGAACGGCTGCAGAATATCCCGGTATACACCGGCCACGACTTCACAGAGCAAGTGCTGGAGGCCGGACGTGAAGAGCGCCGCACCGCCTTGTCCAAGAGCGCGCAGCAACCCTATTTCGGACGCTTGGATTTCGAAGAACAGGGCAGTGGTGCACGGAAACCGCTGTATATTGGCAAAATCGGCGTAGACCGCGAAGAGGTGGGAGAGCATCCGCTCGTCATCGATTGGCGTGCTCCTGTCGCAAGCCTGTTTTACTCATTTACCGGAGGGGAAGCCTCCGCAACGTATGAAGCCCCAGAGGGACTTATTGAGGGCCTGGTTTATCTGAAACGAAACGTTGTTATTCGGCAGCGTATATTGGAACGTGTAGCGGATACGTACAATCGGGACAGTGACCAGCCAGCTGTATCGGATGAATTCCTTGTGTATCGATTGGGAGAGAACAAGGACAACAAGCTCCGTGATATCGTATCCACCATTCAGGCGGAGCAGGATCAGATCATTCGTGCGGCGAGAAACACCGCATTGATCATTCAGGGTGTGGCCGGTTCGGGTAAAACAACCGTCGCACTGCATCGGCTTGCCTTTTTGCTATATCAATACAAGGAACAGGTATCAGCGGAGAAAATGGTTATTTTCGCACCCAACCACATGTTCCTGGATTACATATCCGATGTACTCCCAGAGCTCGGTGTAGGAGATATTCAGCAGCGTACATTCCCGGATTGGGCGATGAACCTGCTGGGGCTGGACCTGCCTTTGGCGGACACGTCGGAGACATTGAACACTTGGTTTGAAACGCCGGATGCACGTCCTGAACTCAATGATGATGTGCCTGGGCGTTATAAAGGCTCGATCCGCTTCATGGAACTGATTGGGGAGTGGCTATCCGGGATGGAAGAGGAATCCGTACCTGATATGGACTTCAGCCCATGGGATGGTGCAGTGCTCAGCAAAGCCGAGATTGAGAACTGGTTCGGGGATGAGTACAAACATTATCCGCTGGCGAAACGCAAAGAGCGGGTTATGGCGCGTATTCACCGCTGGATTGAGATGGAACTCAAGAAACCTTCCCCGGAAGCCATTCGCAAAGAGCGTAAGAAGAAAGCGGCAACTCGTGAGAAGGCCTACGCCAAAAAATGGCCTCAATATGAACCGCTTACGCTGTACAAACAGCTGTTTAAGGTTGTTAAAGGCGGTTCGGTACCTGCCTCGCTCAGCGGGCTTATTCCCAAATTGGTGATGAAGCAAACGGCTGCAGATCTGAAGCAGGATATTATCCGTGAAGAGGATTTGCCTGCATTGGTGTACATTCATACCTTGGTTCATGATATTGAAGGCTCCGAGCGATTCGATCATGTCGTCATTGATGAAGCGCAGGACTTTTCTCCTTTTCATGTGGCGCTATTGGATCAGTTTGTCAAAGGGCATTCTTTCACCATACTGGGGGATCTGTCCCAAGGCATTCATGAGTACCGTGGTGTTCACGCGTGGGAAGAGATGAGTTCGCTGTTTCCCGAGGAACAGAATGCATACTTTGCATTGACCCGGAGTTATCGCTCGACAATGGAAATTATCGATTATGCCAATACGATTCTGGAGCGGGGCGTCAAAAGCGGTATTACGGCAATTCCTGTATTCCGGAGTGGTGATCCTGTACGGACATTGTCCTATGGGGTAGAAGGGCGCACAGCAAGCCTCGAACAGGCTCTGAAGCTCTTGACGGTCAAAGACTATCGCACAGTCTCTATTTTGACTCGTACCCTGCGTGAGGCAAAGGAACTTCATCAGGAGCTCCAGGCCGCAGGTTGGGATCTGAACTTGATTGACGGCGGCAAAAAACAGTACACAGGCGGTCATTCCGTTTTACCTGTCTATTTGTCGAAAGGGTTGGAGTTTGATGCAGTTATCGTAGCGGATAGCGATGAGAAACACTATTTGCCCAATGCGGGTGATGCGAAGCTGTTATACGTTGGCTGTACACGGGCATTGCATGAACTGTGGTTATTCCACGACGGCCCATTGCCAGACTATGCTGCTGCAACCCACAATCTGGAAGGCGAGTCTGTTGCCATTCAGGGTTGGCCTGACAGCGAGGCAGAGTGAAACCTTGTTGTTGAACATAGCATCAATAAAGAAAGAGCATGGCGCTGTTAAAGCACCATGCTCTTTTTTGTACTTTTCAGATGAGTATTATTTTCGAGAGGTACACCTAAAGTTTGGTTGTTGTTCTTCTGCTGGTTAATTTGCAGGTGTACGTTGGGTCAAACTCGGCTTATTCCCAAACTGACTTATGTCTGGAGGGGTGGCGGTTAACCAGGAAAATGCCCAGACAGATCATTACCCCACCTGCACCCACAATCCAGCCGACATGCTCTTCCAACAAGACGAAGCTCGACAGCAGTCCAAACAGCGGTGCCAGAAAAAGAAAGGAACTGGTTTTGGCCGGATCTGTGTTCTGCAGCAAATAAAACCAGAGGGTGAACTGAATGATGGAACAGAAAATTGTCAGCCAAACCAGGACAACGATGGACGTTGTATTTACGATAAAACGAGGCTGCTCTGTAAACACACTCAGTAGAAGCAGTACTGCCCCTCCAGCGAGCATTTGGTAAGCGGTAAGTACAAATGTATCATGAGCAGCTCCCCAGCGCTTAATGAGCAACGTGGATACAGCAAAGGAGACAGCGCCACCAAACCCAATCCATGTCCCTGGACTCAAGCTCAGATGGAATCCAAAGGTCAGCGCCACTCCGACAAATCCGAGAATCACACCGGTCCACTGGCTAAAACGATAGGACACACCATATAGAGCAGCACTCAGGATGATGACAAGCAACGGATTCGTAAAGGTGATTATGGCGGACTCTCCCGAACTGATCCAGTTCATGCTGTAGTAGGCACAGCCCATCACTCCCGCCGACTGGAACAGACCGATTACGGCGATTTGCATCCACTGTTTCCACCCCACAGGCATGGGGCGTTTTCTGATGAGCCACGCTAGTAATGCTCCTGCCAATATATAGCGAAGTCCCATTAACAAAAAGGGAGGAGCATACATCATACCGATTTTTCCTACGGGAAACGAGGTTCCCATGATGAGAGTTGTAACAAGGATCAGGAGCGTATATTTTAAAGGCTTCATCAGGATTCCTCCACTTCGCTTCCCATGCTCATAATCATAACGTCTGACCGCTATCTACTGTAATCAGTTGCCCTGTCATGGATGGTTGCTCCAACGCGGCGCATATCATATGTGCAATGTCTTCGCTTGCCGCTATTCGCTGCAACAATAATTCACCACCCAGACGATGCATTTGTTCTTCCTTTCCTGCCCACCATCGGGTTGCGACTGCACCCGGAATGATGGCGTTAACCCGAATATCGGGGGATAGCGAGTGTGCCAAAGACTTCGTCAAACCGTGTACTGCTGCTTTGGAAACTGCGTAAGGAAGGGAGGACCCAGATCCTGTGCTGCCAGCGATACTGCCAAGGTTAACGATTGCGCCTTGACCTGCCTGCTGCATTCCTTTCGCTACAGCTCGTGCGCAGTAAAACATGCCTTTAACATTAACGTCATATAGTTCATTCCATATGTCATCCGTTACGGATTCCAGATCCTTCATTGGGATATGATGCGTAATGCTGGCGTTATTTACGAGTGCGGTCACAGGGCCAACTTTATTAGTGATAAAGGCTACCATTTGACGAACCTCGACATCGAAACCCACATTAGCCTGAACTGCAAAAGCATGACCTCCCGCATTCAAAATATGTTGTACAGTCTCTTCGGCCTCATCCTGGGAACGGGAGTAATTGACGGCAACGGTTGCTCCACGATTAGCGAGCAGTATACTGGTATCTCGGCCTATACCCGTACCACCTCCGGTTACCAAAACTACAGTGTTCGTCCAGTTCATTATTATTAACACTCCTTAAGTGAACTCAGCGAGTAGTAAGTTGCTGTGTTCTGATTACCCCGATTGTAGCTCGAAGCAGCTATACTGTATAATGATTGTTAATGGATTAGATATCATTTTAAATGATGTCAGAATGGATATCGTTTTATTGGGGAGGTTTACTATGGAAAGTGGGGATTTAAGGATATTTCAATGTGTCGCACAAGAAGGGAATCTAACCCGAGCTGCGGAGCGCCTCGGTTACGTGCAGTCCAATGTCACAGCAAGGATACGACATCTGGAATCCGAAGTAGGGACACTGCTGTTTATTCGTCATAATCGGGGGATGACGTTATCTCCAGCAGGTGAGATGCTGCTGACGTATGCGGATAAAATTGTAGGCCTGCTCGATGAGGCTGGTAAAGCGTTGAGCTCTACAATTGAACCTTCTGGACCACTATGCATAGGCTCCACGCAGACTGCCGCAGCGGTACGTTTACCTGAGCTTTTTGCGAAATATTATAAACAGCATCCGGCTGTCTCCTTATCTTTGAATACAGGTAACTCTCAAGTGCTTATGGATCAGGTTATTGGGTATGAATTGGAAGGGGCGTTTATCGGTTGTTCATGTGATCACCCTGATATTGCTTCTACTCCCGTATTCGATGAAGAACTATTCGTTGTCTCCTCTGGTATGGGACCAGAAGATGAAGAACTCACCAGTAAACCGATTCTGGTCTACAGCATGGGATGTTCGTATCGTCAGATTTTGGAGGAATGGTTATCGGCTAGCGGTGTAACCCGTCCGGTCATTATGGAATTTGGAACCCTTGAAGCGATTATTAGCGGGGTTACATCCGGCATGGGAATTTCACTGTTACCCGAAATCGTCATTCGGCATCAGATCCAAAATGGATCACTGCGCAAGCACACACTCCCGGCAGGCATGAATCGGATGATGACTCATTTTATTACGCGCAAGGATGCTTTTGTCAGCAGTGCGCTTGGCGCATTTATGGGTATGCTGCCGCGGGAGTATGATATGATAGAGAATAGCGATTAATCAGAATTTAATAAGGAACAAGTAAAGGCAATCCGTTAAGGAAGTGATGAGCAATGGATTTATTTTCGTTTCAGCAAGATTCAGAACCTCAAGCAAGACTGCTCGCTGACCGCATGCGGCCAGAGCGTCTTGATGAATATATTGGGCAAGAACACATTATTGGACCGGGGAAATTGCTTCGGCGCGCTATCGAAGCGGATCAGATCTCGTCTATCTTGCTTTATGGTCCTCCGGGATGTGGCAAGACGACACTGGCACATATTATTTCCCAGCATACCCAAGGACAGTTCGTCCGTCTGAATGCAGTGGATGCTTCCGTCAAAGATGTACGTGAAGTCATCGAGCAGGCGCAAACGAACAAGCAGTTGTACGGAACAAAAACCATTTTGTTCCTCGACGAAGTACACCGCTTTAATAGTTCACGTCAGGATGCACTGCTGCCTGCAGTAGAGAAGGGCACGATCATTTTTATCGGTGCAACGACAGAGAATCCCTTTCATTATGTGAATGGGGCCTTGATGAGCCGTTCCACGCTGTTTCAGCTGGAGTCTTTGAACAAAGAGCATTCCCTGATTGCGATGCGCCGGGCACTGACGGATGTGGATAAAGGTTTGGGATTCATGGATCTGCAGGCAGACGAGGAGGCATTGGAGCATATTGCGACGATGGCAAATGGCGATATTCGGCGTGCGCTGAACGCCTTGGAACTTGCTGCACTGACTACACCGCCAGAGAAGGACGGCTCGATTCACATTACGCTTGATGTAGCTGAAGAATCTATTCGTCGTCCGATTGTGAAGGCAGATGAATCGACACAATATGATGTATTATCGGCATTTCATAAAAGCATCCGGGGTTCCAGTGATGCAGCACTGTTCTGGTTTTTGTATGCGGTAGAGAAGCTGGGCATGGACCCGATGACGTTTATACGTCGTCTGATTGCAGCGAGCAGTGAAGATATTGGACTTGCGAATCCGCAAGCGATGACCCAGGCCATTGGGGCGCTGGATGCTTATCGCAATAATGGCTGGCCTGAAGCCAAGCTGAACATTGCCCAAGCAATCCTGTTTGCTGTTGAAAGTCCGAAGTCCAATGCGGTGTACACTGCGATCTCGAAAGCGATGAATGCCATTGATGAGGTGAAATCGGCTGAAGTCCCTCTTCATCTGAGGGATACCCATTATTCCGGTGCAGTGAAGCTGGGACATGAAGGCTACCAATACCCGCACAATTATCCGGGCCATTATGTGAAGCAGGAATATTTACCGAAACAGCTCTCACGCCGTATTTTCTATGAAGCAACGGAACAAGGCAATGAATCGAAGATTCGTCTAAACCAGCAGCGGCGCAGAGAGCTGTAAGATCCATGACCCGGGAGATGCTTGAACGATGAAAGAAATATTCTATATTGGAATCGGTGGAATTTTGGGTACATTATGCCGATATGGGATACAGTTATGGATGCCAGCAGCCAATGAGGGCTTTCCTTGGGCAGTGATGTTGATCAATGCCATCGGGAGCCTGTTTTTGGGTTGGTTCTTCACCATAGCTTTTCCAGGTAAAATAACGCCTCAACTTCGTCTTGCAATTGGTACGGGATTTACTGGGGCATTCACCACATTCTCCACCTTTACTCTCGATATGGTCCGTTTATCCGAGGGAGGAATGTGGGGGAAGGCTGTTATATACCTCGTTGTGAGTGTATTTGCAGGGTTATTGCTGTGTGCATTGGGGATTAAAGTTGGACAGCGAATGCTGAGTAAACCGACGCAGGATGGTGTTGCACCATGATCATCTGGATTGGACTTGCAGGAATGCTGGGTGCGGTGCTTCGCTACAGTTTGGGTCGATGGATATCCGGTTCGCTAGGAACGGCCTTCCCATGGGGGACATGGGTCATTAATATCAGTGGTTCTCTGTTACTTGGATTACTCTATGGCTGGCATAAGTCAGCTTCAATCCCGGAAGAAGTCTGGGTGATTTGGGGGACTGGATTTTGCGGAGCGTATACCACATTCTCTACATTTGGATATGAGACCCTTGGTTTGATGGGGCAGGAACGTTACTTAAGAGCATTTATATACGTCATCAGTTCGGTACTGCTGGGGGTTGCGGCTTCTTTTGCAGGAGTGTGGCTGGCTGCATAAGTGAAAATAATTATTTTTTTTGCAGGAAAAAGAAGGAAAAAAGCCATCCGTCATGGTATACATGAAAGATGGCTTTTGTTATAGGAATACAGGGTATTGTGCAAAATCCATATGGGGAAGGATTCATTTCTGTTATTGATCTATTGCAGCGCCGGTACAGGCACTTTTTGAACCTGATCGATCGTTCCGCCGCCGAGACACACTTCTCCATCATAAAACACAACGGCTTGACCTGGCGTGATCGCTTTTTGCTGTTGGTCAAACTGTACATCCACGCTGCCATCTTCTTGCCATGTCAGGGTTACACCCTGATCCGGCTGACGATAGCGGAATTTGGCGGTACAACGGAATGGTACGTTAGGCATGTGTGCTGCACCTGCGATCCAGTTTACACCTGTTGCAGTCAGACCGGTTGAATACAGGCTTGCATGTGCATCGCCTTGAACGACAAGCAGTTGATTTTTCTCCAAATCCTTGTCTGCCACGAACCAGGGTTCACCATTACCGGAACCGCCAATGCCGAGACCTTGACGTTGTCCAAGCGTATAGTACATCAGACCATCATGACGGCCCTTCACTTCTCCGGTTGCAATATCAACCATGTCTCCACCTTTGGCAGGAAGATAGTTGCTCAGGAACTCTTTGAAGTTGCGCTCGCCGATGAAGCAGACACCTGTGCTATCTTTTTTCTTCGCGGTGTACAGGCCAGCTGCTTCTGCAATCTTGCGCACTTCCGGTTTTGGAAGATGACCAATCGGGAACATGGCTTTGGACAGCTGGTTCTGATTCAGTGCATTGAGGAAGTACGTTTGGTCTTTGTTACTGTCCACACCGCGCAGCAGTTTGAACGTTCCATCTTCTTCAATGAGGCGAGCATAGTGGCCTGTAGCCACATAATCAGCGCCGAGATCCAGTGCTTTGTTCAGGAATTCGCCGAATTTGATCTCACGATTACACATGACATCAGGATTCGGAGTCCGACCCGACTTATATTCATCAAGGAAATAGGAAAATACTTTATCAAAGTACTCTTTCTCGAAGTTGACAGTGTAGTAAGGAATGCCGATCTGTTCGCAAACCCGGCGTACGTCCTCTGAATCTTCTTCAGCAGTACAGTGGCCGAACTCGTCCGTGTCATCCCAGTTTTTCATGAAAATGCCGATGACATCGTAACCCTGCTCCTTCAGCAGCAGTGCGGTGACGGAAGAATCGACACCTCCGGACATGCCAACGACGACCCGTGTATTTTCAATTGTTTTGGACATCGTTATCACCATTTCTCTATATAAATGTGTTTCGTTTCTTATTCTAGCATAACCGGACTCAAGTTACGATACACCCGGCCAACTTTGGATAGTGTCCACCACAGGCGCACATTTTGGAATTTCGTCAATCTTTTTTTTCCATAAAGCATGCAGATATGTTAACATTAGCTGAGGGTTATGATCGGAATACGGAGGATTAGAGGGACTAGGTCTGTATTTTTCATATCCCGCTGTGGCGGATCCTAGAAAGACGGTCTTGGACCACATCCTGTTATTTTATGTTTTACAACTTGTTTTTTCGAAAATTGAAAGAGGTGACTCCTTTGAAAATATCGACAAAGGGCCGTTATGGGCTCACAATCATGATGGAGCTGGCAGCCAGAACAGGCGAAGGCCCTACATCTTTGAAAAGTATTGCCGAGCGCAACCAGCTCTCGGAGCATTATCTGGAGCAATTGATCGCTCCCCTGCGTAATGCAGGACTGGTCAAGAGTATCCGTGGCGCCTACGGCGGTTACATTCTGGCAGGCGATCCTGCTACCGTAACGGCAGGGGATGTTATTCGTGTACTGGAAGGTCCAATCTCTCCAGTGGATTTCACGGAGGAAGATGATCCGGCGAAGCGCGATTTGTGGTTGCGCATCCGTGATGGCATTGCAGAAGTATTGGATTCAACAACGCTGAAGGATCTGATTACATTCCAGGATCAGGAGCAAAAAGACAGCTACATGTTCTATATCTAATATAGTTGATGATGAGCATCACAGACGACACACTAAAGCCCCCATATTTGGGGGCTTTAGCCGTGCAACAAGCTTCTTTAATGATTTGAAAATATGGAAGTCCAACATATAACGGGGTGAAATCAATGAAAAGAATATATTTGGATCACGCCGCATCGACACCTATGCACCCACAAGTCGCGGAAGCGATGATGAAAGTTATGACAGGGCAATATGGCAATGCATCAAGTATCCATGCCTTTGGGCGTGAAGCCAAACGGACCGTCAGTGGAGCAAGGGATGTCATTGCGGCGTCTTTGGGTTGTTTCCCAGATGAACTCGTATTTACCGGAGGCGGCACGGAAAGTGACAATCTGGCGATATTTGGCGCAGTTTCAGCGAGAAATGAACGGGGACGGCACATCATTACAACGGCCATTGAGCATCATGCGGTACTGCATACTTGTCAGGAGTTGGAGCGACAAGGCTATGACGTGACCTATTTGCCTGTAGATGAGTACGGAAGAATACGTTTGGAAGAGCTGAAAGATGCCATCCGGCCAGATACAGTGCTGATCACCATGATGTATGCCAATAATGAAGTGGGTACGATTCAGCCTATCCGCGAAATTGGTGAATTGGCCCGTCAACATGATATTTTGTTCCATACCGATGCAGTTCAGGCTCTTGGCACCCAGGAAATTTCCTGCAAGGAACTGCCTGTGGATCTGATCAGCTTCTCTGCTCATAAAATTAATGGTCCTCAAGGTGTGGGTACACTATATGTACGGCGCGGAATTGTGCTGGAAGCGAGATCTCATGGTGGCCTTCAGGAACGGCAGCGACGGGCGGGTACCGAGAATATAGCGGGTATCGCTGGTTTTGCGGAGGCGTTGAAAATATCAGGAGAACAAGCGGATGCGCGCCGTGAACATGATCTGGCATTGCGATCATTACTTCTGGAACAATTGGAGCAGCATGTAGGGTTGGAGCATTTCCACGTCAACGGACATCCGGAATATACGCTGCCCAATATCCTGAACATCAGCTTTCCGGAAGTTTCCACAGAGACGATGCTCATGAATCTGGATATGGAAGGCATCGCAGTTGCGAGCGGTTCGGCATGTACTTCCGGTTCCCTCGAAGTATCCCATGTACTCAAAGCGATGAAGCTGCCGGAGACATTTTTGCATTCCGCGATTCGTTTTAGCTGGGGGTTGGGTAATACTACGGAAGAAATCATGATAACCGCCGAAAAAATTGGAACCATTCTTGGGCGACTGCGTAATAGAGCCTAAGGGGCTCTTTGCACATGGAACAGAAGGAGGGAAGAAGTTCCATTTCATCGGTTGGATAGAAGCGGTTTTGATGATCGGCGTCTGATTGCCACTCATCAACTTTGGGCATACCTAGCAATAGCGCCGCGACTATTTAATGATAAGAAGATGAGGAGGACCCTGCGATGAAGCTTCAGGAAATGATCGGACTTGCCGTTTTTGACGTTGAGGATGGAAAGCAGGTCGGTAAAATCCAGGATTTCATTGTGAATGACGATTGGAAAATTGAAGGCATTGAACTTGAAAACAAAGGCCTGTTTACCAGTCATGTCAAAATCGTGCAGTGGCAAGATATCGTTGCCTACGGCGAAGATGCCGTCATGATCCGTAATCAACAGGCTGTCCGCAAAACGGGAGCCGACGACATAAAACACACGTACCTCCTCGGCCAGTCTAAATTGAAGGAGATGTCCGTGCTCACCGAAGAAGGTTTGCTGCTTGGACGTGTCTCTGATGTTTATTTTGACCAGGAGTTGGGAAATACAATAATAGGGATTGAAATTACGGACGGTTTTGTGTCCGATTTGATTGAGGGCCGCAAATGGCTGCCATGTACAAGCGATATGTCTATTGGGGAAAGTGCCATTATGGTGCCGCCGCTGAGTGAACAGCGCTTGGAAAATGCCATTCATTCTGTTAATGGATAGGTGAATGAATATGAAATGTCCAAACTGTAGTTCCAAAGATATTGGGAAAATCGGTTCCCACCAGTTTTATTGCTGGGGATGCTTTATCGAATTAACAGTGAACGGTGAGAAAATGTCCGTATACCAAGTGGAAGAAGATGGCACGCTCAGCTCCCTCGATGATCTGTTCTTCGGGGAAGAGCTGCCGCAAGACTTCCCTCATCTTCATGCTTCTTCTTAATAAGAAGCATAACTTCTTCTATATGCGGTTTCATGACAAAGACTGTCATTGAATGCTGTCATGAAATGATGACAGATGTATATAGCTGCGGTTACATAGTGGTTCAAGGGAACTTGTATGAATATATGCTAACCCGGATCACAAGATGCGTCTCCTTCGTTATGAAGGAGACGCTTTTTTTGTGTGTTAATAAATATTCCCTTCCTTACATATACTGACTTTCAGAGCCAGTCCAAAAGGGAGAGATGCAAGTGGAGCAATTAACCAAAAACAAGCTGTTCCGTTATGCCATCTGGCTGCTACTCGGATTGATTATTCTATATTTTATATGGCTGCTGCGGCCATTACTGCTTCATATATATGGATTTTTGAAAACAGTGCTGGCACCATTTATCGTGGCCCTCATCATATCCTATGTTCTCAATCCGATTGTAAGCATGCTGGGAGGGCGCAAAGTCCCTCGAACCATTGCCGTGCTGTTAATCTATGCTTTTTTCCTCACCTGTATCGGGGTCATCCTGATGAATGTCATTCCGGTGTTGATTGAACAGTTGGAGGAACTGAACGAGCATATGCCTGAACTGTCGATGCGTGCTCAGAGTCTGATGAACAATATGGATCACAAATTGATGCCGCCAAGTGTGCGTACAGGTATGAACAGCTGGTTTTTCCAGATGGAGGATCGGCTGACCCAGGGGATCACGAAGCTGATGGATAATATCGGGACAACCATTAATGTGTTGTTCAACGTGTTTATCGTGCCATTTCTCATTTTCTATATGTTAAAAGATTTTGAGGTGTTCGAGCGTACGATTGTGGCGTACCTGCCCCGCTCACGGCGCAAGGCCATTGTTTCGGTTATGAAAGAGATTGACACGGCCTTGGGAAACTATATTCGCGGACAATTTATCGTCTGTGTGATTGTGGGCATCTTTGCCTACATTGGTTACATGGTCATTGATATGCCTTATGCACTGCTGCTCGCGAGCATTGTCGCTGTATTTAACATCGTGCCTTATTTGGGGCCGTTTCTTGGAGCTGCTCCTGCAGTGGTGATGGCGTCTACGGTATCGTTCAAAATGGTGCTTTTCGTTGTTATTGTGAACACACTGTGCCAGGTGCTGGAGAGCAACGTCATCTCCCCTCAGGTGGTAGGGCGGACTTTGCATTTACATCCGTTGTCGATTATCTTCGCGCTCCTTGTGGGAGGCGAACTGGCGGGCATAGTAGGTCTCATTCTAGCGGTGCCAGTTTTTGCTGTTCTGAAGGTCATTGTGCAGCACTTTTTTGCCTATTACATCAAAAGAAGAACGGACTAATCGTAGCAACAGTCTGGTCCTAAAGGGTGCGTTGACACCATATAGGCATATCGATATAATGGAGGGGTATGTTTAGAACAAGAAATCGATGATGAAATGAAGTACGCCGAGGTTCCTTTCCTCAGAGAATAGACTTCTTCGGATCAGATGTAATCTGAGCCCGATGGCTGGAAGAGTCTTGAAAGTTGAAGCGGCGGAAAGCTAATTTCGGAGTGCAGGACAACCCTGCCGGGAGCGACCGTTATTTCGCATCAACGAGGAGATTGTTTGTTTCATCTGCGGATGAACAGCAATAACCAGGGTGGTACCGCGATTACAATCGTCCCTGACTATCAGGGGCGTTTTTTGTGTTTATTTTTACTTGTTAACAACCCGGAGCGAATACGCACCGGACTATTATAATTAATTGGGGGCACTCCGTATGAAAGCCAGTGAAATCCGGTCCAAATGGATAGAGTTTTTTGCAAGTAAAGGTCACAAAATCGAGCCAAGCGCATCGCTTGTACCTCATAATGATCCATCCCTTCTGTGGATCAATGCGGGTATGGCACCGTTGAAACCGTATTTTGACGGTCGGGAGAAACCGGAGAATCCACGTCTTGCCAACTCCCAAAAATGTATTCGTACGAACGATATTGAAAATGTCGGCAAAACTCGCCGTCACCATACGTTCTTCGAAATGCTCGGTAACTTCTCCATCGGAGACTATTTCAAGGAAGAGACGATTACTTGGGCATGGGAATTTCTCACAAGCAAAGAATGGATCGGTTTTGATCCGGAACGTCTCTCCGTAACGGTATACCCGGAAGACGAAGAAGCTTTCAAACTGTGGAACGAAAAAGTAGGCTTGCCTGCTGAGCGTATCATCAAACTGGATGAGAACTTCTGGGATATCGGCGAAGGTCCGTGTGGACCTTGTACCGAAATCTTCTATGATCGCGGCGAAGCTTATGGCAACGACATGAATGATCCCGAGATGTATCCAGGCGGGGAAAATGAACGTTACCTCGAAGTATGGAACCTGGTATTCTCCCAGTTCAATCACAACAAGGACGGTAGCTATACACCGCTTCCGAACAAAAATATTGATACAGGCGCAGGTCTGGAACGCTTTGCATCCATTCTGCAAAATGTGGATTCCAACTTTGACACAGATCTGTTCCAACCAATGATTCAAAGAACAGCGGCTCTTGCCGGTGTGAAATATAATGACAGCGTAGAGATTGACGTTGCACTTAAAGTCATTGCCGACCACATTCGGACCGTTGCCTTTGCTGTGGGTGATGGCGTTCTGCCAAGTAATGAAGGACGCGGATATGTCATTCGCCGTTTGCTCCGCCGTGCCGTACGTTACGGAAAAGTACTGGGACTGGACCGTCCATTCCTATATGAACTGACAACGACTGTTGGTGAAGTAATGGGGATGTACTACCCGGAAGTCGTGGACAAACAGGAGTTTATCGCTAAAGTGATCAAAACCGAGGAAGAGCGTTTCCACGAAACACTCACAGATGGTCTGGCTATTCTTGCGGATATCAGCGGCACAGCCAAGTCCGAAGGACGTACGGTTATTAGCGGGCCTGAAGCATTCAAACTATATGATACGTACGGTTTCCCGTTTGACCTGACAGAAGATTATGCAGCAGAGCATGGTCTGACGGTAGATCGTGAAGGTTTTGATGCTTCGATGCAGAAGCAGCGTGAGCTGGGACGTGCAGGACGCCAAGAAAGCGAGAGCATGAAGGTTCAAGGCGGACCGCTTGCCGATCTTGCGGTTAAAAGCGAGTTTGTTGGTTATAATGACCTGTTGACGGAAGCAAAAGTGGTAGCCATCGTTGCTGGTGACGCACTGGTAGACTCCGTAAGCGAAGGACAGACATGCCAGGTCATCCTTGATAAGACTCCGTTCTATGCGGAAAGTGGCGGACAAGTGAGTGACCAGGGCTTGCTGCGCGGAGCCAGTGTAACGGCGAAAGTGCAAGGTCTGTTCAAAGCTCCGCTGGGACAACACGTACATCTGGTGACTGTAGAGTCCGGTGAACTGCGTGTGGGTGATGTGATTAAAGCTGAAGTGGATGCGTCCAAACGCGGCGATATTATCAAAAACCATACCGCAACTCATTTGCTGCACAAAGCGCTCAAAGATGTGCTCGGAACGCATGTCAATCAGGCAGGATCACTCGTAGAGCCTCAACGTCTGCGCTTTGACTTCTCGCACTTCGGCAGCATTACGCCGGAAGAATTAACAGAGATCGAGCGTCAGGTAAACGAACAGATCTGGAATCGTCTGAACGTAAACATTGAACTGAAAGCTATTGATGAAGCTAAAGAAATGGGTGCAATGGCACTGTTCGGTGAAAAATACGGCGATATCGTACGTGTGGTACAAGTCGGAGACTATAGTTTGGAACTTTGTGGCGGCTGTCACGTAAACAATACATCAGAGATTGGTATCTTCAAGCTGGTGAGCGAGAGCGGAATCGGCTCCGGCGTACGTCGGATCGAAGCTGTGACTGGCCGTGGCGCGTATCTGTATGTAGAAAGTCAGCTTGAATTGCTCAAACAATCCGCATCCCTGCTCAAAGCAAATGTGGCGGATGTTCCTAAACGCATTGAAGGTTTGAATCAGCAATTGAAAGAAGCTGCGAGAGAGACTGAATCACTGCAAAGCAAACTGAGTGCCATGGAAGCAGGCGCATTGACAGATCAAGTGGTACAAGCAGGAAATACACAATTGCTTGCAGCTCGTGTGGATGCTCCGAACATGGATGCACTGCGTACAGTGGCTGATGAATTGAAAGTAAAACTGCCTAATGCAGTACTCGTACTGGGTGCTCCATCTGACGGCAAAGTGAATTTTGTTGTAGCTGTCCCTGCTGAACAAGTAAAACAAGGGCTGCATGCAGGTAAAATCGTCAAGGAAGTTGCGGCAGTATGCGGCGGCGGAGGTGGCGGACGTCCTGATATGGCGCAAGCCGGAGGCAAGGATGCAACCAAGCTGGATGAAGCGTTGAAACTGGCGGTTTCACTGGTTAGCGGGCATATTGCATAAATCCATTGAGCGGCTTTCAATCTTCAAAATATAAATCGAAATGGTTCTGTTCGTTTATATTTTGTACCCAAGAGCGAG